>CACHRP010000001.1 GCA_902582315.1 uncultured Pelagibacteraceae bacterium
ATTAAAAGAGCAAATTAAAAAATTTGGAGATAAAGCTGAAATTACAGAAGTTGGACAGGTTTTGTCAGTTGGAGATGGTATCGCTAGAGTTTATGGTTTAGATAATGTCCAAGCAGGTGAAATGGTAGAGTTTGCAGATGGATCTAAAGGTATGGCTTTAAATTTAGAAAGTGAAAACGTTGGTGTTGTTATATTTGGAGATGATAAGGCAATTAAGGAAGGTGACACAGTAAAAAGAACAGGAGAAATTGTTGACACTCCTGTTGGAAAAGAGTTGCTTGGTAGAGTAGTAGATGGTTTAGGAAATCCGATTGATGGAAAAGGTGCTTTAGATAAAAATTTAAAAAAAAGTAGAGTTGAAGTAAAAGCTCCAGGAATTATTCCAAGAAAATCTGTAAGTGAACCAATGCAGTCAGGTTTAAAAGCAATTGATAGTTTAGTTCCAATTGGAAGAGGACAAAGAGAATTAATCATAGGTGATAGACAAACAGGAAAAACAGCGGTTGCTGTAGATACAATAATAAATCAAAAAAAAATAAACGAAAGTGGAGATGAGAAACAGAAATTGTATTGTATATATGTTGCAATTGGACAAAAAAGATCAACGGTAAGACAAATTCAGAAAACTTTAGAAGAAGCTGGCGCTATGGAATACACAACTATAGTTGCAGCTACAGCATCAGACGCTGCACCTTTGCAATTTCTAGCGCCATATACAGGATGTGCTATGGGAGAGTTTTTTAGAGACAATGGTATGCATGCTTTGATTATATACGATGATCTTTCCAAACAAGCAGTTGCCTATAGACAAATGTCATTATTATTAAGAAGACCTCCTGGAAGAGAAGCTTACCCTGGAGATGTATTTTATCTTCACAGCAGATTACTTGAAAGAGCTGCAAAACTTGGAGATGAACATGGCGGAGGATCTTTAACAGCATTACCAATAATTGAAACACAAGCAGGCGACGTTTCTGCATATATTCCAACAAATGTAATATCTATTACTGACGGACAAATATTCTTAGAAACAAATCTATTTAACCAAGGTATAAGACCAGCTATTAACGTAGGTTTGTCGGTTTCGCGAGTAGGATCAGCTGCTCAAACAAAAGCAATGAAAAAAGTTTCTGGATCAATGAAGTTGGAATTAGCACAATACAGAGAAATGGCTGCATTTGCACAATTTGGTTCTGATTTAGATGCATCAACACAAAAATTGTTAAACAGAGGATCGAAATTAACAGAACTTTTAAAACAAAAACAATTCTCACCAATGACAGTTGCTGAACAAGTAGTTTCTGTATTCTGTGGTGTTAGAGGATATCTTGATGATATTGATCAAAAAGATATATCTGATTTTGAAAATAAAATTCTGCAAAAATGTAAATCTGATAAACCAGAAATTTTAGATTCAATTTCAAGTTCAGGAAAATTAGAAGAAAATGCAGAAAAAATGCTAATTGATCTAATTAACGAATTTAAAAAAGGATTGAAGTAAGTATGGCAAGCTTAGATGACCTAAAAAAGAGAATTTTAAGTGTTAAATCCACACAAAAAATCACAAAAGCTATGAAAATGGTAGCTGCAGCAAAACTTAAAAGAGCTCAAGAAAATGCAGAAAAAGGTCGGCCTTATTCTGAAAAAATGAATAATATAATCTTAAATTTATCAAACGGTATATCAGACAAAGAAAATGCACCAAAACTTTTAGCTGGATCAGGGAATGATAAAGTTCATTTATGTGTAGTTTTAACTTCTGATAGAGGTTTATGTGGAGGATTTAACTCAAATATCATCAAAAAGGCAAAAGCACATTTTAGTAAAATTACAAGTGAAGGAAAAAATTTAAAAATAATTACTGTTGGATCTAAGGGTTATGATCAATTGAAAAGGCAATATAATGATAAAATTGTGAATAAAATATCTTTTAAAGAGTCAAAAAATATTAATTTTTTTGACGCTGAGAAAGTATCTAAAATAATTATTGAAAGTTTTCAAAAAAATGAATTTGATGTATGCACCATTTTTTATAATAAATTTAAAAATGTAATTACTCAAATACCACAGGCTCAGCAAATAATTCCTCTAAAATCTTCTGAAACTGGCAATGATAATGAAAAAGATAATTATGAATTTGAGCCAGAGGAAGATGAAATATTAAGCAATTTGTTGCCAAAAAACATTTCTACGCAAATCTTCAAAGCGATGTTGGAAAATTCTGCAAGTGAACAGGGATCTAGAATGAGCGCTATGGATAATGCGACACGAAATGCAGGAGAAATGGTTGATAAACTTACCATACAATATAACAGAAGTAGACAAGCAGCCATTACAAAGGAATTAATAGAAATAATATCAGGAGCGGAGAGTTTATAATTATGAGAAAAGGAAAAATTACACAAATTATTGGAGCGGTAGTTGATGTTAAATTTGATGGAGAACTACCTGAGATTTTAACTGCACTAGAGTGTAAAAATGGTGATAACAGACTTGTTTTAGAAGTTGCACAGCATCTTGGAGAAACAAGTGTGAGAACCATTGCAATGGATGCTACAGAAGGATTAAAAAGAGGAGACGAGGTATTAGATACTGGGGCTCCTATAAAGGTACCAGTTGGTCCTGAAACCTTAGGCAGAATAGTAAATGTAATCGGAGAACCGATTGATGAAAAAGGTGAAATTAAAACAAAGGAAAATTGGCCAATACATAGAGCAGCGCCTGAATTTAATGATCAGTCAACTGAAACAGAAATTTTAGTTACAGGGATAAAAGTTGTTGATCTTTTAGCACCCTACGCAAAAGGAGGAAAAATTGGATTGTTTGGTGGTGCAGGGGTAGGAAAAACAGTTTTAATTATGGAATTAATTAACAACGTTGCAAAAGCTCACGGTGGTTTCTCAGTTTTTGCAGGTGTTGGAGAAAGAACAAGAGAAGGAAATGATCTTTATCATGAAATGATTGAGTCTGGTGTAATAAAGCCAGATGGAGCAGGATCAAAAGCTGCTTTGGTATACGGTCAAATGAATGAACCTCCTGGAGCTAGAGCAAGAGTTGCTTTATCAGGGCTTACAGTTGCTGAGTATTTTAGAGATCAAGAAGGTCAAGATGTATTATTTTTCGTTGATAATATATTTAGATTTACACAGGCTGGCTCAGAGGTTTCAGCATTGTTAGGTAGAATTCCATCCGCAGTAGGGTACCAACCTACATTAGCTACCGATATGGGTAATCTTCAGGAAAGAATAACAACTACAAATAAAGGTTCTATTACGTCAGTTCAGGCGATCTATGTACCTGCTGATGACTTGACAGATCCTGCCCCTGCAACTTCATTCTCACACCTTGATGCAACGACGGTTTTATCTAGACAAATAGCCGAACTAGGAATTTATCCAGCTGTTGATCCACTAGACTCGACGTCAAGAATTTTAGATCCAAGAATTGTAGGAGATGAGCATTATAGAGTAGCTAGAGAAGTTCAAAAAGTTTTACAAACCTACAAGTCTTTACAAGATATTATAGCGATCCTTGGTATGGATGAATTGTCTGAGGAGGATAAATTGACAGTAGCAAGAGCAAGGAAAATTCAAAGATTTTTATCTCAGCCTTTCTTTGTTGCTGAAGTTTTTACAGGATCACCAGGGAAATTAGTAGAACTAGAAGCTACTATTAAAGGCTTTGATGCAATCTGCAAAGGTGAGTATGATCATTTACCTGAAGCAGCATTTTATATGGTAGGAACTATTGAAGAAGCTATAGAAAAAGCAGAAAAAATTTCAAAAGACGCTGCATAATGAGTGAAGAATTTAAATTAGAAATAGTTAATCCTGAAAAATCATTTCTTAGCAAAGAAGATGTTACAGAGGTTTTAATACCTGCTTATGAAGGAGATATGGGTATATTAAAAGATCATATTTCTATTATTTCGTTTCTAAAGCCAGGAATACTTAAAGTTTTTTCAAAGAGTGGAGAAGATAAATATTATGTTGAAGATGGTATAATAGAATTTAAAGATAATACATTATCAATTTTGACAAGTTCAATATTTAGTCTAGATAAAATTGATAGAAGCTATGTATCACAGTCATTAAGTGATACAGAAAAACTTTTGAGCAAAGAAGATTTAGACGATCAAAGTAGATTTTTAATATCTCAAAAAATCGATGTACTAAAATCTATAAGCTCTAATTAGTAACTACTTTTTTTATCTCGCTAGTAACTTTTTTGTAAACATCTCTTTTAAAGTCAACTACAACATCAATTAATTGATCAATTTCTACCCATTTCCACTCTAGGAATTCAGGTTTAGGAGTGTTCACATCAATCTCATCGTCAGAACCGTTAAATTTCATAATAAACCATTTTTGTTTTTGACCTTTAAATTTTCCTCTCCATATGATCCCTAAAAGATGATTTGGAAGTAAGTAGGTAATAAAATCATCGATTTCTTTAATTAGCGTAACATTTTTTATACTTGTTTCCTCTTGAAGTTCTCTTATTGCTGCCTCAAAATAATTTTCACTTTCATCTTTACCTCCCTGAGGCATTTGCCAAAAATTTTTTGGATTATCAATTCTTTTTGCAACAAAAACTTTATTTTTTGAATTCAAAACTACTATCCCCACACCGTCTCTTAGTGGCAGTTTTTGAAAATCAGTCTTCATTTTAGCCGTTTAAAAGTTTTACAGCAAAGTCTAATTGATTATCACTTTCTGTATCAATTCTAAACTCGTCAGAACCTTCGGAGACTTCAATATCTGGGTCAACTCCAACTTCAGAAATTGAGACTCCAGATGGAAGATAATATTTTGAAATAGTTAATCTTATAGCTCCTTTATTTTTTAATGGAATAATTGATTGTACTGAGCCTTTACCATAAGTAGTCTCTCCAATAAGTATAGCTCTTTTATGATCTTTTAAAGCTCCTGCTAATATCTCAGATGCGGAAGCTGAACCATTATTAATTAATACAATTAAAGTTTTTCCATTTAGTATGTCGCCTTCATTTGCAAACCATTTTCTATTTTCATTTTCTTTTCTTGATTTAGTAGAAACAATCTCTCCATTTGAAAGAAAGAAATCAGAAATTTTTATCGCTTGAGAAAGTAATCCCCCAGGATTATTTCTTAAATCTAATATATATCCTTTAATATTTTTATCTTTATCGAATTCTTTTATTTTTTTTCTTACTTGCGAACTACTATTTTCATTAAAAGCCGTTAATCTAATATATCCAATATTTTTATCAATCTTTTTTGATTTAACAGACTGAATTTTGATTATTTTTCTTGTGATATTAAAAACTAAAGCTTTCCTTTCTCCTATTCTTCTAACTGTAATTTCTATATCTGAACCAACAGGTCCTCTCATTAAATCTACCGCTTCACTTAAAGTTTTACCTTGAACCTGATGTTCATTTATTTTTACAATATAATCTCCTGCTTTTACCCCAGCTTCGTATGCTGGTGACTCGTCCAAAGGTGAAATGACCTTTACAACACCAGCTTCCATACTGACCTCAATACCTAAACCACCAAATTCACCACTTGTTTCAGTTCTCATGCTATCAAAACTCTCTGGAGACATATATGCTGAATAGGGGTCTAAAGATTGAAGCACACCATTAATTGCTGCATCCATAACTTCATTCTGATTAATTTCATCTACATATTCTTTATTAATTTTGTCAAGAACATCGCTAAAAATATCAATTTTTTCGTAAATAGTGGTTTCATCATTTGCAGTATGTGAAGGTTTTGAAAAGAGAAATAATATTAAAAATAGTAATCCAATTAATTTAAATAATTTCATATAATTAATTTCTCTTTTGGAATAAGTTCTGACCACATTTTCTCTAATTCGTAAAATTTTCTTTTTTCAGGATTAAAAATATGAATTATTATATCAATACCATCAATAAGTTTCCAGTCGCTGCTTTCAGTTCCTTCAACTTTACAATTTTTAATACCGCTTAATTTAATTTTATCAACTACTTGTTCGGATAAGGCCTGAATATGTCTCGATGAAGTACCACTAGCAATGATCATATAATCTGCGATTGAACTTTTATTTTTTAGGTCAATGCTTACGATGTCTAAAGCTTTGTTGGTATCTAGTGTTTTTAGGATTAATGCTTTTAGGTTTGAAATTTTATCCATTAATTACATTCTAGACTATCAAATTTTTCTTAATTGAGAAGATGAAATATTAACTTTGTTGAATTTAATAAATTTCAACCTTTTTCTATCAATTTTTTTATAAGCCACAGATTTAAGACATTTTGTCTTGTAATTTTCTCTATCAAAAACTAATATTTTACAAACTTTCGGGATTTCTTTCCAATTTTTCCATTTATGAAAATTTATAAGATTATCAGCACCAATTATAAAATAAAAATCATCATTAATATGTTTTCTACTCAAATATTTTATGTATTTGTAAGCTCTGTTAGATTTACATTTATTTTCTACAAAAATAACTTTTATAAATTTATTTTTAATACTTAATTTTTTTGCGAGGGTTATTCTTCGAGACAAGCTATAGAAACTCTTTTTTTTAAAGGGATTTTTTTTTGTAACAACCCAAAAAACATTTTTTAGATTAAATCTTTTTTTTGCCTCTTGTGAAATTTTAATATGACCTTTATGTGCTGGATCGAAACTCCCTCCTAAAATTCCAATTCTATTTTTCAATAAATTATTCAATTTATTTTCTTATTTGTCCTGATCCAAAAACTTCATATTTATAGGATACTAATTGGCCTAATCCTACTGGACCTCTAGGTGGTAGGTTGTTCGTAGAAATTCCCACCTCTGCTCCAAAACCAAATTCCCCACCATCTGCAAATTGAGTTGATGTATTATGCATAGCTATTGAACTTTTAACATTTTTTAAAAAAATTTTAGATGTTTTTTTGTTCCTGCAAATAATTGCGTCAGTGTGTTGTGTTCCATATTTATTTATATGATTTATAGCTTCAATTACATTTTTTACTGATTTAATAGATATCTTTGAAGTTAAATATTCAGTCATCCAGTCTTTTTCAGATGCTAAAAAACTGTTTCCCTTATAAACTTTTCTAATTTTATTATCTGTATAAACCACACATCCATGATTTTCCAATTTTGTGATTAATAATTTAGAAAATTTTTTAATTAATTTATCATTTAATAGAATAGTTTCTGTTGCACCACAAATTGCAGTATTTCTCAGCTTAGCATTTAAAACTACTTTTAAAGCCATTTTTAAATTCGCACTACTGTCAATGTACGTATGGCACAAGCCTTCTAGATGACCTATAACTGGCAATTTTGAGGTATCTTGAACCTTTTTAACTAAACTTTTCCCTCCTCTTGGAATTATTATATCAATATATTTTGTCATTTTAGAAAGCATGTGATCTACAACTTTTCTACTTCTCATGTCTACAAATTGAACGAAATTAGGATCAATTTTATGAAATTTTAAAGATCTTCTAAATAGGTTAGATAAAATTTTATTGGTAAAGTATGCTTCAGAGCCTCCTTTTAAAATGACAGAATTACCTGATTTAAAACACAGGCACGAAACATCTGAGGTAACATTTGGTCTACTTTCATAAATCACTCCTATTACTCCTATTGGAACTGAAACTTTTTTAATTTTTAAACCATTTGGTCTCTTCCACTGTTCTAGTATTCTATCAGTTGGGTCTTTTAATTTTGATATTGAATAGATCGAACTTATAATGGCTCTAAGTTTTTTTGTATCTAATTCTAACCTGGAAATAAAATTATCTTTTAATCCAATTTTTTTTGCGTAACTAATATCTTTTTTATTTTGTGATAATATAGATTTTACGTTTTTTTGAATTGAATGTGCATAATGATTTAAGACTTTATTCTTCAACTCATTTTTAACCTTATTTTCAAAAGCCTTTTTAGATTTTCTTCCAATTATTTCAAAATATCTGTTTATCATATGGCCACCATATCATCTTTATGGACAACTTCAGATTTTGCAATATATCCTAATAATTCTTGTATTTTATTTGAATGTTGACCTTTTATTTTTATAATTTCCTCAGAAGAAAAAGAACTCAAACCTCTTGCATATTCGATCATATTTTTGTTCAGAATTTTAATATGGTCACCTTTATTAAATTTTCCATGTACTTTTTTAATACCAGCTGCAAGCAAACTTTTACCTTGTTTTAAAGCTTTAATTGCTCCATCGTCAATAATTAATTCACCTTTTGGAGAAATTGAGCTTATTATCCATTTCTTTCTTGCATCAAGTTTAGACACTTCTGTAATAAACCAGGTACAATTATTTCTTTTTTGAATTTGGTCTAGAGGTCTTAAAATTAGTCCATTTGCAATTGCCATTTGGCACCCAGATTTTTGACAAACTTTTGCGGCATCAATTTTGGTCTTCATTCCACCAGTTCCATATATACCACTTTCATTACTTGCAGTTCTTTCGATTCTTTCATCAATTTTATTAATTTCTTTAATTAAAGTTGCATCTTTAAATAATTTAGGATTTTTTGTATAGAGACCGTTAACATCTGAGAGTAAAACTAAACAATCCGCACTTGAAATTTGAGCTACCCTAGAGGCTAATCTGTCGTTATCACCATATTTTATTTCAGATGTAGCAATGCTATCATTTTCATTAACTATGGGCACAAAACCAAGTTGAAATAAATTATTTATTGTCCTTTTTGCGTTGATTGCTCTTCTTCTTTGCTCGGTGTCCTCAAGAGTTAGGAGTATCTGTGAAAGATTTAATTTTACTTTATTGAAGTTTTTTTTAAAAAGGTTCATTAATTCTATTTGTCCAATCGAAGCCACTGCCTGACTTTTATCCAACTTTAAATTTGTTTTTTTTAAATTTAATTTTTTACATCCTAGAGCTATAGCGCCAGAGGTAATAATTATCACTTTCTTACCTTGATCTACTAGCTTTTTAACATCCTTAGAGAATTCGGTTAACCATTTTGTCCTTATTTTCATATTGTTATCAATTAATAAAGATGATCCAATTTTTACGGCAACAATTTTTGAATTTTTAAGATACATAATTTATTAACTTAGATTTTATGTTTGAAACACTTTTCGACTGAATTGTGGACATTTTAAACGTTTTCTTTTTAATTTTTATTTCAAAATCTTTAACTTTTTTATCTATATTATTTTTTTGAAGCAGGTCAATTTTATTGAATACTATAATTTCTTTTTTTTTAATCAATTCCTTTCCGTAACTTTTAAGTTCATTTCTCACTTGTTTATATGATGATACGAGATCTTCCTCGTTAATATCTATTAAATGAAGAAGTGTTTTACATCTTTCAATATGTTTTAAAAATTTAATTCCCAAACCTACACCTGAATGTGCCCCTTCAATTAAACCAGGGATATCGGCAAGAGTAATTTCTTTATCATCATAAACTGCAACTCCTAAATTAGGATTGAGTGTTGTAAATTTATAATTTGCAATTTTTGGTGTTGCACTTGTCATTGATGCAAGTAAACTTGATTTTCCTGCATTAGGTAGTCCAATAATACCAATATCAGCAATTGTTTTTAATTGAAGCCAAATCCAAAATTCTTCACCTTTAATACCTTTAGTAAATTTTTTAGGTGCCCTATTTGTTGATGATTTAAATTTAGTGTTTCCAAAACCACCTTTTCCTCCAGTCGCAACAACAAATTCATCATTATTCTTTTTAAAATCAAAAATAAGTGTTTTATTATCTTCCTCAAAAACTTGAGTTCCGATTGGGACTTTTAAGTAAAGGTTCTCCCCACCTTTGCCAGTCATTTTTTTTCCTTTGCCATCTCCTCCTCTTTGAGCCTTAAAATGTTGCTGATATCTATAGTCGATTAATGTATTTAGGTTTCTTTCAGATTTTAAAATTACTGATCCACCTTTGCCACCATCACCACCATCCGGTCCTCCAAATTCTATAAATTTTTCTCTTCTAAAACTTGGAGATCCTGATCCACCATCACCCGCTTTAACAAATATTTTGACTTGATCTAAAAATTTCATAATACAACACCTTTATTTTAATATGTTGTATATTAATTGGGCTTTACAGATACAAAAGTTCTATCTGATTTTGTTTTTTTGAATTCAACTGTTCCTTTAATTTTTGAAAAAATTGAATGATCTTTTCCCATTCCGACATGTTCTCCAGGAAATATTTTTGTACCTCTTTGTCTTACAATTATATTGCCCGGAATGACTTTTTGGCCTGCATAAATTTTGACACCAAGTCTTCTACCAGCACTATCTCTTCCGTTCCTTGACGATCCACCTGCTTTTTTTGTTGCCATAATTTATTCTCTATATTTACTTTTTAGCTTCTTCTTTTTTAGTTTTTTCTTTCTCTACTTTTTTATATTTTTCAGCTTCCGAGAGTACTTTGCCATCTTTAGCAAAAATTTTACTTATTCTTACCAATGTAAATTCTTGTCTATGTCCATTTTTTCTTCTTGAATTTTTTCTTCTTCTTTTCTTGAAAACTAAAACAGTTCTATTTTTACCATTTTTTAAAATTTCAGCTTCAACTTTCGCACCTTCAATTTTTGGAGAGCCAACCTCAGCATTTTTTTCATCTCCATAAGCTAAGATATTCTTAAACTCAACCTTGTCTTTGTCGATCAATTTCTCAACTTTAAGTATCTCTCCAGCTTTAACTTTGTACTGTTTTCCACCAGTTTGTATGACTGCAAATGACATAAAATTTATCCTAAATAATGCTGCAATATAGATCTAAGGTATTTTTAGTCAAGGATTATCGATTAAAAATTATCCTTTAAATCCCGTAATTTTGAAAATTCTTTCAAGGTTTTTGCTCTCAAAAAAATATTACAATCTAATTCATCTTTTATTGAGGATGGAACAGTAGGAAGTCCATTATTTAATTTTTTTTTAATATCAATAATTTTTCTATCAAGTTCAGAATTATTTTCATCAAATTTACTACAAAAAATAGAATTATTTAATGTATATTCGTGCCCAAAATATACCTTGGTTACTGGCGGCAAACTTTTTAATTTTGTTAATGAATTGAACATATCCTCATTACTTCCTTCAAAAACTCTTCCACATCCTAGGGAAAATAATGTGTCTCCGGTAAAGACTATTTTTTCATTAAAAAAGTAAAAACAGACATGTCCCATAGTATGTCCTGGAACACTAATAACTTTAAACTCAAATATATCATCCTTCCAAATTTGACCATCGCTTAAAAAAATATCAATCTCAGGGATTCTTTCTCTATCATTTTCAGACGCAAGAATTTTTGCGTTAAATTTATTTTTTAATATATTATTACCACCTATATGATCTCCGTGGTGATGAGTATTCAAAATATACTTTAAATTTATTTTATTATCTTCAATGAATTTCAAAACTGGTTTAGACTCTCCAGGATCAACTACACACGCATCAGAATTTTTTTCATTAATTAGTAAGTATGAAAAGTTATCTTCAAGACATTTGATTATTTCTATTTTCATTCTATTTCTCCAATATAAAAATTCCTAATTCTGAAAAAAAATTGTGAAACTTTAAATTTTTTATATTAATTTTAATATCTCTTTCTTTACAATAATTTTCAAAATCTTTAATAGTGCACATATGCAGGTTTGGTGTATTGTACCACTCATTTGGTAAATTTTTGGTTACTGGCATTGTACCTTTTAAAAGCAAATGTAATCTAACTTTCCAATGCCCAAAATTTGGAATTGATACAATTGCTTTTTTTCCAATCCTTAGTAATTCATTCAATACATTTTCTGGATCTAAGAAAGCCTGTAAAGTTTGACTGAGGATTACAAAGTCGAAAGAACTATCTGGAAATTGCCTTAAATCTTTTTCTGCGTTTCCTTCTATGACTGTTAGACCTTTTTCAACACATTTTTGTACGTTGGATTTTGATAATTCAATTCCTCTAATATCTTTGCTAATATTTTCTGTAATATATTTCATAAGTTCACCATTTCCACATCCTACATCTAAGATTTTAGAATTTTGAGTTACTAGTTTTGCAATATTATAAAATTCTTTTTTCATTGAATTTGTTTGTAAGAAGTATTTAAAAAATATTTAACGGTGTTTAAAAAATCTGGAACATCAAGTAAAAAAGAATCATGACCCTTATCAGAAGAAATTTCGACAAATCCTACGTTTTTACCAATAGCATTTAGAGCAATTACAATATCTCTATTTTCAGATGTTGGATAAAGCCAATCTGAAGTAAACGATATAATAAAAAACTTAGTATCACTTTTTTCGAAAGCTTTTGATAAATTTCCGCCAAATTTTTTTGTTAAGTCAAAATAATCCATAGCTCTTGTAATATATAAATAGCTATTTGCATCAAACCTATCTACAAAAACTGATCCTTGGTATCTTAAATAACTTTCTATTTGAAAGTCAGCGTCAAAACTAAATTTTAAATCGTCTCTTTCTTGCAATTTTCTTCCAAATTTTTCTTGAAGTCCTGCTTTAGATAAATAAGTAATATGTGCTGCCATTCTAGCAACAGCAAGACCTTTATCTGGCTGTTTATTTTGTTCTTCATAGAACCCATCTTGCCAATTTCTATCGGCCATTATTGATTGTCTGCCAAGTTCATTTAGGGCTATATTTTGAGCTGAATGACTTGCAGTACAAGCAATTGGAATTGCAGTAAGAGCTTTATTAGGAAAGTTGGATACAAACTGAAGTACCTGCATACCACCCATAGATCCCCCAATAACACTGAATAATTTTTCAATTTTAAAATAATCTAAGAGATTATATTGAGCATTAACCATGTCATTAATTGTGATAACTGGAAAGTTTGTACCATAAGGTTTTTTTGTGTCAGGATTAATATCACTTGGACCAAAAGAACCCATGCATCCACCTATCACGTTTGAAGCAATCACAAAATATTTATCAGTATCAATTGCCTTTCCAGGTCCAAGAGCATAATTCCACCAACCATCTTTTTTTGTAATTGGATTAATTCCCGATGCAAATTGATCTCCAGTCAAAGCATGAAAAATCATTATAGCATTACTTCTGTCACCGTTTAATTTTCCATAAGTTTCATATGCTAATGGGTAATTATTAATTGTCTGTCCACAATCTAATTTTAAAGGTTTTTCAACGATTATTTTCTTTATATCTTTAAATTTGTTCATATTTAAATGCTGATGAATTGGAGAAAAAAAACTTATTTAGCGGTTTTTTTTAAGCGCTCGCAATTCAGTTTAAATCAGCGCAAGTTGTTCTTACATTATAGAATTTTATATGTCAAATTTTAATAAGAATTTTACTTATTTAATTTAAAAAAATTATAATTTAACTATATATACCAGAAAAATATAAAATTATGAAATTAGCCAAATTTAAAAAACTAAAATTTCAATCTTATAAGCCAGGAAAATACGAAATTCCAAATTTTAAAGAAACTAGAAAAATAATAAAATTATCTGCTAACGAGTCTGCGTTAGGCGCAAGTCCAAAAGTGAGAGCAATCTTAAGAAAAAATGTAAGCACTTCAAAATATCCAGATTACACCTCTAAATTATTAAGAAAACAAATTTCAATTAAATTTAATTGTGATGCCAATAAAGTAATTTGTGGATCCGGGTCTGATGAGATTATTCAAATGCTATGCCAATTATTTTTAAGCAAAGGTGATCAAGTAATTGTTCCAGAATTTAGTTTTTTAATGTACAGAATTTATTCATCTATTTCAGGTGCTAAAGTAGTTTTTTCAAAAGAGAAAAATTTTAAGATTTCGATAGATAATATAATTAATAAAGTGAGTAAAAAAACAAAAATAGTTTTTTTAGCAAATCCTAATAATCCTACAGGCACATACCTTTACAAAAATGAATTAATTAATTTAAGAAAAAAATTAAGAAAAGATATTTTGTTAGTAATAGATGATGCATATTATGAATATATGAAGGATAATAATTATGCATCAGGATTAAAGATTTTTAAAAATTCTAAAAATGTTTTCATATTAAGAACATTTTCGAAAATCTATGGATTAGCAGCTTTAAGAATTGGGTGGGGTTATGGAGATAAAAAAATTATTCAAGCTTTGAATTTTATTAAACCACCATTTAATGTAAATGAAATTGCACAGTTATGCGCAATTGAGGCTTTAAAAGACAATAAATTTATTAATAAATCAATTAAACATAACTTATATTGGAGTAAAAAAATTAAAAAAAGTCTGGAAGAGTTTGATATTTACTCAAATAAAATAAGTGCGAATTTTCTTTTACTTAATTTTAATCGTTGTAAGCTGACAGCAATTTCAGTTGAAAAAAAATTAGAAAGCAAAGGAATTATACTCAGAGAAATGAATACTTACGGGATTGATAACCATTTGAGATTAACTATTGGAAATAGCGCAGAAAATAAATTATTTCTCAAAGAGATAACACAAATATTTAAAAATGTTTAAAAAAATTTTAATTGTTGGATGTGGCTTAATTGGCTCTTCAATTTTAAGAGCTTCAATTAAAAAAAAAATATCAAAAAAAATCTTTATTTTAGAAAAATCAAAAAAACATATAAATCAAATTAAAAAACTAAGATTCAATTGTGAGGTTTTAAAAGGATCCCAAAAACAAATTCCTAAAATGGATATGATAATAATTTGTACTCATTTAGGCGAGTATTTAAAAATTTTTAACAACATAGAAAAATATATTAATAAAAATACAATAGTTACTGATGTTAGTTCAGCAAAGGAAGCAATATTTAGAAAAATAAAACCGAGAATTAAAAAAAATATAAGTTGGATTTCAAGCCATCCAATTGCAGGTTCTGAAGTAAGTGGTCCTAAGTTTGGCAACGAAAAATTATTTTCTGATAAATGGTGTGTTTTAATAAAAGATAGAAATATAAATAAAAAACATATGGAAATTTTATCTAAATTTTGGGTCAAAATTGGATGCAATATAGTTTACATGAATTTAAAAGAACATGATCATATTTTTTCAATTACAAGCCATATTCCACACCTTGTTGCATATAATATGGTAAAAACGGCAATGAATTTTGAGAAGAAAAAAAAATCAAATATAGTTAAATTTAGTGCAGGCGGTCTGAGAGATTTTACAAGAACTGCAGCCTCAAATGAGATTATGTGGAAGGATATATTTCTCAATAATCATAAAAACATTACTAAGGGAATTGACCTTTTTTTAAACAATATGCGTCAAATAAAAAAATTAATTAACACAAAAAATGAGAAAAAATTAATTAAAATAATGAAAGAGTCAAAAAAAATTCGAAAAAAAATAGTTTCTTCAAAACAAGACGTTAATTTACCTGACTTTGGAAGAAGATAGCGCATTTTCTAAATCTTGAATATAATTTTTAAATTTTGCAGTACCTTTCAATGAGTCTTTATAAATTGGTTTTCTTGCTTGGCTAAAACTTACAGTTTTAATTGATTTTTTGTTTTTGTAATATTCTAAACACGCATCTTGCCAATCTAACCCACAAAAAGTAATTATTTCTCTAATTTTGCTTTCGGGATTATTTATTAAGTCTTCATAATTTAGGTCATAAATATCTTTATTAAAAGAACTCTTCCAATAAGACATTAAATTTAGATAAATATTGTAATAACTTGCTATGTCTTGGGCATTATTGGAAAATAACATTCCTCCCTCAAAATCATTTTTGTAAATAGACCAACTGTTTTCAAGAGGATCTCTTTTGCAATGAATTATATTTGCATTTGGAAATATTAACTTAATTAAACCTATCCATCTAAAGTTAAGTGGTGCCTTATCTGTAACAACATCAGAACTTGTCATCTTTTCAATTATAGTTAAATAATTTTCTTTAAATTTTGCAAGATCTTCCTCTACGTTTTGTTGTTCTTCAAAATTTTCTAGATATCTTCTGAAGTACTGGTCTAAAAATGGTAATTCTCCAGAACCAAAAACTTTATCGTGACTAGATATAATTTGTTCCACTAAAGATGTTCCTGTTCTAGGCATACCTAAAATAAATATTATTTTTTTTTTATTTTCAGTTATTTGTAAATTTTTTATTTTAGCTTTTTCATGAAAATTTTTTATTTTCTTAAAAAATTTGATTTCGTTATTAATATCAAATTTTGTTAACTGTTTTTTAATATCATTTGCCATCTTAATATACTCAAAAGATTTTTTGTATTCACCTATATCCTCGTATATTTTCCCTAAAGCAAAAGATAAATCTTTTATATTTGATCTATGAAGATTTTTATTTTTTATTTTTTCTTCTAAAGAGGAAATATATTTATCACTCTTTTTATATTTTTTTAACATTGCTAGACTTTTATCTGCTCTTGTAAAATCTTTATTAATATCTAAAGTTTTTTGATAATATTTTTCTGCTTCGTCATATCTTCCTAGAGTTTGAAGAAATGATGCATAATTATAATTTGTCTCTAAAACATTGTCATTAATACTCAAAGCCTTTAAGTAAAGCTTCTCACTTTCATTTGTATTATTAATTTCATTGTATAAACCAGCAAGATTATTAATAGTATTTATAAATCTTGGGTTTAATTCTAAAACTTTATTAAAATAACTTTCTGCTTTGATATAATCTTTTTTTCTGTAATACCCTAATCCAATATTATTTATAAAATTTGTGTTATTTTTACTTCTTTTTAACGCATCATTTAATAGGTCAATTGATTTATCATATTCACCTTTTGCCTGGTAAGTAAGAGCCAAAAGATTATATAACGCTTCTTGTTTTGGAAATTTTTTAATTAAATAGTTGGTTTCAAAAATAACCTCGTCATAATGACCAAAATTCATTTTATTTACTAAAATATTAAATTTTTCTTCTAAATTCATTTTTTTAAATTTTTATTATTTTTTTTACCTTGAGTTTTGCTGTTTCATTAATTAATTCAATAGTTTTTTTTATATTCATTATTAATACTTTTTTTCTAGGTCCATACGCATGAATAAGTTTACTTCTATCCAGACAAACAGCTACATGACCCTTCCAGTAGATAATATCGCCTCTTGAAAATTTGATTAATTTTTTTTTACCTTTTTTAAAAGATATTTGGTCTTTTGTATCTCTTGGAAAAAATTTATTATTATAAAGATAGTACAATTGAACAAGTGCCGAGCAGTCTATACCTTTGTATGATTTACCACCCCAGGCATATTTACAATTTATAAAAGACTTTAAAATTTTAACAAAATTTCTGTCTTTGTAATTTATTGGTTTAATATCTGTCCTTTTTACCCATTTACCCTTCTCAAATTCTATAAATTTTTTTCTTTTCGAAATCATTGGCAATCTACTATTAAATGTAAGAAAGTTTTTTTTTTTATTTTGAGAAAATATTCTAGTTTTTAATCTATTAGTTTTAAAAATAATTTTTAAGCCTTCTTTAAGTTTTTCGTTTTTAATGTAACCTGAATAATTGTCATTATATGTCTTAATTTTTAACCATCTATTTTTGTTCTTAATAATTTTTATTTTTTCTCCATATATTATTTGACTTGTAATCTCTGATTTTTTCGATGGTTTTTTATAAATATTTCTTATTAATGATGTTGAAAATAAATTAGTCATTAAGTTTAATTTTATTTTTCATCAGATATAGAAGAATAAGTGATGGAATTACCATTAAAGCTGTAATAATAAAAAATATACCCCAATCACCATTTAGCCAATCTACTAATGCACCTGAGGAAGAAGCAAGTGTAGTTCTTCCTGCTGTACCTAAAGAAGCAAGCAGGGCATATTGTGTAGCAGTATAATTTCTGTCTACTAATAAAGATATAAAAGCAACAAACGCAACTGTTGCAAAAGCAGCTGCCATATCATCTAAAATAACCGCTATTGCAAATAATAAATATGATTTATCACTCCATGCTAAAAAAGAAAAAAGAACATTTGTTAATGCCATCAATATTCCTGCCAAAAACATCGATTTTACAACTCCTGACCGAATAGCGAACATTCCTCCTAATAAAGTAAAAATTACTGTAGTTATCCAACCAAAAGTTTTTGAATAAAGAGCTATATCGGATTTAGAAAAACCAATTTCTTTATAAAAAATTACCGACATTCTTCCTAAAAAAGCTTCTCCAATTTTAAAAAGAAAAATAAAACTTATAATTCCAATAGCTATTCCTTTTCCATTTTTTTTAAAAAAACTTATTAAAGGTCCAGAAATAGTCGAAGTAACCCAAGCTAAAATTTTAGTAAATATATTATTATAATTTAATTTACCTAAAATTTTTTCATCTAATTCAAGATGAGAATTTTTTATATTAAAAAAATTTCTTTCTTTAATAAATAAAATACCAATATTTAATAAAATTATAATTATACCCAAACCTAAAAAAGATAATTGCCAATAATTTTCTAATCCTAAATTTTCTAAAAAATCCGCCAACGTTAAAGCGATTACACCCCCTAATTTATAACCTGACCACCAACCAACCACTGCTACCGCTGCACCTGCGGCCATAGCTTCTTTTTCCTCATTTTTTATTTGCTCAATTCTCAAAGCATCCACAGTTATATCCTGTGTGGCTGAGGCTAGAGCAATAATTAATCCTGCACCAATAACTAGATTTAGATTTTGCACTGGGTTAATAAAGCTCCAGAATATTAATCCGATTAAAATTATTATCTGCATTAAAAAAATCCAAGACTTTCTATGACCAATTTTTTTTGTCAAAAAGGGTATCTGAATTCTGTCAATTAATGGTGCCCAAAAATAGTTAAAGGCATAAACTGCAAAAATTAATCCGGCCCATCCAATAGTAGATCTTGATAAACCTTCTTCTTTTAACCACAAACTTAAACTGCTTCCTATAATTACCCAGGGAAAGCCACTAATGGCTCCTAACAGTAAAATTTTTAACATTCTCATGTCAAAATAGAATTTTACAGTATCAAAAAATTTTTTTTCTTTTTTTATTTCAATCATTTTTTCCAAAAGGATGGTAAAAATAAAACTAATATAGCAAATAATTCCAGTCTTCCTAATATCATACCCGCACTTAAAATCCATTTAGAAGCATCAGGTAATGTTGAAAAATTTCCATTTGAGCCAATTACAGACCCAAGTCCCGGACCAACATTAGAAATTGATGTGGCAGCAGCAGAAATCGAGGTTATAAAATCTAAACCAGTTATAGATAGGAGTGCTGTTATAAAAAAGAAAATCAAAATATATAAGTATATAAAAGAGATAATTGAAGCTAAGAATTTATCATTAACATTATTATTTTCGTACTTTATTACAAAAATTCCTCTTGGATAAATAATTTTTTTTAGCTGTGTCATTACAAACTTATATAAAATTTGAACTCGAAATATTTTTATTCCACATGTAGTAGATCCCGCGCAACCCCCAATAAACATTAAGATTAAAAAATAAAATAACGAAAAACTTCCCCATTGGTCAAACTGACCAGTTACATATCCAGTGCCTGTTAAAATCGATATTGAGTTAAAAATTACTGATCTTAAATCTGTTAAACCAAAACTTTCGAGTTTAAAAAATAAATAAATTGAAATTATTAGAATAGATATTATTGTTACTTTTAAAAAAGTTATCACCTGTGTATCATTTAAAAAAACTTTCCTATTACCATTTAAAAATTTTATATATGCAATAAATGGTATACTTCCTAGTATTATAAATAAAATTGCAGTTATTTCTATTTTTACATTATTAAAATACCCAATAGATTCATTATAATTTGAGAAACCACCAGTAGCAATTGTTGTCATGGAATGTGTTAAGCTATCAAAAAAATTCATTCCAAATATTTTATATGCTGCAGCACATATTAAAGTTAACGTAAAATAAATAAAAACTAATTTTAAAGATATTTCTTTAGAAGAGGGTAAAATTTCGTCAGAAGAATCTGTATTAAGAACTTTAAAAAGAAGCATTCCACCAATATTCATTATAGGCATTAAAGTAATTGCCATTACTATAATTCCTATACCCCCAAGCCATTGTAGTAGCGCTCTCCAAAGTAAAATACTTTTAGGTACAATTTCTAAATTTGTTATTACAGTTGAACCTGTTGTAGTAAGACCAGACATGCTCTCAAAAAAAGAGTCTGTAAAAGATAAATTCAAATTTGAAAAATAAAAAGGTAAAGCACCAAATATTGCAATTGTAAGCCAGGACAGAGTAGTCAGAAGAAACGCCTGCTGTAGATCGATTTTTTTATTATAATCTAGATTGGATAAAATAAACAAAACACCAAATACTAGCGTAATTACTGAAGATGCAATAAAAGAGGAATCAAGTTCAGAAAAAACTAACTGTATTATAATTGGAATAGCCATAAATATTCCAAGGATTATTTGTAGTACACCAATAATGAAAAAAACTGTTTTATAATTGGACATTTTGTTTGGACATTATTTTATGGTAAATAAATTTCAACACTATAAGAATTAATAAAAACAACCAAATATGTGAATTTTTGAAAACTTGTGATTGATAAAGCCAATTTAGATAAGACAAATGCATGGCCTTTTATTGAGGCAAAAAAAATTCTTAATGAAAGGGAAACATCAATAAAAAAGAAAGGTAAAATTATATTGCAAACGGGCTATGGCCCTAGCGGACTTCCGCATATTGGTACTTTTGGTGAAGTTGCTAGAACGTCCATGATAGTAAACGCTCTGGATCAAATTACAGATTTGCCGAAAGAAATTATTACTTTTTCTGATGACATGGATGGTCTTAGAAAAGTTCCAGACAATATCCCTAATGTAAAAAAATTAGAGGATAATTTGCATAAACCTTTAACACTTGTTCCAGACCCCTTTGAAAAATATGAAAGTTTCGGTGAGCATAATAATGAGATGCTAAAAAAATTCTTAGATGAATTTAAGTTTAAGTATACTTTTAAAAGTTCGACTAATCTTTACAAGACAGGTTTTTTTAATGAGACACTCAAACTTATATTGAAAAACTATAATGGAATTATGGATATAATAATACCGACACTAGGAAAGGAAAGACAAAAAACTTATTCTCCATTTTTACCTATCTGTCCTAATTCAAAAAAAGTTTTAGAGATACCCGTGATAGAGATAGACGAAAAAAATTCAAAAATTATTTTTGATAACAAAGGTAAAAAACTTGAATCAAGTATTTTAGATGGAAATTGTAAATTACAATGGAAAGTTGATTGGGCAATGAGATGGTATGCTTTAGATATTGATTTTGAAATGTATGGTAAAGATCTAATTGAGAGCGCAATTTTGTCTACCAAGATTATTAATTTGCTCGGAAAAAAATGCCCAAGTGGTTTTGCTTATGAGTTGTTTTTAGACGAAAAAGGTGAAAAAATTTCTAAGTCAAAAGGTAATGGAATAACAATTGAGCAATGGTTAGAATATGCATCGCCTGAAAGTTTATCTTTGTTTATGTATCAAAACCCTAAAAGAGCAAAAAAACTATATAAAGAAATAATACCAAAATCAGTAGATGAATATTTAGACTTTATTGAAAAAGGCAAATCTCAGAATGATCTTCAAATTCTCATGAATCCAGTTTGGCATGTACATAATTCTAAAATGCCTAAGGAAAAATATATTATGAGTTTTTCTATGTTGCTTAATCTTGTGGAGACAAGCAATGCAGATAGCAAAGATCTTTTATGGAAATTTGTGAAAAAATATAAAAAAGATATTTCAGAGAAAAATCAAACCATTTTTAATAACTTAATAGGGTATGCAATCAAATATTTTAATGATGTAATTAAGAAAACTAAAAAATATAAAAAGCCTGATAAGGATGAGAAAAATGCCTTAGAGGCTCTGATAAATGCTTTGGATAATTGTAGCGATGACATGAAACCAGAGGATATCCAAACAAAAATTTATTCTGTTGGAAAAGAAAACGGTTACAAAGAAAATTTACGTGATTGGTTCAAATTAATTTATGAGGTTGTTTTTGGAGTTGAAAATGGTCCAAGGATGGGTTTTTTTATAAGTTTTTTTGGAGTTAACGAAACTAAAAATCTAATAAAACAAAAAATAAATAATGTTTGAAAAAATACGAGGATTAATTTTTAAATTAGACCCTGAAACAGCGCATAATTTGGCCATTAAAGCCTTAAAGTTCAATTATATTCCAAATAAAACAGTTCAAAAAAATAAAATTCTTGAATTGGATATCTTTGGAAAAAAAATACCAAATCCTATTGGTATTGCAGCAGGTTTTGACAAAGATGCTGAGGTATATAACTCTTTGTTTAAATTGGGATTTGGTTTTGTTGAAGTTGGAACAGTCACCCCGCTCAAGCAGTATGGTAATCCAAAACCAAGAGTATTTAGACTTGAAGAAGATGAAGCTTTGATAAATAGATTAGGGTTTAATAATTCGGGTTCTGACAAGGTGAGAGCAAGAATATTATCAAATTCACCAAAGGGACTTTTAGGAATAAATATTGGACCCAATAAAGATACAAAAGACCGAGTAAAAGACTATTTAGAAGGTTTAAGAAAATTTCATGATATTGGCGATTATTTAACAGTTAATATTTCATCTCCAAATACTGAAAATTTAAGGAGCTTTCATAAAGATGAAGAGTTAGATGAACTTCTCAAAGAAATTCAAGCTGAAAAGACTAAATTGAAAACAAATGTACCTATTGCCTTAAAAATTTCTCCAGATATCGAAAATAAAAGTATAGATAGAATATGTGAAATTTTAACTAATAATAAAATTAAAACAGTAATCATCTCAAACTCGACTGATAGAACAAGAGAAAATTTGAAAAATATTAACAAATTAGAAAAAGGAGGACTATCAGGCAAACCACTTGAAAATAAATCAAATTTTCTAATTAACGAATTTTTTAAAAATTTAAAATCAGATATTACAATTATTGGAGTTGGAGGAATTGATAGCGGTAGATCAGTTTACGAAAAAATAATAAATGGTGCAAAACTTGTTCAACTTTATACTGGAATGGTTTTTAAAGGTCCAAATATAGTATCTAAAATAAATGATGAATTGATAGAAATAATAAAAAAAACAGGTGTAAATAATATTTCTGAATTAGTAGGTTCTAAAAATAAACTTGACTGAGTAATTTTCAACGCA
The DNA here is from genome assembly GCA_902582315.1 of uncultured Pelagibacteraceae bacterium. Lineage (GTDB taxonomy): Bacteria > Pseudomonadota > Alphaproteobacteria > Pelagibacterales > Pelagibacteraceae > Pelagibacter. The sequence goes on from CACHRP010000001.1 coordinate 23,135, forward strand.
TATACATTCTTAGATTTTATGTCGAAAAAATGTGAATTAACTGGAAAAATACCTTTAAAGGGACATAAGGTAAGTCACGCTAATAATAAAACTAAAAGAAGATTTCTACCAAACCTGAAAAAAGTAAGATTCAAGAGTGAAATGCTAAATAAAAGTTTAAAACTTACTGTTTCAAACTCTGGAATACGATCAGTTGATAAAAAAGGAAGTTTTGACCAATTTATAAAATCAGCAAAAACAAAAAATCTTTCTTTCAGATTAAAGAAAATTAAAAAAACTTTATTAAATAAATCAGCTTGATGAATAAAATATTTCTTTCCCTCGCTTTTATGATGGGATTAGTTGTTTTAGCATCAAACTATCTCGTGCAGTTCCCTATTAAATATTATGGTCTTGAAAATATTCTCACATATGGAGCTTTCAGTTATCCTATAGCTTTTTTGATAACTGATCTTGCAAACAGATCATTTGGTAAAATAGTTGCTAGAAAAATAGTATATATAGGATTTACAATTGGAATTTTATTTACTTTGATATTTGCCACAAACTATTCTGACTTAATTTCAGTAAGAATAGCTATTGGTTCAGGTACAGCCTTTATTGTTGCTCAGTTGCTAGATGTTCAAATTTTTGATCAATTAAGGATGAAGAAGTGGTTTGTGGCTCCATTAACATCTTCGTTAATAGGTTCGACAGTTGATACATTTTTATTCTTCTCGATTTCATTCTATGGAACAGGAATACCTTGGGTATCATTATCATTAGGAGATTTGGCTGTAAAAATATTTGTAGCATTAGTAATGTTAATTCCATTTAGACTTCTATTAGGAACATTAAAGACTGCTAAAATTTAGTATAAAAATTTATACGATAAAATTTTGTAAGCTAATTTAGCCACAAGAAAATTATATGAGTTAAAACCTTTTATCGGAGATAGCTCATTAATATCAGCGCCAACAATTTTTGAATTTTGTGCAGCAATTTTTATAATTTCTAGGGTCTCATCCCAAAATAAACCACCAGGTTCCGGTGTGCCTGTTGCTGGCATAATGCTTGAATCCAAACCATCTACATCAAAGGTTAAATAAACTGTTTTATTTTTTATAAGCTTTTTAAATTTCTTGAGATCCCACTTAGTTTTATCTTTTGCCCAAAATATTTTTATTTTGGATGAATTTTTTTTTAAATATAGGATTTCACTTTGAGAGATATTTCTAATTCCAAAAGAAATTATTGAAATATTAGGATAATCCAGACATCTTCTTATAGCCGAAGCGTGGGAAAATTTTTGTCCATTATAACTTTCTCTTAAATCTGCGTGAGCGTCAAAATGTAAAATACAAATTTTTTTGTATTTTTTACTAAAAGGCTCAATACATCCTGGAGTAATTGAATGCTCACCCCCAAAAGTCATAGGAAAAATATTTTTATCTAAAATTTTTTTATTAATTAAAGATATCTGTTTAAGTGCATCATTAATATTATTTTTTATTTTAAATGGTTTTAATGTTTTTATACCTATTTTTCTAAATGGCTCACAGTTTAATTCTTCATCGTAAAGCTCTACTTGATGGGAGGCTTTAATTATTTCTTTTGGACCGTTTTTTGTTCCTCCTCCGTAACTTACAGTTTTTTCAAGACCAAATGGAACTATAACTACTTTTTCTTTAAATTTAAATTTATTGTCAATACCGAGAAAGCCATATTTATTTGATAGATATTTCATTTATAAATTTAACTTTAATCAAATATCTTTGAAAAGTTTTTTCTATTTCTATTCTTCCATTTGCCAGCGTGATAAGCATCACTTGCAATTAGGGGTAAAACACTCGTGGCCTCAGCAAAGACCATTTGCTCTTTTGTGGTGTCTACTTTGCCCCAGGAACTAGCTTCTTTTAATGTTGAACTACTACAAGCACCATCTCTAGAGTCTGCAACAGTAATTTGAATAGCATATTTGTGCATATCAACATTTTTTCCTAAAAGTTCAGCACAAATTACAGTATCCTGAATAAAATTTTTTGGAACTCCACCACCAATCATAAAAAGACCTGATCCCTTAGATTTTATTTTAATTTCAGTTAATTCTCTGAATTCTCTAATCGAGTCTATTGTAATATGTTTTTTTGGATTTCTTTCTTGATGCATCACTAGACCAAATCCAGCACTTGAGTCAGTAAAAGCTGGACAAAAAATTGGGACATTATTATCATATGCTACTTCAATTAAAGATTCTTTCTTCTTTGCATTCGTTTTTAGATATTTTCCAATTTCTTTTATGAATTCTCTAGATGTATATGGCCTTGGTTCCAGTTTATCTGCAATTTCACCAATAATCTTATCACACTTCTGAAGCTCATCTTCATCGATATATGTGTCGTAAATTCTATCTATGTAATTCTTTCTTAGCTCATCGTCATTTTGAAACTGAGAACCCTGATAATGTTTAAAACCAAGTGCTTCGAAAAAATCCATATCAATTATTGATGCTCCAGTTGCAACAATAGCATCCACCATATTATATTTAACCATATCCCTATAAATATGCATACATCCTGCTGCAGAGGTTGAGCCAGCTAAAGTTAAAAAGATTGTACAATCTTTATCTTTAAGCATTTCATTATAAATATTTGTTGCATTTGCAGTCTCTCTGGAAACAAATGACATTTTTCCCATTGCTGATACAATTTCTCTACTGTCAAATTTAGTAATATCAATATGCTCCACTTGATTTTTTAAAAAATCTTTTTTACTGTTATGACCTAGATTTTTTTTATCAGACATTAAGCAACAAGAAATGCTTTATCTTTATCTTTGTTGTACATGCTCATTATAGGTTGGTCTTGTACTTCATAAATACTATCTGAATAAAAACCGTTAAATTTAGTTCTAAATGTTAGTCCGTAAGCTCCTAGTTGACCAAGTTCTATATAATCATTTTCTTTAATGTTATTCGGTAAAATAAATGGTCCTTTCATATAGTCCATACTATCACAAGTTGGACCGTAGAAATCAAATGGAGTAAGTTTTTTTGAAACCAATCTTCCTATTGGAATCATTCTTGAAGGATAAACAATATTTGGGACTCCGGCATCAAATAATGTTCCGTAAGTTCCATCATTTATGTAAAGTTTTTGTTTTTTTCTTAAAATTACTTTAACAATTGTTGACCCACTCTCAGCCACAATAGCTCTGCCTGGTTCACAAATAATCTCAGGTTTTTTTTCAAATTTTAATTTTTCTAAGGCTATTTTAATTTCTTTAAAATAGTTATCTAATGATTGTGGTATTAGATCAGGATAGATTGTTGGAAATCCGCCTCCAACATTTATGTAATCTGGTGAAATTTTAGTTTTTTTTATAATATTTCCGATCTCTGCTATTCCTTTCGAATAAGATATAGGATGCATACATTGTGATCCAACATGAAAACTTAAACCAATTTTTTTAGCGTATTGTTTTGTTAATCTTAAAAGACCCAAAGCTTCACTATGTAAAGCTCCAAATTTTTTTGATAAATCTATTTCTGCATGTTCATTTGAAACAGCAACCCTAACAAATAACTCTAAATCCTTAGCTTGGTTAGTTGCCTCAATTATTTTAATTAACTCTTCTTTTGTATCTAATGAAAAAGTTTTTACACCATGTTTAAAATATGCCTCTTTTATACTTTCTCTAGATTTAACAGTGTGCATAAAAGAACACTTCAACTCTGGATTTATTTTTTTTATTTGTTCAATTTCTTTTAATGATGCTACATCAAAATTTTTAATTCCGCTCTTTATAATAGTATCTATTACCAAAGGGTGAGGATTGGTCTTTACTGCGTATAAAACTGTTCCTGGAAATTTATTTTGAAAAATTTTTGAGGCTTGTTGTATTGCACTTGTTCTAATGCAATATATTGGTTCAACAGGTTTAAGTTGACTTACGAGTTCGTCAACACTTTTAAATTTTTCCATTTCATAGCCCCTCAAAAAAAAATTTAACAAAAAAAATTTGCATATCTTGTATGCAAATTTGTAATTTCTTCACTCAATATGAGAAATGACCCCTAAAGTAAAGAAAATTTTCAATGTTATTAAGCCTGTTAAATTCCTACTTAAAATGACATATTGAAAATCTCGCTTTAAATCCTATATAGGAGCCCATGACAGATAATGTTCAAAAAGTAACAGATTTAGCGGATAAATCGTTATTAATAGTTGATGATGATAATACCTTTAGAGAAAGGTTATCCAGAGCTATGGAAAAAAAGGGTTTCTTAGTCTCTCAAGCTGAGGGTGTAAAATCAGGTATAGCGTACATAAACTCAAAGAATCACGCATTTGCGGTTGTTGATTTGAGACTTGGTGATGGCAACGGTTTAGAGGTTGTAAAAGAACTTCAAAAGATAAATTCTAAAAGCAAAATTATAATGCTTACAGGTTATGGAAATATACCAACTGCCGTTGCAGCAATTAAGCAGGGAGCAATAGATTATTTAGCGAAGCCTGCAGATGCTGACGATATTGAAAAAGCTCTTTTAGCTGATCCTAAAACTAAAGCCCAACCTCCCGAAAATCCTATGTCTGCCGATCGAGTAAAATGGGAACATATTCATAGAGTATTTGAGTTGTGCAACCGAAATGTATCTGAGACTGCAAGAAGATTAAAGATGCATAGACGTACGTTGCAAAGAATTTTATATAAAAGATCGCCTAAATAAATTTTCTAATTTTAATAAATTTTGAAGTTAAAAAAGTAAGTAGTAAAATTTTAAATAACTCTGCATAAATAAATGGAAAAAATCCAAGCTTAAATATAGGTTTTTCCCATCCAATTAGAATACCTAACCAAACAATACCAAACAAATAAATAAAGAAAACTGATAATATAAGTTTTAAAAATATTACAATTAAGTTAGTTTTAAAATTTAAAAAACCTGCAAAAAAAGCTGCGAATAAAAAACCAATTAAATATCCCATGGTAGGTCCTACAAAGTATGCCAAACCAACTCCTTTTTCGGGAGAGTTTGAGAAAACAGGAAGTCCTAACAAACCTTCTACTAAATAAACAGAGACTGTTGCAACTGCAATTTTATAACCAAATGATATTCCTAAAAAAAGAACGACAAAAGTTTGCATAGTCATTGGCACTGGATAAAAAGGTATTTTTATTTTTGCTGAGACAGTCAATAAAATCGAACCAACAACAACGATGATAAAATTTCTTAAGATTTTTGGATTATTAGATATACCTACATTTTCCATTTTTATATTTTACCTTTAATCAATCATTATTACTAGTTTTTAATTAAGGATGTATAAACATCCTCAATATTTGCATCATCTGTCGTAATATCCAAAATATTTATATTTTTATCTGCAAAATAAGAAATTATTTCATCAATTTTTAAAGAATTTTTTTCATAAGATAAAGTTATTCTATTATCTTCTTGGGATAAAATTTTTAGTGATTTAAGAGGTATGTTGTCTATTTTGGTTTTTTCATCTATTGTAAAAGTGACATTTTTGGTTTGTATCTTATTAATTAAATTTTTTGTTGTATCTAAAGCAACTAAATTACCTTTGCTTAAAATTCCTATTCGATCGCACATTTCTTCTGCTTCTATTAGATAATGAGTAGTTAAAATAATTGTTACACCGATTTTATTTAAAAGTTTAACATTTTCCCAAAGATTCCTTCTTAACTCAACATCCACACCAGCAGTTGGTTCATCTAATATCAAAATAGGTGGTTTGTGAACAAGGGCTTTTGCTATTAATAGTCTTCTTTTCATTCCTCCAGATAGACTTCTGGCGTAGCTATCTGCATTATTTTCAAGAGAAACTAATTTTAAAATTTCATCAGTTATTCGATCTTTTTTTTTAATACCATACATTCCAGCATGTAACTCTAAAAGTCTTCTTGGATTAAAAAAAGGATCTAGATTTACCTCCTGAGGCACTATACCTAATGAAGCTCTTACTTGTCTTGGATCCTTATCTAAGTCATAATCCCACACATTTACAATTCCTTTTGACTTAATTACTGTTCCTCCCAATATGTTTATGAAAGTTGATTTACCTGCTCCATTAGGGCCCAATAATCCAAAAATTTCACCTTGTTTCACGTCTAAGTTTAAATTGTTTAATGCATTAACCGGTTCAGAATTGTTTTTAGAGTAAATTTTACTTAAATTTTTGACGGTCAATACATCTTTTTTTTTCATAATGATTTATTCATTTATAACATTCGTATAAATTAAGTTAACATTAATAAATGACCAAAATTAAAAAAAGTGATCATTTTTATTTAATAGATGGCTCGGGATATATCTTTAGAGCATATTATGCTTTGCCGCCTCTAAGCAGGAAAAGTGATGGAATGCCAACAGGGGCAGTAAACGGTTTTTGTAATATGTTATTTAAGTTGCTTGAGGATTCAAAATCTAAAGAAAATTTACAAAAACCAACTCACTTTGCAGTAATTTTTGACTCTGCAAGAAAAAATTTTAGGAATGAAATCTATAAAGATTATAAAGCAAATAGATCTGATGCTCCTGATGATTTAATTCCTCAATTTGATTTTATAAGAAAATCAGTAATGGCATTCAATTTACCATCAGTAGAACTTATTAATTATGAAGCAGATGATTTAATTGCAACTTATACAGAACAAATCTTAAAAATTGGGGCCAAGGTTACAATTGTATCATCTGATAAAGATTTAATGCAGTTATTTAATAAGAATGTAAGAATTTATGATCCTATGAAAAATAAATTTTTAGGAGAAGAAGATGTTATAAAAAAATTTGGTGTCAAATCTGAAAAAGTCATTGATGTACAATCATTAGCAGGCGATACCAGTGACAATGTTCCTGGAGTACCCGGTATCGGCGTTAAAACTGCTGCTGAGTTAATTAATAAATATGGAAATTTGGAGAAACTTTTATCAAAAGCTCATGAAATTAAACAGAACAAGAGGAGAGAAACTATTTTAGAAAATAAAGATAAAGCTCTTATAAGTAAAAAATTGGTAACTTTAAAAAAAGATGTTCCTGTTAAAATAAAATTGGATGATTTTGTAATAAAAAACATTGATAAAGATAAACTATATGAATTTTTAAGAGAAATGGAGTTTAATAGGCTCTTAAGTAGCGTCATATCACAGTACGGAGAACCTAAATTAAAAGAAAAAGATGCACCATCTTTAAAAGGAAAAGAGATATCAAGTGTTGATCGAACAAAATATAAATTAATCAATAAATTAGAAGATATTGACAATTGGATAAAAGATGCTGAGGAGAAGGGAGAATTATGTATAGATACTGAGACAACTTCTCTTGATCCGCATTTAGCTGAATTAGTAGGAATATCTTTATCTACTGATATTGGAAAAGCTTGCTACATACCTTTAAAGCATAACGGTAAAGATGTGCTAGATGCAAATAAGGTAATCCAAAAAATAAAACCGATCTTAGAGGATAAATCAATCAAAAAAATAGGGCAAAATATAAAATTCGACTATATAATTTTTTATCATCGAGGAATAATAATAAACTCAATGGAAGATACTATGCTTATGTCATACGTGCTTGATGCAGGTAAGAACAGACATAATATGGATACACTTTCAGAGCTTCACTTAGGACATAAAACAATATCCTATAAAGATTTAGTTGGATCAGGTAAAAAACAACTTACTTTTGATCAAGTTGAAATAAAAAAAGCTACTGAATATGCAGCTGAAGATGCTGATGTAACTTTTAGATTGTATAAATTATTAAAGAAAAATTTAATTAGGGAAAAAATTGAAAATATTTATGAATTATTTGAAAAGCCTTTAATTAAAATATTGGCCAATATGGAGATCCAAGGAGTAAAAGTAGATGATAAATTTTTAAATATTCTGTCGAAAAAATTTGAAAAAAAAATCTCTTCAATTGAAGATAAAATTTACAAAATTTCCAAGAAAAAATTTAATATTGCTTCAACAAAGCAACTCGGTGAAATTATGTATGAAGATTTAAAGATAGCTTCTCTCAAAAAGACGAAAAAAGGTAGTTATGCAACTAGTGCATCAGTTTTAGAGGATTTAGCTTTCAAGGGGAATGAATTTCCAAAACTTATATTAGAGTGGAGACAAATTTCTAAACTTAAAAATACTTACTCAGACTCTTTGCAAGAGCATATTAATCCTAAAACAAAAAGAGTTCATACATCTTTTTTATTGGCTGCAACAACAACGGGCAGATTAGCTTCAAGTGATCCAAATTTACAAAATATACCGATCAAAACTGAAGATGGGAAGGATATAAGAAAATCTTTTGTTTCTGAAAAAGGAAATATTTTAATATCAGCAGATTATAATCAAATCGAAATGAGAATTTTGGCAGATTTGGCAGATGTAAAAGAATTGAAAAAAGCTTTTAATAATCAACAAGATATTCATTCACTTACAGCCAGCCAAGTATTTAACGTTAAAATAAGCGAAATTAATTCAGACATGAGAAGAAAAGCAAAAGCGATTAATTTTGGAATTATTTATGGAATTTCTCAATACGGCTTAGCAAAACAGATTATGGTATCAAACAATGAAGCTGCAGAATTTTTAAATTCATACTTTAAAAAATTTCCAGAAATTAAAGACTATATGAATGACACTATAAAATTTTGTAGGAAGAGTGGATATGTAAATAATATTTTTGGCAGAAGAAGTCATATAACTGGAATTAATGATAAAAATTTTAATATAAGAAATTTTCAAGAAAGAGCAGCTATTAATGCACCAATCCAGGGATCTGCTGCTGAAATTATGAGATTAGCGATGATAAGAATTTCAAAAAGAATTGAAGAGGCTAAAGAAAAAAAATGTAAAATGTTACTTCAAATTCATGATGAACTAATATTTGAAGTTCCAAAGGAAAGTGAAAAAAAATTCACAAATTTGATAAGACAAGAAATGACAAGTGTAAAGGATAGTGATCTTCATTCATTCTCAACGCCTCTCACAGTAGATGTAAATAGTGGAGAAAATTGGGGTTTACTTCATTAGTTTTTTGGTAATCTTGCCCAAATAAGAACAATTTAGTATTTGTATAAGTAGATACATATTTATGAAACAAACTATTGCATTAATCGATGATGATAGAAATATTTTAACTAGTATTAGTATTGCTTTAGAAAAAGAGGGTTTTAAGGTTCAAACTTATTTGGATGGTGAGAGCGCTTTGATTGGTCTAACAAGACAGCCACCAGATTTAGCAATAATTGATATAAAGATGCCGAAAATGGATGGTGAAGAATTATTAAAAAAACTTAGAAAAAAAACAACTTTACCTGTAATTTTCCTAACCTCGAAAGATGACGAAATTGATGAATTATTAGGACTTAAATTAGGTGCTGATGATTTTGTAAAAAAGTCTGGAGGTTTTTCTATTAAAGTATTAATTGAAAGAATAAGGGTTCAATTAAGGAAGAAAAGTCTAAATCCTATTGAAGAGACGAAAAATATAATTTCACATGGCAAATTAAAACTTGATCCTTCACAATTAGAATGTGAATGGGATGGAAAGCAATTACCAGATAAACTTACAACTACAGAATTTTTAATAGTGCAGGAACTTGCAAAAAGACCGGGAATAATAAAAGAGAGATCCCAATTAATGGACATTGCCTATAGAGAAGACACTGATATTGAAGACAGAACAATTGACAGTCATGTTAAAAGGATTAGAAAAAAATTTAAAAAAGTTGACCAAAACTTCACTGCTATTGAAACAAGGTACGGAAGTGGTTATAGATGGAATGTAAGTTAATTAATGGGATCTATATTAAAGAATTTCTCAATTTTAAAAAAATTTTTATTTATAAATCTTATTGTTTTTATAGTTATTGGAATCTTGACAATAGTTTATTTAAATTTTTCAAAACCAAATTTAATTTACAAAAAAACTTCAAATCATATAGCTGTAATTAATAATACAACCGATCACATTAAAAGATTGAAAATAAATTTTAATAAAGAAGATTTAAGAAGATTTTTATTTTCAACAGGTTTTTTATTTCAAAGTTTAGACAGAGTAATTTTTCTAGATACAGAATATAACGTTATTGCAGATACTGATACATTAGACTTGGATCCACGATCTTTTTCACAGAGAACTGATCAAATAGAATTTGATAATATTAATACAGATATTGAAAAAGTATCAAGCAATAATAAAAAAAATGATCAGAAAAATTTAAGTGATATTACTAGAGATTATTTTAACTCAAAAGAATATGGAAAACCATTCACCTATACAGAAGAATATTATGATCAATTTATATTGAATACTCTTAAAAATTTTATAATTGGTGATAAAAATGTTGGTTATATTTTAGTAGCTGAACGTGCTAACGATATTAAAACAGCTATAGATGAAAGAAAAAATTTTGTTATTAGAACAGCTATATTAGTAACACTAGTTATTTTTGTTTTTTCTTTTGTATTAAATAGATATTTTTTAAAACCAATTAAAAATCTTGTTGATTATACAAAAATTATTAAAGATAAAAGTGAAAAAAAAACAAATATACAAAATTTAAAAAAAAGAGGTGATGAGCTCGGTGTATTATCAAGTTCATTAGATGATATGACACATGAGCTTCAAAAAAGAGCTGATAGTGCTGAAAATTTTTCCACTGATCTTGTTCATGAAATCCGAAATCCACTTGCATCCCTTAAAAGTGCTTCTGAGATTATTTCAGAAACAGATGATAAAAACCAAAGAGATAAACTTGTTAAAATCTTAAGTCACGATGTTGAACGCATAGAAAGACTTATTACTGATTATTCTCAAATGCTTAAAGATGAAGTTGCAATTACGAAAGAGCAGATGAAAAAAATTGATCTAAGACCAATTGTTACCTCAGTAGTTGATGATTTTAATAGTATATATATGAACAAAAGAGGAATTAAAATTTCTTTAAATTCAAATCAGAATGGAAACAAGATTGAGATTATGGGAATTGAAAATAGAATTGAACAAATTTTAGCAAATTTACTTGAAAATTCTATTTCATTTAGTGAAGATAATAAAAAAATCATAGTAAAACTCTCAAAAAAAAATAATTCAGTAATGCTTGATGTGTTAGATGAAGGATCTGGTTTTAAGGAAAATGATACAAAAAAAATATTTAAGAGATTTTACAGTAACAGACCTGGAAAATTTGGAGAACATTCAGGACTTGGATTAAATATAGTGAAAAATTTGATTGATCTCCATGGTGGTACAATTAGCGCTAGTAACAATAATAGGGGAAAGGGTGCAAAAATTGAAATTATTTTCCCCTCAGCGTAATGAAAAGTTGATTATTTAAAATTATACTGTTACAAAATCGCTCTTATGCCAGATTATAAAGTAAAAGACATATCCCAAGCTGAATTTGGAAGAAAAGAAATTTCTTTAGCTGAAACTGAGATGCCAGGTTTAATGGCACTGAGAAAAGAGTATAAGGGTAAATCTCCATTAAAAGGTGCCAAAATTCTTGGTTGTCTTCACATGACTATTCAAACTGCGGTTTTAATCGAAACATTAGTAGATCTTGGGGCCGAGGTAAGGTGGTCTTCATGTAATATATTCTCTACACAAGATCACGCAGCAGCAGCTATTGCAAAAGCTGGTATTCCAGTTTTTGCTTGGAAAGGTGAAACAGAAGAAGAGTATTGGTGGTGTGTAAAACAAACTATTGAAGGCAAAAAAGATTGGAAACCTAATATGATATTAGATGATGGTGGAGATCTTACTGCTCTAATGCATAAAGACTATAAAGAATTATTAAAAGATATAAAAGGGTTAAGTGAAGAGACAACGACGGGAGTTTTAGCTCTCAAAAAAATGGAAGAGCAAGGAACTTTGATGGTGCCAGCAATAAATGTGAATGACTCAGTTACAAAATCAAAATTTGATAACTTGTATGGATGTAGAGAAAGTTTAGTAGATGGTATCAAGAGAGCTACAGATGTGATGATGTCAGGAAAAGTTGCGATCGTTGCAGGATTTGGTGATGTTGGTAAAGGAAGCGCTGCATCTTTAAGACAAAGTGGTGCAAGAGTAATGATAACAGAGACAGACCCAATTTGTGCACTACAAGCTGCCATGGAAGGATACGAAGTTGTTCTCATGGATGAGATGATAGGCCAAGCTGATATTGTTGTTACAGCTACTGGTAATAAAGATATAGTTACTGCTGACCATATGAGAGCTATGAAAGATAGATCAATTTTGTGCAATATTGGGCACTTTGATAATGAAATACAAGTTGAGGCTTTAAAAAATTATAAATGGGATGAGATTAAACCACAAGTTCATGAAATTACTTTTCCGGATAATAAAAGATTAATTCTATTAGCAGAGGGTAGATTGGTAAATCTAGGATGCGCAACTGGCCATCCAAGTTTTGTAATGAGTGCATCTTTTACAAATCAAGTTACAGCACAAATAGAATTATGGAACAATTCAGAAAAATACGAAAAGAAAGTCTATGTTTTACCAAAACATCTTGATGAAAAAGTTGCTAGATTACACCTAGAAAAAGTTGGAGCGAAACTAACTCCTTTATCTAAAGATCAAGCAGATTACATAAGTGTAAAACCAGAAGGTCCATACAAACCAGATGCGTATCGCTACTAACAGTAGCAAGATTGATATATCTAAAGAAAACAAAACAGCCTCTTTAGCTAAAATTTTTTCAACATTTCTTAGTAAAGGAGATATTGTCTTTCTTCACGGAGAAATCGGTGCTGGGAAAACTACATTTGTAAGATATCTTATAAACTACCTACAATTAAGATCGAAGAAATCCTTAAGTGAGGTTACTAGTCCAACCTTCAATATTATGAATGAGTATCAAATAAAAAATTTGATTATAAATCATTTTGATCTCTTCAGAATAGAAAAGGCAAAAGATCTTCAAAACACAGGTTTATTTAATGATTACAAAAGCAAACTTACTTTAGTTGAATGGCCTGAAAAAATTATATCAAAGCCTAAGAACAGATATGAACTTTTTTTTACCTTTAATAAAAATACTAATAAAAGATTTATAAAAATTAAAAAAATAATATTTGATTTAGAAATTAATGAAAACCCTGGACAAAATAAATATGTACAGATTAAGGGAGATGCTTCATTTAGAACATTTTTAAGAAAATCAAAAGGCAAAAAAAGTTCTATTATTGTTTATTGTCAAAAGGAAAAGAAAAAAAATCTTTTGAATTATGACGCTATTAATAAAAATTTAATTAGAAATAAAATTATTGCTCCAAAACTTTATTACCAAAACTATAAAAAAAATTTTATTGAAATAGAGGATTTAGGTAAAAAAACAATTTTTGAGATTTTTTTAAAAAAAAATAATGATAAAAATTTAAAAATTTACAAAGAAATAATATTATCATTACTCAAAATTCAGAAGATTAAAACAAAAAAGATAAAAAATTTTATGGGTGATTACTATAAAGTCCCAGTATATACAAATGCCAAGATTTTTGATGAGGCAAAACTTTTTTGCGATTGGTACGTAGTTGCTAATAAAAATAAGAAAGATATTAAAAAAATAAATTTACAGCTGAAAAAAATAATTAAATCTTTAATTAAAAAAATAATTTTAAAAAATGACACTTTTGTACATAGAGATTTTCATATATCTAATATAATTCCATGCAAAAACTCATATGGTATTCTAGATTCGCAAGATGCAGTTATTGGCAATAAAGCTTATGATTTGGCTTCTTTAATAGATGATGTAAGATTTCAAACTAGCAGAAAACTTAAAGCAAAACTTCTAAGTTACTATATTGATATTAATAAAAACAAAATTAATAAAATAGAATTTGAAAATGACTTTTATATTTTATCTGTGCTAAGAAATTTAAAAATCATTGGAATTTTTACAAGACTTTCTCTTAGAGACCAAAAAAACCAATATTTAAAATTAATTCCATATGCCTGGAAATTAATAGAAAACCGAATTAAAAATAAGCCAATTTTTAAAGATCTTAAATTTTTTTTAAATAAAAACTTTTCAGTTAAACTTAGAAAAAAATATGCAAATTGATACAGCACTCATATTATGTGCAGGTTATGGGAAAAGGTTGCTACCCTTAACCAAAACATTACCTAAACCTTTGTTGAAAATTGGAGAGTCCACACTATTAGAAAAAACAATTAAATTAATTGAACAACTCAAAATAAAAAAAATTAAAATTAATATTTTTTACCTCTCAGATGAGATAAAAAAATTTGTAAATCAAGTGAATACAAATATAGATATTGAGTTAATAGAGGACGGTAATGAAATTCTTGACACAGGAGGTGGTATTTTTAATATGATAAAGGATTCTACTGAGGAAAATTTTTTAGTTTTTAATCCAGACACTATATGGAATGAGAATTACAATAAATATATATTAGAAATGATCAATTTTTATTATAAGAAAAAAATTAATAATATTTTACTAGTTGTTAATAAAGATTTAAGTTTTGATAAAAGATTGCAGGGTGATTTTAGTTTGGACAATGACAAACTTACAAAAGATAACAATAAAAAATTTATATATACTGGATGCCAAATAATAAATAAAAACGTTTTTTCTAAACTTGCAAAAAAAAAATTTTCGATGAATGAAATATGGAGCAATCAAATAAAGAAGTCTCAACTTTTTGGTTACGAAAGTAATCTTGAATTTTTACATACAACAGATTTGACGATTTATAATAAAATATTAAAAAACCAATAAATCCTGGGCTCTATCTTGATCAAGATACCTGCACTTTATAATCTTTAATTTTTGATCCAATTCAATATGAAGGGGATTTCCCGTAGGTATTTCAAGTTTAGGAATTTGTTTTTCGTCTAATTTGAATAAAAACTTACAAAGTGCTCTTACTGAATTTCCATGTGCTGATATAAGAATATTTTTTTCATTCTTTATTTCAATATTAATTTTTTTAATAAAATAGTTAACTACTCTATTATAAGTATCTTTAAGAGACTCTGTATCTGGAATATTTTCTTTTGGGATATTTTTATAAATTTCTATATTAATTGGATGGTAAGGACTATTTTGGTTTAAAGGGTCAGGCCTAATATCCCATGAGCGTCTAAACTCATGTATTTTTTTTTCTCCAAGTTTATTTTTCATTTCCTCTTTATTCAAACCTGTAAGTGATCCATAGTGTCTTTCGTTAAGCTCCCAGGCTTTTGTGAATTCAGAATTATTTCTTATTGTATTTTTAATTAGCTTTAAGGTATTTATTGCTCTTAATTGGTAAGAACTAAAAAATAAGTCAATTTTAACATTTGTCGATTTTATTGCCTCTCCTGCCTTACAAGCTTCTAATTTCCCATGTGGTGTTAAATCCACATCTACCCACCCAGTGAATTTTTTTTGTAAATTCCATTCACTTTGTCCGTGTCTTACTAAAAATAAATGACTCATATAAAAAATTTAAATATAAGAAAACTGTATCATGTTTAAATCATTTTTTTATTTAATAAATACACTATTTGCAATTTTCTACTTATACCCGGGAAGTATAATGGGATTTATATTATATAAAGACTTATATAAACAGCCTCAACTAACAGATGACTTTAATTTCTTATTATTAAATTTCTCATCTAATCATGTTTATGCTTTTTTATTTCTCTCATTTTTTGGATTTTTACTTTTTTTTGAAAAAAAAAAGAAAATTATTCTTACTTATTTTTTTTTAATATCCTTTTTATTTGAGATACTTCACATATTAGTACCAAACAGAAGTTTCCAGATTTCTGATTTGTATGGGAATGTATTGGGTGTATTAATATCATTAATATTATTTTTATGTTTTTCTTATGTTAAAAAAAAAATTTAATGTTTTTTTACTTTTATTATTTTTTATGTCACCTAATGCTTATGCTGAAGTAATTGAGGGAAAGGCTTTAGTGATTGATGGTGATACAATTAAAATTAAAAATAACAAAATTAGATTATCTGGTATTGATGCACCTGAGACAAATCAATCATGTAAAAAGATTTTTCTAAGTATTCAATTTTTATCTTTTCATAAAAAATACCCATGCGGTAAAATCTCTACGAAAAAACTTAAAAAATTATTAAAAAACGCATTAATATTATGTAAAATAGAAAATGTAGATAGATACAAAAGGAAGCTTGCAACTTGCTATAAGAATAAATTAAATATTAATTCTTGGCTTGTTAGAAACGGTCATGCCTTAGCTTATGTTAGGTACTCAAAAAAATATATTCTTCAAGAAAAAGAGGCAGAAAGAGACAAATTAGGTTTATGGCAGGGTACATTTGAAAAACCATGGAATTGGAGAAAAAATGAAAAAAGAAAATAATATTTTAATTTTGGTGCTCTGCTTATTTCTTGTTTCTTGCTCATCTATTCCTAAAAATACTGCAGACGGTTGTTCCATATTTTCTGAAAGATATCTTTGGTACAAGCATGCGAAAAATACTGAAAAAAAATGGGGAACACCAATATACTTGCAGCTTGCTATTATTAAAATGGAGTCTGACTTTGACTGGCTTGCAAAGCCAAAAAGAAATAAAATTTTCAAAGTTATTCCTTATAAAAGACCATCCTCGTCCTTTGGATATTCTCAAGCAGTTAAAGGAACATGGAAACAATATAAACAAGAAACAAACAATCCTTTGGCAACGAGGACTAGATTCAAAGATAGTGTAGATTTTATAGGATGGTACACCAATAAAACCGAAAAAATATTAAAAATTTCAAAAAAAGACGCATTTAGACAGTATATTGCTTATCATGAGGGTTGGGGAAACTATAAAAACTATAAAAAAAATTCAAAAGTTATATCTTTAGCCAAGAAGGTACAAACACAGTCTAAAAAATATAAATCACAATTGTTAAGTTGCCAAAATTCTCTCAAAACAAGAAAATATATTATTTTTTAATTAAGTTGCTTTTTTAATTCAATATCAACAGCATCAATTCGTTTAGTATTCTTTGCTAACATTAAGTACATGGTTGGAGTTACATATAGTGTAAAAAATGTTGATATAATCATGCCTCCTAAAATAGTAGATCCAACAGCAAGTCTGGAGCCTTCCCCGGCCCCAGGTCCAATATTTCCAATTACTAAAGGAACCATTGCTATCATTGTACTAAGAGATGTCATTATAATAGGTCTGAATCTCATATCGCACGCTTCCTTTATTGCATTATCAATATTTTTTCCAGATGCTCTAAGTTGATTTGCAAAATCTACAATTAAGATACTATTTTTTGTAGATATACCAATGAGAATAACAAGAGCAATTTGTGAAAAAATATTGATTGAACTATTTAAAAAAAGAATGAAAACCAATCCACCAAATACAGCTAGCGGGACAGTCATTATTATTATAAATGGATGAATAAATGAGTTAAAAGTAGCTGCCATAACTAAATAAGCGGTTATTAATGCTAAAGCAAATATTATAAATAATTCATTTGAGGTTTCTTTTAACTCTTCAGATTTTCCCTTCCAGGAAATCTGATTCTGGGGTGAAACATTTTCCATAGTTTTTTCTAAATATCTTATTGCTTCACTTAATGAATATCCTTCGTTTATATTAGCAGATATAGTTACTGCTCTTTGTCTATTATATCTTGAAAGAATTTTGGCTGATCCTTCTTCTTTAAAATCAACTAAATTTGCCAGTGATATAAGTTTTGAGTTATTTTCAGATCTTACAAAAATTTTTGCTAAACTTTCTTTACTTCTTCTATCTGACAAATATTTTTGTACTATAATTGGATATTCTTTTCCAAGTTTATTAAATGTTGTAACAGTTTTTCCACCATAAAGAGTTTCCAAAGTCTTGCCTATTTGGTCTGTTGATACCCCTAAATCTTTTGCTTTATTTTTGTTGATAATTAATTTTACCTCTGGTTTATTTTTAGAATAATCTGACTCAATTCTTGACAAATTTTTATTTTTTCTTAATTCCGATATTAAGTTATTCTGAATTTGCTCAAGTTCCTCATAAGAGGATCCTAAAATTACCATTTGAACTGGTTTGTTATAATTTGAAACTCTTATTGATTGTGGTGAAATAGGAAAAGCAATCGCTTGTGGATTAGTTACTATCTTTCCTATAGCTTCTCTCATAACTGATTGTGTATTTTTACTTCTATCATCCCAATGATTAAGTAAAGCTATTATTATAAAAGTATTAAAAGAATTACTTGATCTACCAAAACCTGGAACTCGCATTATAAATCTTCTATACGGGCTATTTTCTTCCTGCAATAGAGGAATTAATTTAGACTCTATTTCTTGTGCTCTGTCTTGTGTGTACTCAAATGAGCTTCCTTCGTCAGTCATTCCGATTACTAAATATGCCCCCCTATCTTCAAGAGGAAGCAGTTCCTTTTTTGAAAAATTAAATAATAATACTGAAGAAATAATTACTAAAATCATAAATGAAATTATTAACCTTTGTTTATCGAGAAAATAATTAAGGCTTTCTTTATAAAATTTTAGAAATGATTTAAAAAAATTATTAAATTTACTTATAATTTTATTTTGCTTAGTTTTTAGTGTTAAAAATCTACTTCCAAGCATTGGAGATAAGGTTAGCGCAACAAATGATGAAATAACCACAGAAAAAGATAATGCGATCGCAGTTTCTCTGAATAAGGTTCCAGAAATTCCTTTTATGAAAATCAGCGGTAAAAATACTGCAACCAATATTAGAGTAGTAGCAATAATTGCAAATGTTATTTGCTTTGATCCTTTATAAGCTGCTACAAGGGGTTTTTCACCATTTTCAATTCTTCTATAAATTGCGTCTGTCATAATGACCGAGTCATCTGTAATTATTCCAATAGCTAAAATAAAAGACAACAGAACAAATATATTTATTGATAGATCAAAAATATAAATTCCTAAAAAAGATGCAATTAGACTTACGGGAAGCGCAACCGCTGGTACTATCACTGCTTTTAAATTTCCAAGAAACAAATAAATAATAACTACTACTAATATAAAAGCTATGAAAAGAGTTTTGTATACTTCATTAATTGCTGCTCCAACATAGTTTGCTCTATTAAATGCAACTTCTATATTTAATCCATCCGGCAAAGACTTTCTAACTTCTTTTAGCTTTTTTTTGATATCTTTTGACAGTTCGACTGTTGATGCTCCACTTCTAGCGTAAATACCTATACCTACTGTTTTTAAGTTTAGATTATCTTTTCTTTGTGCCTTAAATAATGTTTTTTCTGAAACAGGGCCAAATTCAACCTCAGCAACATCAGACAATTTTACTATGTTGTCTTTGTTCTTTTTTAAGGGCAAGCTTTTTAGTTGGTCAATAGTTGTATAAGATTTGTCTAGATTTAGAGTAAGATCAACATTAGTTGCTTCTAAAGTTCCAGCTGGAAGACTAACATTTTCGCTTCTGAGTGCATTTTCTAATTCTTGAATGGTTAAATCATTAGCAGCTAATTTTATTGGATCTATCCAAATCCTGACACTTAATTCCCTTAGACCACCTACTAAAATTCTCCCAACATTTTTAATACTTGAAAATCTATCAACTAAATATCTCTCTGCGTAATCTCCCAATTCCAAATCACTCCATGAGGGAGAAGAAAGTGCTATCCACATAGTTGTCGTAAAACCCGCAGCCTGTTTTAATATTTGTGGAGCCTCTGCTTCAGAGGGTAAATTATCTGCAACTCTAGCTACTCTTTCTCGTATATCATTTGCAGCATTGTCTAAATCCATTTCTGTATCAAACTCAATACTAATTGTACTCCTTCCATTTTCAGACACTGAGTCAATATTTTTAATACCTTCTGCTCCACCAATTACATCTTCTAAAACTTGAGTAACCTCTTGATCAATTATCGGTGCTGATGCTGATTTGTAATCCACTTTTACCTGAACAACTGGTGGCTGAAGACCTGATGGTAATTCTCTTACAGGCAATTTCCAAAATACAAATATACCAAATAAAACCAATATAAGAGACATTACCCAAGAGACTACCGGCCTTCTTATACTTAAATCAGTTATAAACATTTACTTTTTAATTGGTTTAATTTTTCCTTTTGGATTTACTTTTTTTAGTCCTTCTGCAACAATTAGATCACCCTCATTTAATCCTGAAATTACCTCTATAAACCCTTCATCTCTATTTCCAATTTGGATTTGAGTTTTTTCTAAACTATTATCATCAAGCACTCTATATACAAAAGAGCTTTCTCCCTCTAGCATCACACTTGTATCAGGAACTGATAGAGAATTTCTTTCATTAAATTTCACACTTACTTCAAGTAGTGACCCTGGTATTAACTCATAATCTTTGTTGTTTATTTTAATCCTCGTTAGCAAACTTCTCGTATCTGCACTGATTCTGCTTGAATAACCTTCCACTTTTCCTGAGAAAAGTTTATTTTTCAATCCTGAAAACTTTACATCTACAGGCAAATTTCTTTTAATAACTGGTGCAAATGATTCAGGTATTTTTAAATCAGCGTATATTACTGAACTGTCATCTAGGGTTATAATAAAAGAATTATCAGATCCCAGGACATCCTCAGTTATACCTCTATAACCTAGAACACCACTAAATGGTGCAATAATGTCTTTATCTTTCAATTTCACTATTAAAGATCCTTTTTCCACATAATTATCTAATTTTAGTTCTGAAATAAGGTCACTTTTTTGAATCCGATATGATTTCGTTTTTTTTGAAATTGCAGTTCCAAAACTTTCGATTCTCTCTGAGAAGACTTTTTCAGAAACTAATTTGACGATAATTCCAGGAGGTGGTCTTTTGCTGAATTTTTTTTTAAAATGGTTTCCAACCATTGTTCTTCCAATTACAACAATCGCAATTATTATAAAAAAAACAACAACACCAATTAAAACTTTTTTTGAATTTTTCATAAATTATATTCTGCCATACTCTGACCAAGAACCATCATAAATGACAGGATTATACTTATTATCAATTAAGGAATATGCAAGTGCTAAAACTGAGGCTGTAACACCAGAGCCGCATGAAAACACAATTTTTGACGAAAAATCATGTTTTAAAACTGATTTAAAAATTTCTAACAATTCTTCTTTAGATTTAAATGTTTTATCCTTTTCTATTAATTGCTTGAATGGCAAGCATAAAGAATTTGGTATAGATCCACTTCTTAAACCTTTTCTTGGCTCTTTTTCTTTTCCCTCAAATCTTTCTTTACTTCTTGCATCGAGAATTTTAAATTCCTGATTAATAATATTTTGTTCAATTTGCTTCATTGATTTAACTAAATCTTTTTTTTCTTTTGATATGTAATGCGATTTGGGAAAAACTATTACTTCTTTTGTAACCTGTCTTTTTTCTGATTGCCATTTTTCAAAGCCACCATTCATCACACTTACAAGCTTAGGGTCATGTCCAAAATAGATAAAAGTGTACCATAATCTACAGGAGCTGATTAAATCAGAATTATCATAAATAATAATTCTATCTTCATTTTTTATACCTAAACCTGAAACAATTTCATCCCACTTTTTACGAGACGGCAACATATGTGGTAATTCTGAATTCTGATCAGAATTTTTATCTAAATCAAAAAACAATGAATTTGGTAAATGCTGATTTAAATATTCTTGATATGGATTTCTTGAAGCATTAGGAAGATGCCAAGAACAATCAATTAATTTTATATTACTCAAATTATTTTCAACCCAAGCAGTTTCTACTAAAGACATTTTATCTTTTTTCCAGATATTTTTGATGATATTCCTCAGCTATACAATAATTTTTTATTTGTGAAATTTTAGTAACCACTTTCCCGGAATATTTTTTGTTGTATTTTTCTGTTATTTTTTTTGCGATATTTTTTTGTTCGTCATTAAGATAAAAAATTTCGCTTCTATACTGTGTACCAAAGTCTGGTCCTTGAGAATTTAAGGTTGTAGGATCATGTATTTCAAAAAAATAATCTAAAATTTTTTCATAGGAAATTATGCTTGGATCAAAGTCTAATTTAACAACCTCAGCATGATTCGTATCCCCTTCACAAACTTCTTGATAACTTGTTTTACTCGTTTTACCTCCGCAATAACCCACTTCGGTTTTAAAAACTCCGTCTAATCTACTGAACTTTATTTCAGGTCCCCAAAAACATCCACAAGCTAATACTGCTATTTCCATTGATTATTAAGTTTATTAAACTAAAGTTAATCTTATGCTTTCTAAAAATCAATTAGGTTTTTTGTACATGTTCTTGTCTGTATGTGCATTTTCGGTAATGGATCTTATTGTAAAATGGTCAGATAGCTACCCTTTAGGTCAAGTAATCTTTTTCAGAGGATTTTTTGGCTTAGTCCTTTATTATTTTGTGATCCCTAAAGAAAGGCTTAAAGATTTTTACTATACAAAAAGACCAATCTTGCACTTTTCAAGATGCTTTTTTGGACTTATAGCGTTACTATCAATATTTATAGCACTGAGAAATCTTCCATTGGCTACTGTTGTAAGTATCACATTTGCTGTCCCAATATTTACAACGATTTTTTCAATTTTATTTTTGAGCGAGAAAGTGGGTTTCTTTAGGTGGTTGGCAGTTATTGTTGGGTTTATTGGAATTGTAGTTATATCTGAGCCTGGGTTGAGCGCATTAAATATTTATTACATTTTTCCATTTATTTTTGTCTTAGGTTTGTCATATGTTGCCATTTCGATCAGACAATTATCTTCTACCGAACCAGTTTGGTTAATATCATTATATTTTTCTGTAGCAATTACATTAGCGGGTTTATTCACAATACCTTATGGGTGGTTAATGCCAAATTTAAAAGACCTAATACTTTTATCCTCAATAGGAATTTTTGGAGGCGTTGCAAATTTATGGTTAAGCCAATCTTATAAATTTGCTGAGGTATCATTAGTTACACCGTTAAAATATTTAGCCTTAGTTTTTGCAATAATTTTTGGTTACCTTATATGGGACGAAATACCCACAATAAAAACTTTGACAGGCGCAGCTCTAGTTATTGTATCTTCAATAATTATATTTAGGAGAGAAATTTTACTAAAAAAACAAATTTCAACTGCAAGACATGACTAAACCACCTAAATACTGGAATAAAGCAATCAGTTATTTATCGTCGAAAGATAAGATTATGAGATCTCTAATAAAAAAGTATGACGACACATTTTTAACTACTAGAAAGGATGTTTTCTTCTCTCTATGTAAAAGCATTATAGGCCAACAGATCAGTGTTGCTGCGGCAAACTCTGTATTTATAAAATTTAAAAAGCTTTGTAAAAATAAAATAAACCCAAAAACAGTAAATAAATTGAGTTCACAACAGCTAAAAAAATGTGGATTAAGTCGTCAAAAAGTTAAAGGTATTAAAGAACTTGCTAGTAAGTTTTATAATAAAAGTTTTAATCCTAATCTAATTAAGAACATGAATGACGAAGATGCTATAGCATATCTATCAACTTTAAGACAGATCGGTAGGTGGTCAGCTGAAATGATTTTGCTCTTCACTTTTAACAGACAAAACATCTGGCCTTTACAAGATATAGGTCTTTTAAGAGCTATATCCAACAATTATAAAAAAAAATATTTACCACCAAAAATTTTTGTAGATAAATTGTATAAAAAATTTTCACCTTACTGTTCGGTTGCTACTTGGTATTTATGGAGGTCTATAGATGATGAACCTATCCAGTATTAGCTTGCTTCTACTATTTGGTGATGTCTTACAACATGTCCATTAAGTATTTCATGGGCATCTTGGTATTCCTTCGAATCAAAACACTCTATAGCGGTATTATAATCAGGGAATTCAACAACTACAGTGCGTGGAGAATCAATACCTTCCGTAGTTCTACTTTTTCCTCCTCTTACAATAAATTTTCCAGAAAACTTTTCAACAGCTGGTTTAGCTTTTGAGGCATACTCTTTTAATTTTTCAGGACTCTCAATTTTTTCATATATACACACCCAGTAACCCTTCATTAGTCTAACCACCTTTCATATTTTGATTTGTTGTTTTTAATATAATCTGGCAGTTTCTGAAAATCATACTTCAAAAGTTTTTCTCCTTTACCAAATTTTTTTGTTCTTTGGTCAACATTTAAATTATATATTGCTCGTTTTTCATTCATAATGTCGGTAATTTGTTGAATCGTTAAAGGTTCTAATTCAAATTCAATGTGATGAAGGTAAGACTTAAGTTTGTGGTAAATTTCTTCTGGAGTTTTAATATTTGTAAAATGCCATCCACCGTTATCTATGAATTTAATACTTGAGTATTTATTATCTGAAAAAAGAGTATCTAACCTATAAAAAGGAAACTTCCTGTCTTTTATATTTCTAAGCCATTGAGGACTTTTTAAATTCTTTTTTTTACAAGCTTTTGTTCCTATCCATGAAAAATTGGGTAATTTTAAATTAAACTTATAATAAAACATTTCTTGTTTGAACATTATAATTTTTTTATTAATTTTTGAAAAATCTAAATTTTGAAGATTTGGTATTTCATCTACATCAGAAATTAAAACTAAATCTTCATTATCAGCCTCTGTTAATCCATTTACTATAAAGTTTCTTTGGCTGTTTTCTCTTTTTCCTGCATTAAACATATATTTGCTGATTGTTATATCCTTATCTTCATCCTCTTTGATAATATCTAAATTATTTGGTATTTGATCGTAAACTAAATAGAGAATTTTTTTTTTAAATCTTTGATATCTATCTATATCGAATTTTAACTCTCTTTTTTCACCTTTATGATTAAATTTACTTTCAACTATCACAAAGTAATCTACTTGATTATCTAAAAGATTTAGTCTTAAGTCTAAAACTAAATCTTCATCAAAATACATAAAACAGTCAAATATTTTCATAAATATATTTAATTAAATCTAATACTATAATAATAATTATAAATGGAAAAAAAATTAATAATAAATTTTCAAGAATACCTCGATACCGTTGAAAAGCTTGCAATAGAGGTAAATAAAAAATTTAAACCAACTGTTCTTGTTGGAATTATGAGAGGAGCCGCACCTATAATAGATATTTTATCAAGAATATTTAAATTACCGACAGCCTATATTGTTATACAAAGCTATTCAGGAAAAGGATTAGAGGATAAACAGGGAGATCTTATTTTTGCAAGAGACATAAGCTCAATAGCTCAACAAAAAGACTTTGAAAGAGTTCTGCTGGTTGATGACTTATCAGATACTGGGCTTACTTTAAACAGAAGTATTGATTGGTTAAAAAATTATGAACCAGTAAAAAGTTACATAAAGGATATTAAAACTGCTTGTTTATGGAAAAAAAAATCATCTAAATTCAACCCGGATTTTTGTCCTATCAAATTAGACGGAGATCCTTGGATTGTTCAACCAACTGAACACTATGAGGAAATATCTATCGATAAAATAATTGAGAGAAACAAATAAGGCCAGAATTAAATCTGGCCTTATTTTTTAAATAAATTTAAGCTACAGCAAAACTTATTACACTAAGAACTGCGATAACCCATATAGCAGGAGAAGTCGTTGAAAATTTACCTGTGAATATTTTTATTAAAGCATAAGAAATAAAAGCTAACGCTATGCCATTGCTTATACTATATGTTAAAGGCATTGCTATCATGGCAAGTACAGCAGGAGCTGACTCTGCAATGTCATCCCATTCTATATCAGTAATATTTCTTACGAATAAAACAGCCACATATAATAGAGCGGCTCCATCAATTTCTTTTGGTAAACTTGTTGCAAGAGGTGCAAAAAATAAACATGCAAGAAACAAAAGACCAATTACTAAAGATGTCATTCCAGTTCTGCCTCCAGCTTTTACACCAGCTCCAGACTCAACATAACTTGTTACGGTTGTAGTTCCCATTAATGCTCCAGCAACAGTACCAACACTATCAGACATCATTGCTTTATTAATATCTTGAACTTTACCTTTGTTATCAACTTTGCCCGCAACGTTAGCAACTGATGTTAAAGTTCCAGCAGTATCAAAAAAATCTATAAACAATAATGTGAAGACTACTGTTGACATGCTTGCAGTTAAGGCTGCTGACAAGTCAAATTCAAAAAGGTAAGTCATTGGCGGTATACTTCCCACAACTCCATTAAATTTTGCTAATCCACTTACCCAAGCAATAATACTGAAAGCAATTATTCCAATTATTATATTTCCTTTAATGTTAAGTTTTTCCATGACAATAATTGCTACAAATGTAAGACATCCAAGAATAACTAAAGGATTTTTTATATCTCCTAAAGTTACGAGCGTAACTGGGTGATCTCCAACTACCCCCATAATTTCTAATCCTATAATTGCTAAAAATAATCCAATACCTGCGCCTATTCCTAGTTTTAAGCTTTTAGGTATTGAATTAATTAGCCATGATCTTACTGGCGTTAAAGATATAATTAAAAACAAAACACCCGCAACTAATACTGCCCCCAGAGCTTCTTGCGGTGTATAACCCATTCCCGCAACAACTCCAAAAGCAACAAAAGCGTTTATTCCCATTCCTGGAGCTAAACCTATTGGCCAAGTCTTTCCGTAAAAAGCCATAATGAAACAAGCTAAAGCAGTAGCTAATATCGTGGCTGTGAAAACAGCACCAAAGTCAAAAAAACCTTTTTCTGGCCCTGCGAATTCTCCAGATAAAATAAAAGGGTTTAAAAACATTATGTATGCCATAGTTAGGAAAGTAGTAACTCCAGCAATAACTTCAGTTTTAAAAGTAGTTTTATGTTTTTTATAATTAAAATATTTATCTAACATTGAGTTCCTCCAAATAATTATAATAATAAACCATTCTTCAAAACAAATCCTTTCAATTGAAAGCTTTATTCACAATTTTCAACTTAGAATTTAATTTTTTATTAAAACAAATCTGATAATGTCAAATAGTGCGCTCATTAATACCAGTTTTAATTTGTTTTTTGTTTTTAACGAAGTTGACTAGTTGTCAGACTGTTAAGGACAAAACAGATGAAATCGTAAAAAAAGAAAATGAGAAATTAAGTCAATTTATTGGTCAACCTGTCTCAGAATTAAAAATAGTTATGGGTATGCCTGATAATGAGGAAAAGTCTAATACAGCTTCTAAGATTCTTGTATATAAAACAAAAAAATATGGAATTCCATGCGAGAGAAAATTTGAAATTAGCAGCGAGGATATGGTGATTGGGTTTGTATCTAAAGGGTGTTTTTAACTTGTGGGGATAATCCCCACAAGCAAGGTTAATACTTATTTAATTTCAATAAGTTTTTTCTTTTTGTAATCTGGCACAATTCTTTCACAAGCAATTGTCAAAAGACCATCTTTTAGCTCAGCACCATTCACCTTTACATCATCAGCAATTGTAAATGATCTAGCAAATTGTCTTTGTGAAATTCCTTTATGAATAATTTCACCATTTTCATTTTGATTATCCGATTTATTGACTTGTTTAGTTCTTACAGTTAATAAATTATCTTCAAACTCCACTTCGACATCTTTTTTCGAAAAACCTGCTAAGGCTACTTCAATTGAGTATTTATCCTTTCCTGTTTTTCTAATATTGTAGGGTGGGTAATTAGATTGCATTGTCAAACTACCGTTTCCTAACATGTTCTCAAATTGATCAAACATGTCGTCAAAACCAATTGAGAATGGTCTTAGTGAGTTAAATATAGATAGATCCTTACTTGTCATTTTTCCTCCTTTGTTAGCAAGGTTTATTACAAGTCCCAATAAGGCAACTTGTAAACTTTATGTAGGTATTAATTAAAATCTTTCAAGTATGGACTAAATTTTTTCTGCTATTTTTAAAATAAATGCATAGTCAAACGCAATTTCTTCAATAGCACCATCTCTGCCTGACTTACCTCCGTGGCCCGCATTCATTTCAGTCTTAAGTAATAAAAGATTGTTATCAGTTTTATAATCTCTAAGTTTAGCTGTAAACTTTGCTGGTTCATCAAATAAAACTCTATTATCGCTTAAACTTGTTGTAATTAAAATATTTGGGTAATCCATTTTTTTTATATTGTTATATGGCGCATAAGAATAAATATAATCAAAGTGATCTTTATTATCTTTTGCGTTTCCAAATTCGTCAAATTCTCCAATTGTTAACGGTAAAGAATGGTCTAAGTTAGTTGTTAGACTGTCAACAAATGGAACAGCCATAATCATCCCTAAAAATAAATCTGGAGCCTTGTTAACAACTGCGCCCATCAGTAATCCTCCAGCTGAACCACCCATTCCTATAATCTTACCCTTTGAAGTATATTTTTTTTCTATCAAAAATTTTGCAGCAGCAATGTAATCATTAAAGGTATTTTTCTTATTAAGAAGTTTTCCTTCTTTCCACCACTTCATTCCTCTTTCCATTCCCCCTCGTATATGAGCGGTTACCCAAATTATATTTCTATTAATTAGACTTAATCTTGTAGAAGAAAATGATGGAGACATTGAAGCACCATAAGAACCATATCCATATAAAAGAAGATTTGCAGATCCATCCAAAGGAGTATCTTTGTGCCTAGTTATTGTTAAAGGTACTTTTCTTCCATCATCAGAATTACATTCAATTCTTTGCACTATATAGTTTTTTGGATCATGTCCTGTTGGAATAACTTGTTCCTTTACTAATTTTTTTTCTTTAGTCTTTAAATTATATAAATAGGTCCTCGCTTGGGTTTTTGGAGTAGAATATGAAATATAAATTAGATCAGTATTTCTATCTTTTTGTGTATGTGAAATACTACCATCATAAACTTCTTCATCAGTAAAAATAAGCTCTTCCTCCTTATTTGAATTGATGTCTCTTACAAAGATTTTATCTAAAGCGTTATTAAGTTCAGATCTAATAATCCAATTTTTTAAAAATGTTAGTCCACCAATCATTGTTTCATTTTTAGCTGGGATAAATACTTCCCATTTATATGCCTCGATATCTGTCGATCGTTCTATTTTGAAATCTTCTGCACCTTTGTTGGTGTGAATATAAAAATAACCACCCCAAGAACTTACGCTATATATAATTCCTTTTTCCCTTTTTCTTACTATTTTTGGTTTAGGTAAACTCTCATTACTTTTAAAATAGTATTTCTCAGAGGTGTTATGATCAGAGGAATTAATAAAATAGTATTTTTCATCTGCGCTAATACCAATGCTTACAGTAAATGCAGGGGTTCTTTCTTCAAAGATTAATAGATCTTCTTTGATTGATTTACCAATTTCATGCCTGAAAATTTTTTTAGGCCTGTGATTTTCATCAAGCTTAGAATAGAAAATAAATCTGTCATCTAAACTAAACAAGATAGAACCTGAAGTATTTTCAATTTTATCTGTAATAATCTCATTTGTCTTAATATCTCTTACGTGAATAGTGAAATACTCAGAACCTTTCAAATCTAATGAATACGCTAAATATTTATCGTTGTAGCTTACTTCTAAATCACCAACTCCAAAATACTCAGTTTTAAGTTTTTCTTTTTCTTTATCTCCATTCCAAATTTCCTCAACATTATTAGAACCAATTTTTTTTCTTAATTTAATTGAATAATTTCCTTTTGTTGTCGTTTTAGTCCAATATTCATAATTTTTATCTTTGAATGGCAAAGACTCATCATCTAATTTAATTCTTCCCTTGATTTCATCAAAAAGTTTTTTTTGATATTCTTTCGTATCCTTTAAATTCTCCTCTGTATAATTATTTTCATCTTCTAGATATTTTCTTACCTCTGGCAAGAGTTTAGAGCTGTCTTTTAAAACCTCTAAAATATTATTTTGATGAATCCAGCTATAATTATCTTCCCATGTCACATTGTGACAAGATTTTAGTTCTGGTTTTTTCTCAAGTTGTGGTATTTTCATTTTTAACATCTATTACATGAATATTTTTTTCTTAACACTAATTATTTTTGTCCTAGTCTATTTGTTACTTAATTGGTTTGTAAAGACATCAAGTGCTAAAATTTCTAAAGGAATTAGAACTTTTACTATTATTTTATCTATAGTTCTTGCTGTGATAATGGCCTTTGCTGGAAGATATATATTTTCTTTACCATTTTTACTTATGATTTTGCCATTAATAAAGACCAAAGCTGGTTTGACCTTACTTCAACTAGTAAGAATTTGGGGTCTACTAAGATTCTTAAAAAATTCAGGAAGGTTTAATTTTAATAATATGGGATCAGCAGCTAATACCCAGTCTATATCATTAGATGAGGCTTACAAAATACTAAATTTAAATCCAAAAAAAAAGTATTCTAAAGAAGAAGTTATGAAATCTTATAAAAATATTATGAAAAAAATTCACCCAGATGTAAGTCCCGATTTGTCTAGATTAGCAGCAATAGTAAATGAGGCTAAGGAAATAGTTTTGAAAGATGTTAGTTAATTAATTCATTAAATTTATAAAATATCTTTTGTGGATCAATTTTCTCTTTACCTAAAGTATCATGTTTGACTGTAACCTCCCCGTCAGGAATTATTGGAAACATTTTTGAACTATAACTTCCATATAGCAAAGGTGTATCTGCCATCAAAACTATAGTTGGTATACCAATTGCAGCGGATAAGTGACTAAAGCTAGAGTCATTACAAACTGCTACATCACAATTAGCAATTATAGGAAAGATTTGAAACAAACTCATTTTATCTAAAGTTAAGCATTTAGAATTATATTTTGAATTCAATATATCCTTCAGAATAATTTGCTCTTCGTCATTAGTTCCTGTGGCTAAAAAAAATCTACAATTATGTTTGTTTTCACACATTTCCATAAATCTCAAAAATATTTTTGATGGTATTCTTTTAGTATTTCCAGACCCCCCTATACCCAATATTATATTTTTTTCAGTCTTTGTTATTTTTAACTTAATTGCTGTTTCAGAAATACTTTTTTTATCTACGTTGATTACGGGTTCACTTTTTACAGTTTCGCCAATAGAATTTTTTAGAAAATTTTGTGCTGCTAAAATAATATGCTGGTTTTTTTTTTTAAACAATGGATATTGATGTATCTCTTTGATAAATGCCAATTTACATATTAACTTGTATCTTAAAGACGAATTAAAAATAAATACTTTTTCAAAATTATATTTTTTTAATTTATTAACTAAACTGATTGATCCAAAAATACCATCATGTGTTCCTTTTTTATTCTTATTAGTTCTGTCTAAATTTATTATTTCACCAATATATCTGTTATCCTTCAAAATTTCTGAGGCTTTAGAGTTTTCTTTAACTAGAATGTTAACTTTTGTATTATATTTTTTGGATATCGCTTCTATAAAAGGTAAATATATTATCATATCACCAATACCCATTCTGTTTTGAATAGCTAGAATTTTCATTTTTTTATCAACTTTACTAAAATTTTATTTTTATATAAGTTTTTATTATGAGTAAAATTAATGGCATTTATGCGGCCTCGGTATCTGTGTTAGATAAAGAATTGAATCTAGATGTAGATAAAACAATTAAACATGCAGAAAATTTAATATTACAGGGCTGTCATGGAGTTGTGATTTTTGGTAGCACGGGACAAGCTCAATTAATTTCTGTTGCTGAAAAAATTAAGTTAATCGAGAGACTTTCAAAAAATAAATTTAAAGATAGTTTTATAATTGGCACAGGTTTTAATTCACTTAAAGAAACTATTTCATTTCTTAATTTATGCAAAAATTTTAATTTTAAGAATTTTCTTATAATGCCACCAGCATATTACGTTTATGCAGATAATGATGCGATTAAATTTTACTCTGAGATAATCAAAATTCACCCATGGTGTAAAATCGTTTTATATAATTTTGAAAAATTATGTGGATATAAATTTTCAGTAGAATGTGTTGAAGAGCTTGTAAAAATTTACCCAGATCAAATCATAGGAGTTAAAGACAGCACATATAATTTGTACAAAGACTTAAAATTAAAAAATTTTTCTATCTTACCTGGCTCAGAAACAAAATTATTAAATGGTTTAGAATTGGGATGTTCAGGAATAATTACTGCAACCTGCAATGTTACAGCAGAATTATCAAGAAATGTTTATGATAACTTTATTAATAAAATAGATCAAACTAACAACCAAAAATTATGTAATGTTCGAGAGGAATTTGATAAATATAATTTAATATCTAGTATCCATACAATTTTATCAATTTCAGATAATTCTTTTAAGAATTTATTACCACCACTTTCGTTATTAAATCAAGAAAGTGAAAAAAAATTACTTGATGAATTAGCCAAATTAGATTTTAATTATAATTTTTTAAAGGTAGCTTAAAATGAAACTGGCAAAATTTTTAAATAGCTTATTTATTAAAAATGGATTTATTTTAATCGATGCTGATAGCAATAAGTATAAGATTGGAAATCCTAAAAAAGAGAACCCAATTACCCTTAGACTTTTGGATAGAAGTTTACATTCAAAATTACTTTTTCACCCAGATCTTTATTTTGGAGAAGCTTATTCAAATGGATCAGTTGTTATTGAAAATGGATCAATAACAGACTTTTTAGAAATTGCATTTGAAAATATCGGAAGGAGTGAGATAAATAATTATGGAATGATAATTAATAAACTCAGAGGATTCTATAAAACCCTAACAAGTTTCAACTTTATAAAAAAATCGAAAAGAAATGTTGCACATCATTATGATATATCTGAAAAACTTTATGATTTATTTTTAGATGAGAAAAGACAATATTCTTGCGCGTATTTTAAAGATGAAAAAAATACTTTAGAAGAAGCTCAAAATAATAAGATCGACCATATAATTAAAAAACTTAAATTAGAAAATGATCAAAGAGTTTTAGACATTGGAAGTGGATGGGGGACATTAGCCTTAGAAATAGCAAAAAAAACCAAATGTTCAGTACTTGGCATTACTCTTTCAGAAAACCAGTTGCAATATAGCAAACAAAAAGCAAAAGAGATGAACTTAGAAAATCAAGTTGATTTTAGACTTGAAGATTATAGAAATTTAAATGAAAAGTTTGACAGGATAGTGAGTGTTGGAATGTTTGAACATGTAGGAAAGAAGTTTTATAGGAAATACTTTAATACAGTATCAAAACTACTTTCCGAAGATGGTATTGCATTGATACATACGATCGGATCAATAAATCCACCACGTGATCCACAGCCATGGATAAATAAATATATTTTTCCTGGAGGATATACACCAAGTTTAAGTGAAGTAGCTTTACCAATTGAAAAATCTGGATTAATACTTTCTGATATTGAGGTTTTAAGAAAGCATTATGCTCATACCTTAAGACACTGGAAAGAACGATTTCTCAGTAAAAAAAGTCAGGTTTTAGAAATGTTTGATGAAAAGTTTTTTAGAATGTGGGAATTTTATCTTGCAAGTTGTGAAATGGCTTTTAAATGGGGAGACCAGGTTGTATTTCAATTCCAATTATCTAAAAAATTAGATTCTGTACCGAACACAAGAGACTATATTTATCAACAATAAATTGATAAATCTCTAAAACCCACTAAATGAAAAAAAAGAAAAAAAAATATAAAAAAGCTAAAAGAGTCTCTAAAATCAAAAAGATTAAAAAATCCTCAATAAAGTCGAAAAAACAAAAAAAAACAAAAAAGAGAAAGAAAAATATAAAAAAAAAATTTAAAGTTGATAATAAAAATAAAAAAAATCAAGTCCTTTTAAGATTAATAAAATTTCAAAGCTCTTTAAAGCCTGACATAAAAATAAGCTTTAATCCTTTTGTAGCTATCGATACCTTCCTTCAAAAATTCTTTACAAAAATTTCAGATACAATCAATGAGTATAAGGTATTACAAAAAGATGAAACGAGAAGAAAAAAAATTGAGGAAATGGAAAGAATTGAAAAAGAGAAAATCGATAAAAAATTACGTCTAGAAGAAGAAAAGCAAGCTAATTTAAAACTCAAAGAACAACTATTAAAAGATGAGATAAAATTAGAGAAAGAGAGAGTAAAAGACATCAAATCATTTTTAAGAAAAGAACAGGCGATAATAAGACAAGAACAAGCTGAAAAGCAGAGAAAATTCCTTGAACAACTAAAATTAGAAAAACAAATTGAAAAATTTAGAATAAGAGAAATAAAAGAATTAGAACAATTAGAAAAAATCTCACTAAAAGAAAAAAGAGAGGATTATGCTGGTCTACAGGAGAGAATAGATAAATTAAGAGAAAAATATAGAATTATAAGAGACCAAAAAATTCGAGAGCGAGTAGAGGCTCTTGGGGTAAAAATACAAGGTGACGAAGATAGGGAAACGCTACTTCAAAAAGAAAAAGATTATACATTAGCAAGACAAAAAATTGAGTTTGCTTTAGAGAGTTTTTATAGAAGCGCAAGCAGTTTAGTTTTTCAGTTAAATAAAAGACATATCACAAGACAGATGTCTATTTTAAGATGTATAGATCGAAGATTTGAAACTGGAGAAATTTTCATTAAATGGGATGAAAATGAAGATGATAATTGGTTAATATTAATTTACATTAAAAATAATTCTCCTGATGAAGGAATAATAATAGAGGATAAAACCAATCCAGAAAAAAATTTATCTTACGATTACAAAACTACAGAAATTTTTAAAGCTTCAGATCAAATGGTTGACTCGTTAACTCAGTTAATTGCAAGAGTAAGAAAAAAAAAGGAAAATTAATTTTTTAATTATAATTCTTTAATTTATATTCCCATCTACCCATTCTTTCATATGCAACTTTTAGAATTATATTTGTGCCAGGGTCTATCCATATAATAAAATCAAGCTTTTTATCTTTAGGGAGGTTTTGGTTTTTTGATTTCAAACTAAATTTTTTTGTTTCTATTTTTCTGTCCAAAATTTTAATTAATTCATCGCCTATATATTTTATCTCTTGTTTTTTTACACTTCCTGATAAAGGGCTTATTTGGGTATCAGTTTGTAAAATTTGATAGTTCCACCAGTTTCCTATGACATTATTTAGAGCAGCACTTCCTTTATACGATGAACCGTTTATTAAATATTGAGTTTTATCCTCTGAAAGTTTTAAATTTACATATTTTACTTTTTTATTTTGAAAAGTTTCAGATTCAAATGAAACTAATTTATTATTTTCATAAACTTCAATTCCTAAACTATCAATTTTGAATAAATTTACTCCTAAAACATCGACTTTGAATTTTGTTTCATTTTCAACTTTCAAAAAATTATTTTCTTTTGAGAATTTGTAATTTGAAAAACCAATTACATCGCCATTTCTTAATACTTCCATTTCTATAAACTTTAAATCAATTAGTTCTTTGGAGACAGAAGTTTTAAAGATACCTAAAGTTAATATTATAGCAGTAATGAAGATTTTTTTCATAAAAGTAAGTTTATAGATTTTTTTAATTACTAAAATAAGATTATTTATTTGCAAATTATTTTTTATTAGGATTTATTCAGTTTTATTACTAAATAAACTATGTTTCTAAAAATTAAAAATATTCCAAAGGTTTCATGGAGTTCTAAAAATCCTCTTAATATAAAACCAAGATTATCAACTTTTTTCTTTTTATGCTTTGGGCTAAGTTTATTTGGTATAGGTGAAGGTTTATTGCTTGTATCTTATACTGGAGCTTCTCCATGGAGTGTATTAGCTCAAGGTATTTCTTTGAAAGTAAATGCTTCAATTGGAATTATAACTTTTTTTATTAGTATTTTCGTTATCTCACTTTGGGTATTTTTGAGCCAAAAACCAGGAATTGGCACAATCCTGAATGCAGTAATTATTGCTGCAATGATAGATCTTTGTTTAAATTACGTTTCCACACCCGAAAGCTTTATTTTAAAAATGATATTAGCAGTAGCAGCTGTCCTGCTCGTTGGAATAGGAAGTGGTATTTATCTTGTAGCTAATTTAGGCCCCGGTCCTAGAGATGGTTTGATGACTGGACTTCAAAAAAAAACAAATTTGCCAATAGCAGCAGTTAGAGCATTTTTAGAAATAACAGTAGTTAGTATTGGTTGGTATTTAGGTGGGACAGTTGGTATTGGAACCATACTTTTTGCCTTTGGTATTGGACCAGCAGTGGCACTTGGTTTGTTTATTGTTGGTAGAATTTTTAGATAATTTCTTGTATTTTAGTAATCGAATCATTAATTTAAAATTGTATGAGAGATCTAGTTAAATATTTACAACTTGGCTTACTTGGAATAATTTTAGTTAGCACTATCATTGCTGTAGTTTTAGAGATTAAACTAATGTTCATAAATACATCAGTGACTCTTGCTGATTTACTTTTAATGTTCCTATACCTAGAGGTGCTTGCAATGGTTAGAGTGTTTTGGGATCAACAGTCAATTAGTATTACTTTACCGCTTTTAATTGCAATTACTGCTCTTTCACGATTCATAATTTTGCAAGGAAAAGAAATGGATCCTTCAGCACTAGTCTACGAAGCGGTAGCTATTGTGTTAATTGCTGGAGCAATTGTTATATTAAGATTAAGACATAGCGATAAGCTAGGAATATCAAAAAAAAAGAAAATTAAGTAAATTTAATTTTCAACAAATTAGTGATTTATACAACTTATTAAGAAGCGTATGATTTTAATATGTGGTTTGTTAGAATTAGACTACATAAATTTGTTAGATTAACTTTTCATCCACCATGAAGAGGATAGACAAAAAAAAGGGCAGTAAAAACCGCCCTTTTTGAATTTTTTTGGAAATAATTAGGGATTACATTCTCATACTGGTTTCTAATAATACTTGATTTACTTAACATTTTGAAAATTCCTTCATCACTCTTCATCATTATTTAAAGCAATTCAAAAGCAATTCAAAAGATAAATCTAATATTTGAAGTTTGAAGTCTAAATATTGCCTTCATTTAAAGATATATTTTTAATTGTTAAAATTAATTTCTAAAATTTTAAACAACTCCAAAATATGCAACAATTAGAACTGTTTGATTTCAGAAGAGATATTCTCTTTGAAAGAGATAATCAAATCGCTCGTTTTTATGATGTCCTTAGTGAAACTGATGACAGAATAAGTTATGCTGAACATATAGATCCCAAAAAAAAATTCTCTATATGTGGTATGGATTATGAAGAGTATGTTGATGTTAAAAAGAAATACCTAAAAGGTTTGACTTATGATCAAATACTCAACTACTTAAAGAAATTTAAGAAAGAAGAAAGATTAGAAAAATATAAAATCTTACTTAAATTTAGAAACATACCTTTTGATGCTGATTTATTCACTTGGAATAGTGATTAATAAAATTAAGACTTTTATACTTGCATCTATGCGTATAACGCAACAAATATAAATTATTTAGATTTCTAATAAATTTTTATTATTTATTAACCATTTTTTTGGATGATTAATATCATCATATATAGATTTTAAATTTGACCAAAATCTTGGGGAATGGTTATGAATTTTAGTATGCACTAGTTCGTGCAAGACAACATATTTAATGATTTTTTTTGGTGCCATAATTATTTTCCAATTGTAAAAAATACTTCCATTTGAACTACAACTGCCCCAACGTGATCTATAATTACGAACTTTTACAGATTTAAATTCTAATCTATGTTTTTGTGACAATTCTTTGGTGATTTCTTTTAGATATTTGTCAGCATTATTAAAATACCAATTTTTC
This sequence comes from uncultured Pelagibacteraceae bacterium, assembly GCA_902582315.1. Lineage (GTDB taxonomy): Bacteria > Pseudomonadota > Alphaproteobacteria > Pelagibacterales > Pelagibacteraceae > Pelagibacter. The sequence continues at coordinate 60,825 of CACHRP010000001.1, forward strand.
AATAATCTTTTAATTTTATCATCTTTAGTATGAGATTTAATATTTATAGTTAAATATTTATCACTTAATTTAACATTATATTTTTTACCTTTGATTACTTTTAATTTATAATGCTTACCTAGATACATAAAATCTTCACCACTTACGTAATCTTTTTTTCTAAATGGCAATATCACATCTACCTTTGATAGTTTGTTTTTAATCCATTTAGATTTAGATTTTATAATTTTATCTAATTTTGCTTTATCTAAATGTTTAGGAACTAAGACTTTAACCAACCCTCTTTCAACTTGAAATGAAACTGTTTTTTTTCGATCTGTTCTTTTTATATCAATGCTAAAATTATGCATACTTGTGTTTTGCGAGATCCATAAAACTTTCAGTTATATTATTAATTAAATCCTGATCAGAATGATCTGTTTGTAAAATTAAATCATTAATTTTTCTCTTTAATCTTCTAATCTCATCAGGTTTATTGAAAAAATCAACTATTTCAGATACTTCATTTAAATACGCCACTAATTCAGATGCAATTTTTTTTGCATCTTCATAAGGAACTTGATCCTCATCAAAATGTTTTTCCAATACTTCAGTATACAGATTGTAAAAAGGTAACTCTGCATTTGTTAGTCCCTCTGGAGGCGTTGGTTCATTCATACATTCTTCTTTAAACAGTAATAATTGTCGTGCTTGCTCTTCCCAATTCTCATAATATTTTTGAATAATTTCTTCTAATCGTTCAGATAACTTTCTGTAGTAAGCAGGATCATCATTTAATGAAACAGTTATATGATGACGAATTGCATTTTTGATTTCTACTGCTCTCATTTTTGGATTTTCTGTTTTGGCGACTTCTTCTTTAAATTTTGGATCAAGAAGATTAATCGGAGGTATTTTAGGATCTACTCCAGATGCTAATATATTTTCCTCAATAAGTTTTTTAACTTTCTCACCTGCATCTATGATATTTAATTGTTCATCTCTGTAAGTATTTCTTGCACCATGAACTATTTTTCCTAATAATTTAAGATCTCTTAAATATCTATTTGCATAGGGATCAGGAAGTACTATATCCATTAATTTAGCAAATTTTCTAAAACTCAATTCAAATTGTTGCCTTATATCCTCTTTTTCAAGGACTAAGATACATTCCTCTAAATCTTCTAAATCTCTATCTTTAAAATATTCTAAAACTTTATTATATGCTCGATCTAATTTAGGAATTTCATCTTTTAATTCTTTTAATGCTCCTTGAACATCATTTTGAGTAAATTGATCTAATGCGCTTGTAAGATAACTTGCAAGTCCATAATAATCTACAACGAGACCTCTCTGTTTTCCTTCTTTGGGTCTATTAACTCTTGCTATTGCTTGTAATAAACTATGATCCATAATCTTTCTATCAAGGTACATAACCTGACAAATTGGTGCATCGAAACCTGTCAACAACATATCTTTTACAATTATGAAATGACATTTTGACCCGCTTAATTTTTGTTCTTTAAAATCTTTAATAATTTTTTTATGCTCGTTACTATCAGTATACTTTCTTATATCTTCAGGATCATTATGATCACCTGATATCACCACATCAGAACTTGGAGCATTTAATTCATCTAACATATTCTTATATAAAACAGCAGCATGACGACTTGAAGTTACGATCATTGCTTTAAAACCGTTTGGTTGAATTTTTTCTCTGTAGTGTTTAATTATATCTAAACAAACCCATCTTATTCTTTTAGGTGCTTCTAATACTGCTTTCTCTATTCCATACTTTCTTTTAATTTCATTTTTTTCTTCTTCTGTTTTGTCTGAAAAATATTCTTCAAAAAGATTATCAAGCGACTCTCCTTCAACTCTAGTTTTTACTTCTCTACCTTCGTAAAGAATTTGAAGTGTTGCACCATCTTCTACAGATTGTTCTATTGTATATTTGTCAATATAATCTCCAAACTCTCCGGTCGTTAATTCGCTTTTTAATAATGGAGTTCCTGTAAATGCAATTTTTGCAGCATTAGGTAATACAGTATTTAAAACCATTCCAAATGTTCCATACTGGGTTCGATGTGCTTCATCTATCAAAACCACTATTTTTTCTGACTCATTTAATGACATTAAATTCTCACCTCTTATTTCTTGAAATTTTTGAATAGTACTTGTTATAAGATCTGAAGAATCTTTAGAAATTAATTCCCTTAAATCTTGAACAGAGTCTGCTTGGATCACGGTTTCGTCTTGGGTGTTCTGAAAAGTATTTGTTAATTGTGAGTCTAATTGTGTTCTGTCAGTAATGTATAGTAATTTATATTTTTTGAGTTCTTCATTTCTTCTAATAACTTGTGCAAGAAAAACCATCGTTAATGATTTTCCAGATCCCTGGGTATGCCAAATCACACCACCTTTTTCTTTTTTATTTTTTCCTTTAGTTATTTTTTCAACAGTTTTATGAACTGCACGATATTGCTGATATCTAGTAATTTTTTTAATAGTCTTGCCTTCAACTACTTCAAAAATTGTAAAATTACGAACGATGTCTAGAAAATTCTTATGATTAAAAACACCCTCTATTAAGATTTCCTGTGAATTATTATTCTTAAAATCTTCAATATTTTTTGGATAAGTATCTTTCCACTCTAAATAATGTTCATATCTTGAAGAAATAGTTCCGAGTCTTGCTTGTTTACCATAAGTAGAAACTAGAATTTGATTAAAATAAAATAGTTTTTCAGCACCTTCATTCTCTTCAGGTTTTCTGTTATTACAATAACGAAGTAATTGATTAATTCCTGCCTCCATTGGGTTTGTAATAAAAGGAGATTTACACTCAATAGCAGCAAGAGGAAGACCATTAACAAACAAAATAATATCAGGAATTATATTTTGATTTATTCCAGCAACTTTAAATTGATTGGTAATTAAAAATTCATTATTTTCAATGTTATCAAAATCAATTATTTTAACTGTATGACTTTTTCTTTCTTCTCCAAGATCTTGTTCTACAGAAATATATTTTGTAAGTTGATTGTATATTTTTTGATTTGCCTCCATTAAATTAAAATTTGAAATTTGAGTAAATTCTTTAACAATTGTTTTAATGTTGTCTTCACTTATCCATGGATTAATTCTTTTAATTGATTTTGAGAGTTTTTTTTTTAAAACAACTTGTTTAAAAGATTTTCTTTCATCGGACTCATCTGGTGACAATTTATTTCCTTCTACATAATTCCAACTAAGTTTTTTTAACTGCTCAATTGCAGGTAGTTCAACTTTTACAAACTCATCGCCAGACATATTAATTTACCTTTACCCTAATTTTACCTGTGAGAAGATCTTGCATCAGGGACTTTTTTAGAAATTTTATCTTTGAAAGTTTTTTTTCGTTGTTCAAGATATTTTCATCAATCTTGTGAAATATAGATAAAATCTTATCTTGTTCATCTAGTGGTGGACAAAGAAATTGAAGTTTAGCGATATTACTATGTCCCACATGTGGTTGTCCCGCCGAATTAAAAAGTTTTCTAATTTTGAACCAATAATTATCAGTGGATAAGTAGTAAAATAAGTATTCAGACTTTATCAATTTTTTTATTGATATTTTAAATGCATTATTACTTAAAACACCATGTTTACCTCTAAATACAGTTCCTGCAGAGTGACCTGTATTTGCCATAATTAAATCTTGTTCTGTAACAATTTTTTTTGGAAATTCGTCCTTAATGAAACGAAGATTCTTATCTAATAAAAAATCATTAATATATAAATAACGAATATAACCATCTTTTTTTACTCTTAAGGTTTCATCTAAAGATATTTGCACACCTTGTGTGAAATTACATAATTTTCCTAGTTCATATACCTCCCATCTATTTGGAATTCTACCTAACTCACTGTCTTTAAATTCTTTATGACCAATGCCTTTCGTCAGTAACTCATTCATAATTGCTTTCTTGAGATCCTGAAGTTTTTTGATTTTTTTCTGATTAGTCTCAATTACTTCATCCACAGAGGAGAGAATGGATGCGATTTTCTTTTGTTCTGGAAGTGGTGGAAGGTTTAATTTCAGTTCTTTTACCCTATTTGTATCCAAGTGGAGAACCGTTGAACCCGCTGACGAGTTTACCATGTAACGCTTAACACGATGGGTCATAAGCAAATAATATAAGAACTTGGAGTGCGCCTTCTCCAAATTTACCGCTAGTTTAGATAAATCCATTGAATACAACGTTATTCTATCAATGCCAAAACCATCAAAAAAGAGAGGATTGCCTATAACATCTCCATCTCTGGTTAAGTCGGTATTAGCAAACAAAATATCGCCTATTTTTAGTGTGTGGTACTCTCTAAATTCACCTTTATAAAATTTCATACCAACAGGTGAATAACCTCCATTTTTCGAGATACTTTTAAGAGTCAAAAACGCAACTCCATTTTTTTTATCAGAATAATCATCCGATGTATATGTTAGTCCTTTCGTAAGAACTGATATGTCTTTTAATTTCACAGAGATCCAATCTACAGGAATCATCTCACTCATAACCGAGTTCCCTCAGATAAACCTGAATCTCCTCTTCAGATTTTTTTACCTGATCATCTATTTTATTTTGTGAAATTTGATACTTATCCCACCATCTTTCAAACTGATTTATTACAGATTGCTCTTTGAAATCAAGATAGTCACTGATTTGTTCTTTAGTCTTAATATTAGGTTTGAAATCGTAATATTCCTCATCTCGTCTAACAAAAACACAAGATACATCCATTCCATTTAAAGTTTCTTGAATATACTCATTTTCAACTTCTACAACTGGTATACCACCTCTTAGAATTGCCTTCACATCAAAATGTTCTGGTGGCGGTGAGGTATCTGCATACCTACGAATATTCAGGTTATAATCATTCTCTCGTATCTCATCCAACGAAACAACTTTGGAGTATCGTTTGCTATCCTCGAATGCGTCATAGACATTCATTATATGTTTAATATCACTCTCTCGAAGTTTGTTCTGGTTCTTACCTTCTGCGTATTCCAATTCGCCATTGATGAATAGGACTTTGTGTTTTCTTTTGGTAGGTTTCTTTTTATTAATGATTAGAAGTGCCGCAGGAATACCCGTACCATAGAACAATGCTGAAGGAAGTCCAATCACTGTCTCCAACAAATCATTCTCCAAAATACCTTTGCGTATTTCTTTTTCACTAGCACCTCGAAACAAAACTCCATGAGGAACAACAACACCCAATATTCCTTCTGCGTTCAATGATGCAATCATATGCTGAACAAATGCTAGATCTCCAGTATCTTTAGGAGGTGTGCCATATGGAAATCTGCCAAAATTATCATTATCTGCTTCTTGTTTCCCCCATTTTGATAGTGAGAAAGGAGGGTTTGCAATAACGCGATCAAATGTCATTAATTCACCATTGTTAAGATGTTTAGGTTCTCTTATCGTGTCTCCTTTTTTAATATCAGCATTGAATACAGAATGTAAAAACATATTAATTTTACAAATTGCCCAAGTTCCCAGGTTATCCTCTTGTCCATATAAAGAAATGTTTCTTGGATCATCATTATTTTCCATTAAATATTTTTTTGATTGGATTAACATTCCTCCTGAACCACAAGTAGGATCGTAAATACGCATTCCAGATTTTGGTTTTATTAATCGAACAAGAAGATTAACCACTTCTGAGGGAGTATAAAATTCACCACCTTTTTTACCCGCACTGTCAGCAAACATTTTAATCAAATATTCATAAGCAGATCCCATTAAATCTGGATTTTCAAAATCTGAATTTCTTAATCTATATTTTCCAAAATGAGAGATCAAATCTCTTAATTTTTTATCTGAAATTTTATCTTTCTTATTAAAATCGACAGAAACCAAAACTCCTTCAAGATCAGGATTTGTTTCTTCTATTTCTTCAACTGCCTTATTAAGTTCTTCACCAATGTTATGCTTTGTATCTTTGATATGATTCCAATGCGCCTTTTTAGAAATAAAAAAAGTGTCATACTCAATTGGATTTTGCGCTAATTCTTCTGCCTGTTTTAGAGTTTTTTTCTTATCTAAAAATTTTTTTATTACTTTTTCTTTTTCTTCATCAAATGTGTCTGAAATTCTCTTCAAAAACATTATTGAAAAAATATATTCTTTAAATTCTGAGGCATCCATTTTACCTCTTAGAATATCTGCTGCCTCCCAAAGAAATGATTCTAATTGTTGAAGTGTAATTTTTTTAGACATTATTCATTATGCTATAAATAATTTAACTTTCACAGTTATAGTTACAAATGAGACTATAACATATCCAAATCCTTCATCATTCCTTCATCATTCCTTCATCACTCCTTCATCACTAATGATTTTCGTATAAATAAAAAAAAAGGGCAGTAAAAACTGCCCTTTTTGAATTTTTGTTTGAGATTAATGGGGATTACATTCCCATTCCACCCATTCCACCCATTCCACCCATTCCTCCAGGAGGCATAGCAGGACCAGAATCTTTTTCCTCAGGTTTATCAGCAATCATTGCTTCAGTAGTTACGAGCAAACCTGATATTGAAGCTGCGTCTTGTAAAGCTGTTCTAACGACTTTTACAGGATCGATAATACCTTCTTTAAACATATCTACATAATTTTCAGTTTGCGCATCATAACCATGAGATGTTTTATTTTGTTCTAAAAGTTTGCCAACTACTACAGATCCATCAACACCAGCGTTTTTTGTAATCTGTCTTATTGGTGCCTGTAAAGCGCTCTTAACAATTTCAACACCAGCTTTTTGATCATCACCTTTTACTTTCACAGATTTGTCAATATCTTGTGAGGCATATAACAATGCACAACCACCACCAACAACGATACCTTCTTCCACTGCTGCTCTTGTAGCATTTAAAGCATCTTCAACTCTGTCTTTTCTTTCTTTAACTTCTACTTCGGTTGCGCCACCAACTTTGATGACAGCAACACCACCTGCAAGTTTAGCTAATCTCTCTTGAAGTTTCTCTTTGTCGTAGTCAGAGGTTGTTTCATCAATTTGTTGTTTAATTTGATTACATCTAGCCTCAATATCTGATTTTTTACCTGATCCACTCACTATTGTACTATTTTCTTTATCTACCTTTACTCTCTTTGCAGATCCAAGGTCATTTAATTTGACGTTTTCAAGTTTTATTCCTAAATCCTCTGAAATTACTTGGCCACCAGTAAGTATCGCAATATCTTCAAGCATTGCTTTTCTTCTATCTCCAAAACCTGGAGCTTTTACTGCAACAACTTTTAAGCCACCTCTTAGTTTGTTTACAACTAAAGTTGCTAATGCTTCACCCTCTACATCCTCAGAAATTATCATTAGTGGTCTACCTGCTTGAACTACTGCCTCTAACAGAGGAACCATTGGTTGAAGGTTTGTTAATTTTTTTTCATGTAAAAGAATCAAAGGATTTTCTAATTCTGTTGTCATCTTATCTCCATTAGTAATAAAATATGGTGATAAATATCCTCTATCAAATTGCATACCTTCTACTACATCAAGTTCAGTCTCAATTCCTTTAGCCTCTTCAACTGTAATTACTCCTTCGTTCCCAACTTTCTGCATAGCTTTAGAAATCATGTTACCGATTTCTTTATCTCCATTTGCTGAAATTGTTCCAACTTGTGCAATCTCATCACTGTCTTTAACTTTTTTTGCAGATGAAATTAGCTTTTGTTTTACTTGATCTACTGCTGCATCAATACCTCTTTTTACATCCATAGGGTTCATTCCTGCGGTAACATATTTACAACCTTCTTTTACAATTGCTTGAGCTAAGATTGTTGCTGTAGTAGTTCCATCGCCAGCTTCATCATTAGTTTTGCTAGCAACTTCTTTTACCATCTGTGCACCCATGTTTTCAAATTTGTCATCTAAATCAATTTCTTTAGCTACAGTAACACCATCTTTTGTTGTTCTTGGAGCTCCATATGATTTGTCGATTACAACATTTCTTCCTTTTGGACCTAAAGTTGTTTTTACAGTATTTGCAAGAATATCAACGCCTTTCAACATTGCTGCTCTTGCATCTGCATCAAATTTTACTATTTTTGCCATATCTATCTCCTTAAATTATTTTCCTGTTGAAATACCCATAATGTCCGACTCTTTCATTATGCTGTATTCTTTTCCATCAATTTTAACTTCTGTACCAGACCATTTACCGAAAAGAACTTTATCTCCAACTTTAACATCCATTGGGATTATTTTTCCGTCTTCAGTTTTTGCTCCTCCGCCTACAGCAACAACTTTACCTTCTTGTGGTTTTTCCTGAGCCGTGTCTGGTATGATTATTCCACCCGCAGTTTTTTCACTGCCATCTAAAACTTCAATAAGCACTCTATCGTGCAAAGGTTTAAATTTCATAAAAACTCCTATAAATATGTGGATCATATAAAGATGCTTGGCTATTATTTCAAGATATCATCAAGAAATTTAAACCCTAAAAAACCAAGAAATATTGATTTTTTTAAGCTATATCTCCTAAATGCCAAAAAATTTAGATGATTTAGGACTGAAGACAGTAGCGAACAACTACGATGTCTTCTTTATTGATATTTGGGGAGTGCTTCATAACGGAATAAGTCTTCATCAAAATTCTGTTAATGTTTTAAACGAATTAGAAAAATTAAATAAGAAATATATTTTGCTAACTAATGCACCAAGACCAAATAGTACAGTAATTGAATTCTTAAAAAAGATGGGATTAGATGAAAATAAATGTAGCAAAGTTTATACATCTGGGGAATCTGCACTGAAACATTTAGAAAAAAATTATAAAGAGAAGAAATTTTATCATATTGGACCCTCAAGAGATTTTGATCTTTTTAAACTATTTGAAAAAAATAAAATTGATAATTTAGAACAATCCAATTTTATATTGTGCACAGGACTTTTCGAAGAATATGAAGAAGACTTAAAATATTATAAAGAAATATTTAAAAAAGTAATTGGTAAAATAATGATATGTACAAATCCTGATTTAATTGTAGATAGAGGTAATGCTACAGAGTATTGTGCAGGCTCAGTAGCAAAAATATTCGAGGATCTTGGAGGAAAGGTTGAATATTTTGGAAAACCTTATCCACCAGTATATCGACAAGCTGCAGACATAAAAAATAAAAAAATATTGTGTATCGGAGATAATCTTAATACAGATATCAAAGGAGCTAATATTCAAAATTTCGACTCTATGTTAATATCGTCGGGTATACATAAAAAAGAAATAGATAAAAATATTGAAAAAGTTCAATTAAAATACAATGTAAAGATTAATTATTATCAATCATACTTAAAATGGTAAATAAAATAAAATATTACAAAAATTTTGACGTACAAAAGAAACACAAAAACTCAATTATATTAATTGGTAATTTTGATGGTGTTCATTTAGGACATCAAAAATTATTTAAAAAAGCGTTGATATTAAAAAAAAGAAAAAAATATAAAATCGGGGTAGTGACATTTGATCCAATCCCTAAAATGTTTTTTTTTAAAAAAATTAAAAATTATAGAATATCCAACTTTGATCAAAAGTTGGATATTCTAAAAAGATTTAAGGTTGATTTTGTTATTAACAAAAAATTTGACTTAAAATTTTCAAAGATAAAATGTAATCAATTTATTGAAAAATTCCTTTACAAAAAATTATCTGCAAAATTAATTTTTGTAAGTAATAATTTTAGATTTGGAAATAAGCGTGAGGGAGATGTAAAATTATTGAAATTTTTTGAAAAAAAATTTAAATATAGAATAATAAATCCATCACCTTTAAAAAAAAAGAAAAAGATTATATCTTCAACGTCTATAAGGAAACTTTTAGAGAAAGGACAAATCTCTACTGCAAATAAATACTTAGATAGAAATTGGTCGATTCAGGGAATTGTACAATACGGAAGAAGATTAGGTAAAACTATTGGGTTCCCAACTTGTAACATAGACATTGGAAATTATGTGATAGCTAAACCAGGAGTTTATGCAGTTAAGATCTTAATTAATAAGACAAAAAAAAAACTGAGTGGTATTGCAAACTTGGGTTATAGACCTACATTTAACCAAAATAAAATTCTTCTTGAGGTAAATATTTTTAATTTTAAAAAAAATCTTTATAATAAAAAGCTAACTGTTGAGTTTTTGAAGTTTATAAGAGGTGAAAAAAAATTTAATGGTATAGATGAGTTAAAAAAACAGATAAAAAAAGATGTAAAAATGGCTAAAAAATTAAAATGAGCAAAGATCAAATAAACCTTCCAAAAACAGCTTTTTCAATGAAAGCAAATCTCCCATTGAAAGAACCTAAGATCGTTGAACATTGGAATAAAATCGATCTTTACAATTTATTAAGAGAAAATAATAAAGGCAAAGAAAAGTTTGTTCTTCACGATGGGCCTCCTTATGCAAATGGCAATATTCATATGGGAACAGCTTTTAACAAAATTCTTAAAGACATAATTACAAAATTTCATCAAATGGATGGCAAAGACTCTGTATATGTTCCAGGATGGGATTGTCACGGTTTGCCGATTGAATGGAAAATAGAGGAACAATATAAAAAAAATAAAAAAAATAAAAATGACGTACCAGTCGTTGAATTTAGAAAAGAATGCAGAGAGTTTGCTAATAAATGGATCAAAGTTCATAAAGAGCAATTTAAGAGGCTTGGAGTTGTTGGAGATTGGGAAAATTACTATTCTACAATGAGTTATGATGCTGAGGCTCAAATAGTAAGGGAATTAGGTAAATTTTTAAAAGAAGGTAGTTTATATAGAGGCTACAAGCCAGTTTTGTGGTCAACTGTAGAGAAAACTGCTCTAGCTGATGCAGAGGTCGAATATATGGATCATACATCGGATACAATTTATGTTTCGTTTCCTATTCAAAAATCAAAATTAAAAAATCTTTTAGGTACCGAGGTAATTATCTGGACAACTACACCATGGACGATACCAGCAAATAAAGCTTTAGCTTACAACAAATCTTTGAAATATGTTGTAATACAAATTAACGATAAAGGTGATTTTAACACAAGAAAAATTATAGTTGCAAAAGAACTTTTAAAAAGTGTAGTTGAGGATTGTAAAATTAACGATTACAAAATTATAAGTGAAATAAATGGATCCGATTTTGATGGAGTAGTTTGCTCCCATCCTTTTAAGAGCATAGGCTACAATTATGATATACCAATGCTTGAGGCAAAGTTTGTTACGACAGAACAAGGCTCAGGGATAGTACATTGTGCCCCAAGCCATGGTCCAGATGATTTTAATTTATGTTTAAATAATAATATTAAAGCTGTTGAAACAGTTGATGATGATGGAAAGTATACAAAACATGTTTTAAATTTTGAAGGTATTCATATTTTTAAAGCAAACCCAATTGTTATTGAAAAGCTTAGAAATGAAAAAAATTTATTAGCGAATGGAAAACTAAACCACTCATATCCACATTCTTGGAGATCTAAAGCTCCGTTAGTTCATAGAGCTACACCTCAATGGTTTATTTCTATGGAAAGCCATAAATTAAGAGATAAAGCTTTAAAAGCTATAGATGATACAGAATTTTATCCTGCAAAAGGGAAAGAAAGATTGAGATCAATGATCGAAACAAGACCAGATTGGTGTGTTTCTAGACAAAGAGTTTGGGGCGTACCATTGCCTATATTTATCTCTAAATCAGATGGTAAAGTTTTAGTAGATGAAGATGTGTTTGAAAATATTGCGTCTATCTACGAAAAAGAAGGATCAGATTGCTGGTTTTCAGATGACCCTCAAAAGTTTTTAGGAGATAAATATAAAGCTGAAGATTTTGTTAAACTAAAAGATATCGTTGAGGTTTGGTTTGATAGTGGATCTACACATTCATTTGTTCTAGAAAAAAGAGAAGATTTAAAATGGCCTGCATCTATGTACCTAGAGGGATCTGATCAACATAGAGGATGGTTTCACTCTTCATTATTAGAATCTTGTGGAACAAGAGGCAGAGCTCCATTTGAAAGTATCTTATCTCACGGATTTGTGATGGATGGTAAAGGTTTGAAAATGTCAAAGTCTTTAGGGAACCAGATCTTTCCTGAGGATATTCTAAAAAAATATGGAGCAGATATCCTTAGAGTTTGGGTGACTGCATCCGATTACTCTGAAGATTTAAGAATAGACTACTCAATTTTAGAGCAACATGCTGAAGCATATAGAAAGATAAGAAATACATTTAGATACTTAATGGGAAATATAAATGACAATTATTCAGAGCAAGAATATGCTAATATCAATATTAGCAAACTTCCAGAACTCGAAAAATTAATGTTACACAAATTGTATATTTTGAATGAAAAATTTAAAGCAAATTTTAGAGAGTACAATTTTCATGTTTTGTACAAAGAATTATTAAACTTCTGCACTGTAGATCTTTCTTCATTTTATTTTGATATTAGAAAAGATACTTTATATTGCGATAAAAAAAATTCAGATAAGAGACAAAGTTGTATTTTAATATTAAATACGATATTGGACGCCTTACTAAAGTGGTTTGCACCAATTTTATCTTTTACTACAGAGGAAATTTTCAGTCTTTTAAACAAAGATGAAAAAAATAGTATTCATTTAAAAAAGTTTCCAGAATTTCCAAAATCTTGGAAAGATGATAAGCTTAACGACAACTGGAATAAAATAAATAAAATCAGAGATATAGCAAATATCAGTATTGAGGAAAAAAGAGCAGCCAAAACAATAGGATCTAGCTTAGAAACTGCAATTGATATCAGATTGACTAAGGATCTATATGATCTTGCAAAAAAATATGATTTTTCAGAAATATGTATAACCTCACTTGCAAATACTATTTTGGATGAAAATGCAAAAGACAACATAGAAGTAAAAACTTCAAAAGCAAACGGAAAAAAATGTTCTATTTGTTGGAAGATTAAAGAAGCAGAGTGTGAAAGACACCCAACATGCAGTTTTAAATGACAAAATTTTTAAATAAAAAGATTTTTTTTTATTTTTTAATTTCAATATTAATTTTCACTTTAGATAGGATTTCAAAGATTTATGTTATAAATATCGCTGAAACTTATGGCAAAGTAGATATTTATCTAAATCAATTTATAAATATTATTTTAGTTTGGAATACAGGAATAGGGTTTGGATTATTGTCATTTGAAAAACAATTTATTTATAATTTGATAACATTAATAATTGTATTGGTTAATTTTGTAATTTTATACCTTGGTGTAAAGTCAAGTAATTTTAAAGGACTAATATTTTTTGTCATTTTGGGTGGATCACTTGGTAACCTATTCGACAGGCTTTATTATTCTGCAGTTCCAGATTTTATTGATTTAAATTACAATGATTTTCATTGGTTTATTTTCAATGTTGCTGATATATTTATTTCATTTGGAATTTTATGCCTTATTTTTGTTGAATTATTTTTTAATAAAAAGGAAAAAATAAATGAATAATAAATTTTCAATTTTAATTTTAACTTTAATTATTTTAAGCTCTTGCCAAACTTTGCAAGATGGTCTGGCGGGAAAAAAAAATAAAAACAGCGACGAATTTTTAATCGAGAAAAAAAATCCTCTTGAAATTCCACCAGAATTTGGTGAGCTGCCAGAGCCAAATAAAATAAAAGTAGAGGAACAAGATCAAGCTGAAAAATTAGATAAAGATCTAGAAAAATTACTTAAAAACGATGATATTATAAATGATCCTCAAAGTATCGATAAGTCAGCTGAGGACTTTGTTCTTAAACAAATTAAAAACAATTAATGTTAACAAAAAATATCCGTCTTAAAGAATTTGGTATTAAAAAAAATAAGAATCAAATTAAATATAGATTACTAAAAGCTTTAAATTCTTATAAAAATCATAAGCTTATAAAAAGTTTCTCAAATGATTATTCTTATGATTTTTCAAAGCAACAAATAAAAAAATTTGAAAAGTTTAATAGTTATAATTTAGTTGGAATGGGAGGTTCATCCTTAGGAACTAAAGCTATTTACAATTTTCTAAAGCCTAAAGTAAAAAAAAATTTTACTTTTATAGATAACCTAAATTCGAGGAAAGAACATCATTCAAAAGAAAAGAGATTAAATATAATTATTTCAAAGTCGGGAAATACCCTAGAAACAATATCGAATTACTCTGCAATAAAGAATCAAAGAAATAATTTATTTATATGTGAAAATTCTAACAATTATGTAAGGTCTCTTGCAAGAAAACTTAATTGTCAAATAATTAATCATAAAAATTACATAGGAGGCAGATATTCAGTACTTTCTGAGGTCGGAATGTTACCATCAATTTTTATGGGCTTAAAACCTGAAAAATTTAAAAATTTCAATAATCTTATTAAGAATAAAAATTTTATTAATTCATTATTAGACAGTGTAGTATCTACAATATATTTTTTAAGTAAAAAAAAATACAATTCCGTCATTTTGAATTACGACGAACTTTCCCATGATCTGTTTGCTTGGTATCAACAGTTAGTTGCCGAAAGTTTAGGAAAAAATTCTAAAGGAATTTTACCTATGGTTTCAAGTATGCCAAAAGATAATCATAGTTTAATGCAATTATACTTAGACGGTCCTAAAAATTGTTTTTTTACTTTTTTTGATGTTAATGATCATAGCGGTCAAAAAGTAAAAAACTCACAATTATTAAATTCTTTTAATTATTTAAAAAATAAGAATTTATATCAAATTAAATCAGCTCAAAAAAAAGCTACAGAAAATGTTTTTAGAACTAAGAAAATTCCTTTTCGAAGTTTCAAAGTTTTACTGCGTTCGGAGGAGGCTTTGGGAGAGTTATTTACTTTTTTTATGCTAGAAACTATTCTTTTAGGAGATGCGATGAAAGTAAATCCTTTTGATCAGCCTTCTGTAGAATTGATAAAAACAGAGACAAAAAAAATTCTTACAAATTAAAGTTTTCCAAAAAATATTCTTGATAATCCATAAGTTCTTTCTAAAATTATTTTATAATTAATTGGAAATTCATCTTTTGTCTTTTTATTTCTGTGAATTATTAGCAAACCATTATGTTTCAAAATTTTTTTTTCAAAAATTAAACCTAATAATTGGTTTATTTTATCCTCTTTGTAAGGAGGATCCATAAAAATTATATCAAACTTAATTTTATGATTAATATTACTTATGAAGTTAAAAACTGTTTCATTAAATATTTCCATTTGATTGTTACAATTTAATGAGTTTAAGTTCTTTTTTAAAATTTTATACGCAGGTAAATAGTTCTCACAAAAAATAACTTTCGATGCCCCTCTTGATAAGCATTCAAGTCCAAAAGAACCCGATCCTGAATATAGATCTAGTATCGATGAATTTGAGATTTCATTTTGAAATAAATTTGAATGTTTTAAGATATTAAATATAGACTCTTTAACCATATCTCTTAATGGTCTGGTATTTTTATCAGCTGGTAAAATAATTGTTTTATTCTTAAATTTTCCAGAAATTATTCTCATATTTAAGTAACCTTGTAAGCAATATCTTTTCTAAAAAAACCACCTTTCCAATCTAGATCATTCAAAATTTTTATAGCTTTATCTTTAGAATTTTTAAAATTTTCAGTAGTCGCTATGACATTTAATACTCTCCCACCAATTGCTAAATATTTATCGTCTTTAATTACAGTTCCTGCATGAAATATGTATTCATTTCTATCAATTTTGAGATTTTTTAAACCATTAATTATTATATTTTTTTTATAACTATCTGGGTATCCATTTGAACATAAAACTATACATACACTTTTTTTATTCTTCCACTTTATGTCTATATCTTGTAATTTTTTATTACAACAAGCTAAGATTATTTCTGCCAAATCAGTATCTAAAATTGGTAAGATGGTTTGACACTCAGGATCACCCATCCTTACATTAAATTCTATCAGATATGGTTCATTTTTGACTATCATTAAGCCTATATAAAGAAACCCAGAATAATTGCTACCAAGTTCTTTAATGCCATTTAATGTTGGTTGAATTATTTTTTCATTAATTTTTTTATCTAAATCATTTGTATAGAGTCTTGAAGGCGAGTATGCACCCATACCCCCAGTGTTTTTGCCGGTGTCATTCTCACCAACTCTCTTATGATCTTGTGCTGTTTGGAAAAATTTATGTGTTTCTCCATCAGAAATAATAAAATAACTCATTTCTTCTCCAATCAAAAACTCTTCTATTAAAACACAATCAGCTTTTCCAAAACGTCCGCCAAATATTTCTTTCACTGCTGTTTTTGCATCATCTTGATTTTTGCAAATATAAACACCCTTTCCAGCCGCTAGCCCATCCGCTTTAACAACAATCGGATATTGAATAGAGGATAAATAATCTAATGCTAATTCTTCCTCATTAAAAATCTCAAAATTAGATGTTGGTATTTTGTACTTTTTGCAAAGCTTTTTAGTAAAAGTTTTTGATCCCTCTAATTGAGAACTAATTTTATCTGGACCAAATATTTTTATTTTTGTATTCTCAAAATACTCAACAATGCCGTCTACAAGAGGTTTCTCTGGCCCTACGATAACTAATTCAATTTTTTTTTGCTCGCAAGTTTTACGAATTTTTTCAAAATCTGTTATATCAAGATTTATGTTTTCAGCGATTGCCTCCGTTCCAGCATTCCCAGGAAAACAAAATATTTTTTTTACCAATTTTGACTCTTTTAGTTTAAAACAAAGCGAATGTTCTCTTCCCCCACTTCCAATAATTCCAATGTTCATATATATTTTATACAACTAAATAATGAAAAATAAATTAGCTAAATTAAAATATATGCCAAATAACTTTGAAATAATCGAAAATGGTGATCATGTTATTTGTGCGGTTTCAGGAAAAGAGATAAAACTTGAAAAACTTAGCTACTGGAACGTTGAATTGCAAGAAGCTTATTATTCATACGTAGAAGCTTCAAAAAAAAGATAAAAATCTATAGATTATAATCTCCATTTATTATGCGTCCAGATCCACTGTTCTGGATTCAACAATATTTTACGTTCTAACCAATTATTTAGTTTTTGAGTAATGCTTTTAACATTTTCTTCATCACCAAAATAAATTGGATCTTCAATTATCATATCAAAAAAAATTTTGTCCTTTCTTTGGATATAAATTGGTACAACTGGACATTTATATTTTTTTACCAATTGCCCTGGAATGGTAGTTGTGTAAGTGGGATTATTAAACAAAAGTAGCTTATCACCCTCAGAAACACGTTGATCAATCATCAAAGCTATAGAGTTATTTTCTGAAAATGATTTTATAATTTCTCTAACTCCACCAATTCCTTTTTTTATTTGGTTTTTACAAATAAAATTTTTTCTTAAATTTTCCATTGTTTTATTTAAAAAAAAATTATTTAACGGCCTATAAATTGCTGAAAGTTTAATACCTGACAATTCTAACTGCATAGCCATTAGTTCAAAATTGTTAAAATGACCAGAAATAAAAACTACTGGCTTACCATCTCTTTTGATTTTTTCTAATATTTCAATACCTTCAATATTGATAAATTTTTCCAATTTTTTTGATCTAAATTTTTCTATGTACATGTACTCGGAAAATATTCTTCCATAATTTTCCCACATTTTTACTGTTAAATTATCGATATCATTATTGCTTATGTTTGGTAAACAATTTTGAATATTTTTTTTTATTATTTTTTTTGATCTAAAAATAGGTCCAAAAATAGATCCTATTTTCGCACCTAAATTTGAAGCATTTCCGTACCCTATCAACTTAAATATTAAAAAGAGTAATTTAATAAATAAATATTCAATAAAATATTTTATACTTTTCATTTTTTATCTAGGATAAAGTTATTAAATTCAGTTTCGTTATGTATTTCTAATTCCATTTCAATAAATCTGATATCATTTCTGAGTTCTTTTTTTATTCTTAGGTAATCTTTCTCTGTGGTAATTATTTTTGCTTTATTTTTATCAGCAAATTTTTTAATAACATTAATATCCTTTTTATTGTAATCATAATGATCTGGAAATGAAAAAGATTTCAGTATTTTAAAATTATTTTCCTTTAAAGTTAAGTTAAAGTTTTCTGGATTTCCGATTCCAGAAAATACAACATAATTTTGAGAAATATCAAACTTATCTAAAGCTTTAAGCTTATAATTACTTTCGTAAATTTTAATATTTTTATTGATTTTAAAAATTTGTTCTCTTTTCTCTTCATTATTAATATCTGCACCATTTAAAAACACTATGTCAAATTTTTTTATGGAATCAATATTCTCCCTTAATGGTCCTGCCGGTATAACCCATCCGTTACCAATCCAAGTATTTGAACTAAAACAACAAATTTTAATATCATAGCTAATAGACTTATCTTGCAAACCGTCATCAAATACAACAATCTGAAAATTTTGTTTAATAGCCTCATTTAAGCAATCTTTTCGAGAGCCTTTGGCTATAAGATTTGTTTTATTTTTAATTAATAATTGCTCATCTTTTTGCTCATTATAAAACTTTTTAGCAACAACACTTTTAAATTTTTTTTCGTTTAGCATATTATTGATTTTAATTGAAAGAGGAGTTTTCCCAGTGCCCCCAACATAAATATTACCGACACAGATGGTTTTTATATTAGAATTTTTAAAATTCTCACCACTTTTGAGATTACTAATTAGCGTTACAATCTTTGAAAATGGAAAGAGTAAAATTGCAAAAAAATCGGGCTTTTTTTTATCCCAAAATTTTGGTTTATTAAAAATCATTTTGCTAAAGCTTTGTTAATCTCTTTTATTGTATTAAAAAAAACACTGTCACCTAATTTTTTTACTTTTTTCACAACCGATTTTGTTTTGGTTTTACTTGTAAATAACTTATCAATACTCTTACATAAGCTTTTATCGTTTACTACTTTTGTAGATAATTTAATTCTATCTAAGTAATTGTAAATATTTTTAAAGTTATGAACATTAGGTCCGTGCAGAACATTACAACCATGCCTTACAGATTCCAAGGGATTTTGACCACCGTGATTAACTAAAGATCCACCAATAAATACTATTTTAATAAGATTAAAAAATTTTTCGGTTTCTCCATAAGTGTCTACCAAATATATGTCTAAATCTGAGGGGACTTTACTTTTCCAGCTATGTTGATGTACTTTCAAATTTTGATCTTTGATCATTCGAACAATTTCAGCTGATCTATCAATGTGTCTTGGGATAATAATAGTAAAAAAATTTTTATATTTATTTTTCAAGTTTTTATGCACTTTTAGACAAATTAATTCTTCTCCTTCATGGGTGCTTGATGCACACCAAGTTTTTTTACTTAAAATAATATTTTGAATTTTTGTGGGTAAAGAAAGATTTTTATTTTTATTCTGTACAAATTTTAAATTACCAAAAAATTTTATATTTTTTACTTTAAAGTATTTTAAATATTTTACTGTTTCTTGATTTGAAACAAGGGATTTTTCGAAACACTGGAAAATTTTTTTGCTAAATTCTCCTAATTTTTTCCATCTATTGAAAGACTTTTTAGTAATTCTTGCATTTAGTAGAAATATTGGAATTGATTTTTTTTTTAAATTTAAAAGCATATTTGGCCAAATTTCTGAGTCTATAAAAATTGCTAGGGAAGGACTCCAGTAATTTATAAATTTTTTTGATATATGGTTTGTATCTATTGGATAAAATTGATGTATTGTTTTTTTAAACTTAAACTTCTTTAAAACATTCGTAGAACTTAAAGTTGATGATGTAATTAATATTTGATCTATTTTTTTATTTTCTTCTAATTTAAAAACTAATGGAATTATACTTGAAATTTCACCAACACTTGCTCCATGAAACCAAATCAATTTTTTTTTTATTTTTTTCTTTGAAAAAATACAAAACTTTTCTTTAAATCTCTTTAAATCTTCTTTTTTTTTAACAATTCTTATTAAAACTATTATTGGTGATAGTATGAAAATTATATTTATTAAGGTTCTATAGATAAATAATACCATCAATTTTGTTTAACTTGTTTTTGGTAAAAATTTTTATAAATTTCAGAATTTTCAATTAATTCTTTATGATTTCCTTCAGCTACAATATTTCCCTTATCAACGACAAAAATTTTATGTGCATTCAATATTGTAGATAATCTATGTGCAATTACTATAGTTGTTTTATTTTCTGTTAGAATTTCCATTGCATTTTGAATTTTGCTTTCGGTTTCAGCATCTAATGACGATGTAGCCTCATCTAGAAGAATAATAGGTGTTTTTTTTAGCATAGCTCGAGCTATTGAAATTCTTTGTTTTTCTCCACCAGACAATCGCACTCCATTTTCTCCTATTATAGTGTCGTACTGCTCAGGAAGTTTATTTATAAAATCTTTAGAGAATGAATTTTTTGCTACAATCTCAACCTCTTCATCAGACGCATTTTGATTTGCGTACAAAATATTATTTTTTATTGTATCGTCGAAGAGCGTAATATCCTGTGTAACGATAGAAATATTTTTTCTAAGATCGTATATACTTATATCGTATATTGACTGCCCATCAATTTTTATATCTCCCTTTTGACAATCGTAAAATCTAGGTAATAAATTTATTATTGAAGATTTCCCTGCTCCAGTATATCCAACGAGAGCAGTCATTTTTCCACCTACAATATTCATATTTAAATTATGAAGAACAGTATTTTCTGATGTGCCATATTTAAAATTACAATTTTCAAATTTTATATCGCAATTTTTAATCTCCAGACCTTTTTTTGTTTCAATTTCAACAATTTCATTTTTTGTATCTATTATTGGAATTATTCTTTTTGCAGCTGACAGACCTGTACTGATACTAAGATTTAAGGTTGCTAGCGATCTAACAGGTTGATAGGCAAGCATCATCGCTGCTAAAAATGAAAAAAAATTATTAATTGCTAGTTGATCATCAACTATCAATTTACCAGAGTAAAATATAAGTAGCGCTATCATTATCCCGGTCAAAACTTCCATAATTGGTGAGGCTCTAGTGAATACTATATTTATTTTTTTTGCTTTTTCTTTGAGACTATTTAAAAAAACATCTGTCCTATTTACTTCAAATGTTTCTTTTTGAAATATTTTTATAAGTTTGTGATTTTTAAAAATTTCCATTAAATGCTTATTAAGTTCACCAGATTTAATCTGAGCTTCTGTTGTTACTTTGCTTATTCTTTTTCCTAAAGTTTTTGCAGCTAAAGATGCCAAAGGTATCATAATTATTGCTATAAGCGATAATTTCCAATTTTGATAAAACATAACAGTTAAAAGTCCTATTAAAGTAATTGTGTCTTTAAACAGATTTAGCAGAGCAGTACTAACTAGATTAACTATAAGTGATGTGTCATAGGTCAGATTTGAAATAAATTTTCCTGTATGCTTATTGTCAATAATGGATGTATCTGCTTTGACCAGACTGGATATCATGTCTTTTTGAATATTTTTTTTAATATCTTCAGCAACACCAATCATTATAACTTTTGCCAAGTACAATGATATTCCTTTTGCAGAAAAAGCGATAATTATAGCTAATGGAATAATCCAAATAAGTTTTTGATCTTTCTCTAAAAATATTTTTTTAATAGCTGGATCTAAAAGCCAAGCAATAGAAGAAGTAGCAGCAGCAACTATCATTGACAAAAAAATTGAAGCTATAATTTTATTTACATATTTTTTTGTGTAATCATTATATAATCTTGCTAAAGTTTCTTTAGTTGTCATCATATAATTATTTTACCAAACAATAAATTTACAAATACTAAAAAGCCTAAAAAGTTATTTGATTTAAAAATTTTAAGACATATTTTTTCCTTATTAATATTTAACTGAAAAATTTGAAAAATAAATAAATGCAAAAAAATTAAAAACAAACCAAAAAAATAGATGTAAGAAAAAATCATACTAAGACCAATATAGAAAAGAGAAATAAAAAAAATAGAGTAGCATACAAATAAAAATAATTTTGGATTTTTTTTAAATTTTATTGATGTTGATTTAACTCCTATTATTTCATCATCTTTTAAATCTTGGTATCCATATATTGTGTCGTATCCTAATGTCCAAAATATGGCCCCAAAATAAAAAACACATGGAATAATAGTAAGATTTTCACTTATAGCTGTCCAACCAAGTATCAAACCATAGTTAAATGTTATACCAAGAAATAACTGAGGCCAATAAGTGAATCTTTTCATGTAAGGATATGAAAATGCTAAGGGCATAGAGCACATTGCCAGTATTACGGTAAACGTATTAAATTGAATCAAAACTAAAAAAGCAATTAGGCAAAGAAATGCCGAATAAAATAGACCAAGTCTAACAGAAATTTTACCGGAAGCTATGGGTCTTGTTTTAGTTCTTGAAACTTTTGCGTCAAAATCCTTATCTACAATATCATTAATAATGCAACCAGCTGATCTCATTAATATTGAGCCACATAAGAATAATACTCCGTATTTTAGAAAAATTTGTATATTGTTTGAAAAATCATAAGCTATTGTTAGACCCCAAACACATGGCCAAAATAAAAGCATATATCCAATAGGTCTTTTTATCCTGGTAAGTTCAATAAAGTAATAAATTTTTTCCATTAGAATTTACTTGTAAATAGCAAAGGGTAGATTCATAATCAAACTGATTCGTATGAATATTGATTATACTGTAACAGCGCTTATGTTTCCCGCCATTCCACTTTTGATGGGTGTATATAGCAATAGATTTCATACTTTAAGTAAATTAATTAGAGAGCTCCACGATGAGCATGTTTATGAAAAACATGTACCACCAGAATGGAAAAAACAATTTCTAAATTTGAGTAGCCGTATATCTATTTTAAGATGGACTATAATGTTTGCGGCTTTTGGATTTTTGTTTAATATGTTAACAGTGTTTGCCCTTTATTTAGATGAATTGTTTGTGGCAAGAGTTATTTTTGGCTCTTGTTGTTTATCAATGATAATTTCAATCGCATTTTTTATTAGAGAAATACAAATATCTACAAATGCTCTTAATCTACATATGTCAGATATGGATGTAAAAATTGATTAATTAGGAACTATGATCGCGGGTCCAATAATTTTTCTTCCCTCTAAATCTTTATGAGCATTCACGGCATCTTTTAAGCCATACTTTTTAAAAATATCAATCTTTACTTTTTGTGTTTTCACCATTTCGAAAAGTTTGTCAGCCGCTTCGTCTAATTCTTTTCTTGTTGCAGTATAATGTGCGATACTAGGGCGAGTTAAAAATAGTCCTTTTGGTGCAATTAACTTTCCAACATCGAGAGGATCAAGTTTTCCTGAGGCATTTCCAAAAGAAACAAAAGTCCCCCTCATTTTTAAACACCCGAGAGATTTTTCCATTGTTACCTTTCCCACACCATCATAAACAACTGGTAAACCTTCCTCATTAGTGATTTCCATAACTTTTTTCTGAAAATCGTCTTTAGAGTAATTAATTACATGAGTACAACCAAATTTTTTTGCAATTTCAATTTTTTCATCAGATCCAACAGTTCCTATCACATCACAACCTAAGCTTTTTGCCCATTGACAAAAAATTTGGCCAACACCTCCCGCTGCAGCATGAAATAATATTTTTTGACCTGATTTTACAGCGTATGTTTTATGTAATAGATAAAAAGTTGTTAGACCTTTAGTCATTAATGTTGCAACAATCTCAAGATCTATTCCATCTGGAACTTTTACTAAACTTTTGACAGGATAAATTCTATGTGAAGAGTATGAGCCTATCGGTGCAGCAGCATAAGCAACTTTATCTCCTTCTTTAAAATCACCAACATTTTTTCCAATTTTTTCTATTATACCAGCTGCTTCTAATCCTATTCCAGATGGTAGCGGAAGAGGATATAAGCCTGATCTGTGATATGTATCGATATAATTTAAACCAATCGCTGTATGCTTAATGAGAACTTCACCATCTTTAGGTTCATCAAGCTTGATATCTTTTAACTCTAAAACTTCAGGACCACCAGTTTTTTTTATTTCAATTGCTTGCACTATTTTACGAAAGTTCCATTATGATAATCGTTCACAGCTTGTAAAATTTCAGATTTAGTATTCATAACGAACGGACCTCCTCTAGCAATTTGTTCATTAATGGGTTTTCCAGAAATAAGCAAGAATTTTGAATTAGAAATACATTTGACTTTAAGATTTTCACCCTTAGATAGTAAAATCAAATTTGAATTACTAATTCTGTCATGTTTTTTTTCTCCAATTTGAATTTCGCCATTTACTAAATAAATTAGTGAATTGTGGGTACTAGGAAGATCAAATACAAACTCTTTATCTTTGTTTAATTCTATATCAAAATAAATTGGTTCTACATTATGACCTTTAATTGGACCTTCAGCTTTTTCAAATTTACCCGCTATTGTTTTTACAGTCTTATCCAGATCCTTATGTATCTGCATTTCCTTAGAGTCTATATAAATGTATTCAGGCTTACTCATTTTTAATTTAGCAGGCATATTAATCCATAATTGGAAACCTTGAAGTTTTCCATCACTCATTGCAGGCATTTCTGAATGAATGATGCCACTGCCAGTTTTCATCCACTGTACATCACCAGCTTTCATTCTGCCTTTCCCGCCAGTACTATCTTTGTGCTCAAACTCACCGTGAAGCATGTATGTTACTGTTTCTATTCCTCTATGAGGATGTGGTGGAAAACCACCTATGTAATCCTCTTTATCTTCTGATCCAAATTCATCTAACATTAAAAATGGATCATAATAATTTGGCTCTACCCCAATACTTCTTTTTAATTTAACGCCAGCACCATCTGACGACAGTATGGGCTTGATTATTTTCTCGACCTCAATATTTTTCATAATTACTTAAGTTTATTATCTAAACTGAATTTTTTTGAACCATTAATAACAAGAAACAAAAATCCACCTGCTAATGCAATATTCTTTAAAAAAGAGGTTAGTTGCATTTGGTTACTAAATTCATTATGGAATATAATTGCTGTTACCAAACAAAATAAACTTAAAAATGCCGCAGTAATTTTTGTTTGATACCCTACTATTATTAAAATTGGACCTAATATCTCTATTATTATCGCTGGTATTAAAAGAATTCCAGGTACGCCATATCCTTCCATCCAGCCTATAGTGCCATCATAATTAGTTATTTTAAAAATTCCATTTATTAAAAATAATGTTGAAATTAATATTCTTGCAAAAAGATCTAAAATATTTGTCATAATTATTTATGAAATAATGCTTAATTAGATAATATCAAGTAATTCATTTAAATTTTTTAATTCATACTTAAGCGAATAATCTAAATTATCAAATACAGCATTATTTCTATTGACCCAGAAACAATTGTATCCAAAATTTCCACCCCCAGAAATATCCCATGTGTTTGAACTTAAAAAAGCAATCTCTCCTTTATCTATTTTATATTTTATAACAGGGATTTCGTATACTTTTGAACTTGGTTTAAATATTCCAACCTCCTCTATAGAAAAAATATCATCAAATAAGTTTTTCATGTCATTTTTTTCAACTAACTCATTTAGTAGTGAAGGTGTTCCATTTGATAGAATAGCAATTTTATAGTTTTTATTTTTAAGTTGTTTTAAGGTTTCTTTAACCTCTGGGTATGGAGATAAAATTTTGTACAGTTCTAAAAGCTCACTTCTCATATTATTTTGTATTTTAAATTTTTTCATAGATTTGTCTAAGCTGTCCTCAGTTATTTGCCAGAAATTTTTATGTCTACTCATCATACTTCTAAGCCATGTATATTCTAACTGGGTTGTTCTCCAATAATTTGCAAAATTTTCCCACTTATCACCAATTTTACTTTTGCATTTCTCAGCTGCTGAATTTACATCAAATAAAGTTCCATAAGCATCGAAAATTATTG
Organism: uncultured Pelagibacteraceae bacterium; assembly: GCA_902582315.1. Lineage (GTDB taxonomy): Bacteria > Pseudomonadota > Alphaproteobacteria > Pelagibacterales > Pelagibacteraceae > Pelagibacter. The sequence goes on from CACHRP010000001.1 coordinate 86,785, forward strand.
CTTTAAGATTTTTCATAAATTAACTTATTTAAATGAGTAATATTAGATTATTTTTTAATGAAAGTTTATATATAAATTTAAAATCTAAATTAGATAAAACTCAATCACACTATATTCATAAGGTGATGAGAATTAAAGAAGGACAAAATTTTAGTTTGTTTAATCAATCTGGAGAATTTGAGGCAAAAGTAGAAAATATAATAAGAGGAATTATAGAGTTTTCAGTAGAAAAAAAATTAAGGTCAGCAGATAATCCAACAGAAATATGGCTTGCCTTCACACCCATTAAACTAAATTATCTCAACTTAATGATTCAAAAAGCCACCGAGCTTGGAGTAACTAGATTTATCCCACTGCTTACCGATCACACTGTCGTAAGGAAGATAAATGAAAAAAGAATTAAAAAAATTATTGTTGAAGCATCAGAACAAAGTAATAGATTAAATTTACCAACTCTAGATAAATTAAAAAATCTTGAAGAATTTTTAAAAGAAAATATTGATATAACAATTCATTTTGGTGATCTTAATTCAAAAAATAAAAAAATTGATATTAAAAGAGATGAGCCGTTATGTATTCTGATTGGTCCGGAGGGTGATTTCTCCATTAAAGAAAGAGAAATAATTTCTAAAATGAAAAATATAATTCCAATAAATATTAATAAAAATATTTTAAGATCTGAAACTGCTGCAATATCGATGATTTCTATAATCAGTTATACTTTATTATCTTAAATATTTATCTATCACCTTGAACATATCCTTGTATTTAGCATGATGATTAATTCTGTCTAAATACTTTCCATCTTTTAAAAGTAATACCGACGAACTATGATTAATTAAATAATTTCCATCTTCATTAAATATTTTTTCTGATAAGACACCCCAGGATTGAGATAATAGAAAAACTTTTTTTGGATCACCAGTTATTCCAAACATTTGGTTTTCAAATGTGTCCAGATAATTTTTTATTACACTCGGGCTATCTCTCTCAGGATCTATGCTTACAAAGAAAACCTTAAATTTTTTCTTTTTTTGTTCATTTAAATTTTTAATAACTAAATCTATATTGCTTAACGTCATTGGACATATATCAGGGCAGTTTGTAAAACCAAAAAAAATTGCTGTTAATGGTCCTTCAAAAGATTTTTCAGTTATTGTATTATTATTTACATCTTTAAGTGAAAAAGTTGATCCTTTAAATGATGCGACAAGATCTTCCTTCTGATTTTGAATAGATAAAAAAACTGGTAGCATTAAAAACAGAAAAATTACCAGACATCCACTTATAATTGCAATTGATGTTTTTATTTTCATTGTTGATAAATAATTATTATTTATTATATAGGATCCATGAGCAATTTTATAAAGAAACTTTTCGGCACACTAACTGAAAAACCTTGGGAGAGTGATAGAGCAAAAATAGATGATGCTCATATAGGTAAGACTTTCGACCTTTCAGTTCAGACTTCTGCTGTAATAATTATCTTTGGTATTGCAACTGTTTTGTTTAGCTTAATATTTACAGGGTACATTTATTCTATCCCACCTGAACAAGACACTAGATATCTTTTAAAACCAAACTTTCTTTGGATTAATACTTTTGTACTTTTTGTTATTGCTTACTTTTTTTCAAAAATAACTAGCGACTTAAAGCAAAAAGAAACTATCAGAATTAAAAGAAACATCGTCTTAGTTGGTGGCCTAAGTTATTTGTTTTTATTTGGGCAATTGTATTTTTGGGTGCAATTAATGCAAAGTGGAAACTATGTTTCAACTAATTCATATTTCTCATCATTTTATATTTTCACTGCACTTCATGGAATGCACTTGCTTGGAGGATTATTTTTTTGGGGTAGAGTAGCTGGTAGAATTTTAAAAATGGAACAGGATAAAATTTTAGATGAGGAAAATAATATCTCTGCGTTATCAATGTACTGGATGTTTTTATTAGTAGTTTGGTTAGCTTTCTTTTTAATGATTTATATTTTTAATGACTCATTTATTGCTTGGTGCAAAACACTTATTTCTTAATCAAGAAAAATCACAAGTATTGACCCTACAACCGCGATAACAGCTAACAATATTTTTACTGACTTTAAATATTTCTTTGTTTCTGGTTTTGTTTCTCCTTTTGAGAACGCCCCAGCCCCGAAGGATATGACAACATAAAATAATAAGACCAAAATGAGTAAGACTACAAGAATTCCAAATTTACCGAGCATAATTTACTGTATATATAAGTTTATTTTCTTTAATTTTATGACATTTTGTCATAGGTATTTATACTATTAATAATCTATATAAATAGCCATGCACGCAGGTATAATATTTTTTTTAGTCATTTTAGGTTCAATACTTTTCCATATTTTTACACCTTGGTATTGGACTGATATTGCATCAAACTGGAAAGGAATGGACGACACTATAACTCTCACCTTTTGGGTAGGTGGAGGAGTATTTGTAGCTGTTTGTCTTTTCATGATTTATTGCGTTTTTAAGTATTCTTATAAAGAAGATAGAAAAGCAGAGTATAAACCTGAAGATAAAAAATTAGAAAAAATTTTAACAGTAGCCACTACACTTGGAGTTGCAGCACTACTTGCTCCAGGATTAATAATTTGGAACCAATATGTAAACGTTCCAAAAAACTCAATTGAGATAGATGTCATGGCATGGCAATGGGGCTGGCAATATAGACTGCCTGGCAATGATGGAAAACTCGGCACTACAAAAGTTGTAAATATAAATGACGATAACCCATTTGGTATCAACCTAGACGATCCTTACGGGAGAGACGATGTAATGGTGCAAAGTGATATAATTAATTTAGAAAATAATAGACCAGTAAAAATTTTATTAAGATCTGTAGATGTGCTTCATAATTGGTACGTGCCTCAATTTAGAGCAAAGATGGATGCTGTGCCTGGAGTTGTAACATATTATTGGTTTGAGCCTAACAAAGTGGGTGAATATGAAGTTTTATGTGCTGAATATTGCGGCGTCGGTCATTATGCAATGAGAGGTGGGGTAGAGGTGCAAGATCCTAATAGTTACCAAGAATGGTTGGGAGAACAAGAAACCTTCTCAGACCTTTTAGCTAAGCAAAACAAGGAAATTGAGACAAAAAAGGTCGCAAAAAATAATTCAAATATTGAAAAAGTTATATATAAAGAGGAAAAATAATTATGTCTGACGAATACGAAAATAAATCTGGTTATCAAGCACAATCATCAGAAGCACTTACAGGTTCTGCGGGTTCAGCTCCAGATATGGACTATGTAAGACCGGCTGAGTTACCAGAACAAGATTTATACCACGGTCATACTTTTTTAACTAAATGGGTTTTTTGTCAGGATGCAAAAGTAATTGGAGTACAATATTTTTTAACTGCTGTTTTTACTGGAATTGTGGGTTTAATTTTATCTTGGTTAATGAGATTACAATTAGGTTTTCCAGGGCTAGCAGGATTTATAACTGCCGAACACTATTATCAGTTTGTAACAATGCATGGAATGATAATGGTAGTTTATTTTTTAACTGCCTTGTTTTTAGGAGGCTTTGGAAATTATTTAATACCGTTGATGGTTGGTGCAAGAGATATGGTTTTTCCATATGTTAACATGTTAAGTTTTTGGATGTTCTTTGTTGCAGTAGCAATTTTAATGGCAAGCTTCTTTGTACCAGGAGGTCCAACTGGAGCAGGCTGGACACTATATCCTCCACAAACTATTTTAGAGGGTACACCAGGTTCAGGAATGGGTATTCTGCTAATGTTGATCTCTTTGGCTCTTTTTGTAATTGGTTTCACTATGGGTGGACTAAATTATATGATCACTGTCTTACAAGCTAGAACAAGAGGTATGACTTTAATGAGAATGCCTCTAACTGTATGGGGAATTTTTACAGCAACTGTTTTAGCGATGTTAGCATTCCCAGCTTTACTAGTAAGTGCAATAATGATGACACTGGATAAAGTTATTGGAACAAGTTTCTTTATGCCTACAATTTTAAAAGCTGGTGAAGTTTTGGAATATGGTGGAGGAAGTCCAATTTTATTTCAACATTTATTTTGGTTTTTTGGTCACCCAGAAGTTTATATTGTGGCATTGCCTGCTTTTGGTATCGTTTCAGATTTAATTTCAGTTCATGCAAGAAAAAATATTTTTGGATATAGAATGATGGTTTGGGCAATTGTCGGAATTGGTGCTTTGAGCTTTTTCGTTTGGGCGCATCATATGTATGTAAGCGGGATGAACCCATGGTTTGGTTTCTTTTTTGCTACCACAACACTCATAATAGCAGTACCGACCGCTATGAAAGTTTATAACTGGATTTTGACATTGTGGAGAGGAAACATAAGAATTAATACAGTAATGCTTTGGTGTTTAGGATTTATAGTAACATTTGTTAATGGAGGTATAACTGGTATATTTTTAGGAAATGTTTCCGTTGATGTTCCATTATCAGACACTTATTTCGTTGTAGCTCATTTCCATATGGTAATGGGTATAGCCCCGGTTATGGTTATCATGGGAGCGGTATATCATTGGTTTCCATTAATAACTGGAAGATTATTAAATGAGACTTTAGGTAAATGGCACTTTTGGGCAACATTCTTAGGCGCTTATTCGATATACTTCCCAATGCATTATCTAGGATTTATAGGGGTTCCAAGAAGGTATTATGAAATGTATGACAGTCCGTATATGACTTCAGCTGTAGGAATGAATGAATTTATTAGTTTAGCTGCTTTCTTAGTAGGTGCAGCACAATTTATTTTGATCTTTAATATAATTAAAACTTTAAAGACTGGAAAACCAGCTCCTAAAAATCCATGGAAAGCAAATTCTTTAGAGTGGCATACTTCAACACAGCCACCTGAACATGGAAATTTTGGTGAAAGATTGCCTGTGGTTCACAGATGGCCGTATGATTTCAGTGTGCCTGGGGCTAAAGATGATTTTATACCTCAAACTACTCCTCCAAGTGAAGTGGTTCATACTAAAGTGGAGAAAACATAATCAAAGATTTATAAAATGTCAGATCCTAAAATAGATGGCTTTGAATTAAAACCAGGTTTTAGAGGTATGGCATCTGATACTGGATCAGACCAGACAATGTTCAAAGGTGTTCATTGGGGTAAAGCAATGATGTGGATATTCCTTCTGAGCGATACATTTGTATTTAGTTGTTTTTTAATTGCATATATGAAAGGAAGAGGTTCAACTCCAGTCGAATGGCCAAATCCAAGTGAAGTATTTGCATTAGAAGCATTTGGTGTGCCAGTTCCTTTATTACTGATCGCACTTATGACGTTCGTTTTAATTACAAGTAGTGGGACAATGGCTCTAGCAGTTAAGTATGGATACGAGAAAAACAGAAAAATGTGTGGCTGGCTTGTTCTTGCAACTGCTATTGGTGGACTGACATTCGTAGGTATGCAAGCATATGAATGGTCAAAACTTATTCATGAAGGTGTAAGACCTTGGGAAAATCCATTTGGAGCTGCACAGTTTGGTTCTTTCTTTTTTATGATAACTGGTTTTCACGGCACCCACGTATCAATTGGTGTAATTTTCTTGTTTATATATGCATACAAGGTATTTGCAGGTCATTACGAGAATGGTGGTAAAAGAGGTTGGTTTACAACTATGAAAGGGGATTATGTTGAAATAGAAATTCTAGGTTTATATTGGCACTTTGTTGATTTAGTGTGGGTTTTTATTTTTGCATTTTTCTACTTATGGTAAAATAATTTTATATGGATGATACAAATCAAATAAACGAAAAAGATAAGAAACCAGTAGAATCAACGCATAAAATAGGTATTTATTTATGGATCTGGGGCCTACTTTTTGTACTAAGTTTTTTCTCTTATATGGTTGACTGGTATCAGTTTCAAGGAATGTTGAGATGGTCTTTGATTTTATTTTTTATGTTTGCAAAAGCCGGACTAATAATGGCATTCTTTATGCATCTATTTTGGGAAAGATATGCGTTAGTTAACGTATTGTTATGGCCGATGACCGCAATAGCCTGTTTTGTATTTTTAATGGCTGCAGAATTTGAATATACTTTATTTTCAAGAATGTTTTATTTCTTTGTTGGAGGAGGTGCGTAAATGGACGGTTATACAATCTTAGCAGGATTATTAATATTTTTTGGTTTTTTTATCTACATCACATGGTTTGGATATTCTGTAAAAGTCGAAAACGAAAAAGAAGAGGGGCCAAATATTAAACTTAACCCATATGATCAGCTTCCATTGCACAGAAAAATAATAGATAAAAAAAATAATAAAGTTGGAATTTTTGATTTAGGAAACCACATCCTTATTATTGGTCTTATTTTAATAGTAATTTTTGTATCACTTAATGTCGACTAAAAGTGAGTACAAATATTTTAAAAAAAAAATCTGTTTCAATTAACTTTTCATCTTATTTAAAATCTCTAATTTTATTAATGAAGCCAAGGGTAATGTCTTTGGTTATATTCACTTGCGCAGTTGGATTATTGGTATCACCGGTTAAGGTAGAATTATTTGACGCTATGATAAGTATTTTTTTCGTTGCTGTTGGAGCTGGCGCAGCGGGTACATTAAACATGTGGTATGAGGCAGATCTCGATAAATTAATGTCTAGAACATGTTTAAGACCAATTCCAACAGGTAAAATTGAAAAAAAGGATGCATTATTGTTTGGTGTTGCACTATCATTTATTTCAGTTTTTGGTTTGTATTATTTTTCAAATTTAATATCTGCATCTTTATTGCTTTTAACGATAGTCTTTTACGTTTTTGTTTACACTGTTTGGTTAAAAAGAAAAACTCCGCAAAATATTGTAATTGGTGGAGCTTCTGGCGCCTTACCACCTGTAATAGGTTGGACAATTGCAACAAATTCACTAACATTTGAACCAATTACATTATTTTTAATTATATTTTATTGGACGCCGTCGCACTTTTGGGCATTAAGTTTGTATAAAGCTAAAGATTACGAAAAGGCAAAAATCCCAATGCTTCCAAATACTAATGGAGTAGAGGAAACTAAAAAGAAAATCTTTATTTATTCACTTTTTATGCTTCCGGTAATAATTTTACCTTATTATATTGGCTTTAGTGGAAAATTATTCTTGATAGCATCATTAGTTTTAACAATTTATTATAATTACATTTGTTATGATCTTCTTAAATTTAAAAAGAATAAATTTGAGGTAAAAAAGGCAAAAAAAGTTTTCTCTTACTCAATATTTTATTTGTTTTTAATATTTGTTTTATTTTTGATAGATAAATTAATCTAATTAAAAAACTACACTTAATATCATAGGAAAATCAGATTTATCTGATATAAAAAAATCATGGAATATTTAAGTACTAGAAATGATAAGATTAGCGAGAAATTTGAGCATATATTTATTAAAGGACTCTCTGATGACGGCGGTTTATTTCTGCCAAAACAAATTAAAAAATTATCTGATAAAGAATTTTTAAATCTTAGAAATTTATCATATGTTGATTTGGCTACAAAAATCATTTCTAGATTCACTGGTGATTTTTGCTCTAATGAAAAACTGCATCAAATTGTTAAAAAATCGTATTCTACATTTAACGAGCACAATGTAGTTAAAGTTAAAAAAGTAGAGGATTTACATGTACTAGAGCTTTTTCACGGTCCTACGCTAGCTTTCAAAGATGTTGCAATGCAACTTATTGGAAATTTTTATGAATATTACTTAAGTAAGAATACTAAAAAAATAAATATCATTGTTGCAACTTCAGGTGATACAGGAGCAGCTGCGATAGATGCAGTCAAAGGAAAAAAAAACATAAATATTTTTGTTTTACATCCAAATAATCGTATATCACCAGTCCAGAGAATGTTAATGACTACAAGTCCATCAAAAAACGTATTTAATATCGCCGTTGAGGGAAACTTTGACGACTGTCAAAAACTTGTTAAAGAAATGTTTTCTGACAATGAGTTTTCTAAATCTATAAACATGTCAGGTGTAAATTCAATCAATTGGGCCAGAATAGTTGCACAAACAGTCTATTATTTTTTTTGCTATTTTAAATTAGATGCACAAGAAAAAATTTCATTTTCTGTTCCTACTGGAAATTTTGGAGATGTTTACGCCGGATATTTGGCTAAGAAAATGGGCCTTCCCATAGATAAGTTGTTAGTAGCAACAAATGAAAATGATATTCTTCACAGAGCAATATCAAAAGGTGATTATAAAGCAAATAAGGTTCAAGAGACAATTTCTCCAAGTATGGATATTCAGGTTGCAAGTAATTTTGAGAGATTATTATTTGATATTTATAACGAGGATTCAAACAAAGTTGTTGAAATAATGAATAATATTAAAAGCAATAAATTCAACTTAGATCAAAGTTCATTAAAAAAAATACAAAACGATTTTATTTCTGAAAGTCTTAATGAAAAAGAAATCTTAGATACAATTAAGAGTATATATAAAAATAGTGGTATTATAATTGATCCTCATACTGCTATAGGAGCTGGGGCAGTAAAAAAACATAACGGGAAAAATTATGTTGTTTTAGCAACTGCTCACCCAAGTAAATTTCCTGATGCTATTTTCAAAGCAATTGGTAAAAAAGAGGAATTACCAAGTCATCTTAAGAGCATATTAAATCAAAAAGAACAATATGTAGTATTTAAAAACAATATACAAAGTTTGAAATCCTATATAAAAAAAAATTCCGCATGAAGTTAAAGATTAAAGACATCATTCCTGATGTTGAAGTTTTTCAACTTATAAACAATGAGCCAGTGAAAATTAGAGTTAAAAATATGTTTCAAGAAAAAAAATCTATATTACTTGGCATGCCTGGTGCTTTTACATCTGTTTGCTCTTCAAAGCATCTTCCAGGATATTTAAATAATATTGATCGATTTAAATCTAAAGGGATCGAATTAATTGCTTGTATTGCTGTAAATGATCCTTTTGTAATGAATGCGTGGGGAAAAAAACAAAATGTTCATGAAAATATTTTAATGTTGGGAGATCCTTTCTTAACTTTTACAAAATCTATAGGAGCTGAGGTTGATAAATCTGGCAGAGGTCTTGGAATTCGATCAAATAGATATACCATGTTGATTGAAGATAATAAAATTTTACAAATCCAAGAAGAAAAAGAAACAGGAATGTGTGAAATCTCGGCCGCAGAAAATTTTCTAAATTTAATTTAGGTTTGCTGCTTTTTTAGCAATTAAATCGACTTCATTATTTAATTGATCTGTTGAGTGACCCTTAACCCAGGACCATTTAATGTTAAAATTTTCAACTAAACTATCTAATTCTTTCCATAGTTCTATATTTTTGACTTCTTGCTTTTTTGCAGTTTTCCAACCATTTTTTTTCCAATTATTTATCCATTCTGTAATTCCCAATTTAACGTATTTTGAATCTGTAATGATTTCTATCTCTGAATTAATTTCAAGAGTTTTTAAAGCTTCAATTGGTGCTAATAGTTCCATCCTGTTATTGGTTGTATTTTTCTGGTTTCCAGAAATAATTTTTTTTTCTTTATTGATAATAATTATAGCAGCCCAACCCCCGTTGCCTGGATTTTCTAAACATGAACCGTCTGTATAAATCTTTATCATTTTATATAATTTTTAAAATCGTATAAATTATTATGAAAAATAAGTTTTTTAAAATATTCTTTTGGGTCTTTTACTTTTATTAATGCTGTTTTTGGAGTGTTAAGAAAATCATATGATCTTGTCAACAAATACCTAAGTGCTGAACCTTTACAAAGAATATTAAAATTATTCTTTTCAGATGAATTTAATTTTCTTATTTTTTGATATCCTTTTAAAAGATTAGAGGATTTATTAAGGTCAAGAAAATATTGACTCTTCTTTTTTTTAAAACATATAGCATTAATACAAGTAGCTAGTTCATATGCATAAAAATCTGTTGAAGAAAAGTAAAAATCTATAAAACCATAAAATTTTTTTCTAAAAAAGAATATATTATCTATGAAAAGATCAGCGTGTATAACGCCTTGAGGTAATTTTTTTGGCCAATTTTTTTCAATATTATAAATATTTTCCTCTATTATATTTTTGAAGTTTTTTGATAGCTTGTTAATTCTTTTATCAATCTTTTTATTTAACTTGGACCATGATTTTACACCTAATGAGTTTTTTCTATGCAAGTTTAATTTCTTTGAGGCTCTATGTAAGATCGCTATATTCTTTCCCAAAATATAACAATCTTTTGGTGTTAAATTTTTTTTATCATTACCCTGCAAAAAACTTACAAGACAAGCTTTTTTTTTCTTAATATTGAAAAGATAACTATTTTTTTTTGTTTTTATGGGTCTTGGGCAATTGATGTTTAAGTTTGAAAGCCCTGACATAAGCTTCATAAAAAATGGCAGATCTTTAGTTTTTACCCGTTTTTCAAAAATTGTTAAAACAAACTTTGTGCTATTAAATTTGACTATATAGTTAGTATTTTCTATTCCTTTTTTAATGCCTATTACCTGATTAATTGAGCCAAGATTAAAAATACTTTCTATTTTTTTTATATCCTTAGAATTTATTTTTGTAAAAACTGCCATTAATTTAATTTTCCAGGAATTTTGAAAGTTACGTCTTCTTTTACAATTTCAACCTCTTCGACAGAAATATTATATTTTTTTTTTATCTGATCTAAAAACTGTTCCACTAATACTTCTGGTGCAGATGCACCCGAAGAGATACCTATGCTCTTACACTTATCAATTTTATCAAATGGTACATCGCTTTCTGAATGTAGGAGGATAGAATTTTCACAACCTGAATTTTTTGCAACCTCTACCAGTCTTAAAGAATTCGATGAATTTCTACTTCCAATAACAAAAAACATATCACATTTGTTAGCGATTTTTTTAACTGCAGCTTGTCTATTAGTAGTCGCATAACAGATATCTTCTTTTTTTGGTTCTCTTATCTCTGGAAATTTTTTCTTTAATCCGTCAACTATATCCTTTGTATCGTCAACGGACAGAGTTGTCTGAGTAATAAACGCTAATTTTTTATTATTCTTTTTAGTATACTTATCCACATCATCTAAACTTTGAATTAGATCTATACCATCAGATGGAATTTGACCCATAGTTCCTATTACTTCAGGATGATTTTTATGGCCAATCAAAAGAACATGTGATCCATTTTTATATAAATTTTCAGCTTCTCTATGTACCTTGGTAACGAGTGGACATGTTGCATCAATATATTCCATATTTAGTTCTTTTGCTTCATTAGGGATTTTTTTTGGTACACCGTGAGCAGAAAATATTACTGGTCTAGATTTGTCTTTGATTTCATCCAATTCCTCAACAAATATGGCTCCAATTTTTTTTAAGCTCTCAACAACATGTTTATTATGAACAATTTCGTGTCTCACATATACTGGAGCACCATATTTTGAAATACTTTTTTTTACAATTTCAATTGCTCTATCAACACCTGCGCAGAAACCCCTTGGTGATGCCAGGTATATTTTTAAATCGTTAATCTTCATCGCTTTCTTTTCTAAAAAATGGAATAAGAAATATAAGGCATGCTACTAAAAAAAAAAGACTACCAAACATTGCCCAGAAACTACCAATACTTGATATAGTAAAGCCAATCGCTGATATTATAAACAATATCCATCCTAATAAATTTATGTTTTTATTTTTCATTTTTTTCGACTAAATATTCGAGCAATATATGCGGAAAGGTTAAAGACGCCAAACCAATAAATATAACTTTTGATACTGCTGCATCTAAAATATAATAATTATTCAACAAAAATAGCGATACAAGGAATAAAATAGCAGTTAAAATAGTTAATGGAACTGCTTTAATTATAAATTTTTTAACACCTTTAACAAAATTATTAGTATTAAGTTCATTAGATAATTTAAATGAATGTCTAATTGAGTGTAAAAAACAAAAGTAAACTGTAAACGCTAAAATTGGTTGTAGAAAGAAATTTATTAATAAGACAGATATAAAATCCATCAAAAGAAGAGCCTTAATATCAATATCCTTATTTAGTGAAATAATTATATTTGATATAAAACTTAAACCAATTAAAAAATAAATAAATTCATTAGATACAAAAAAACTTTGAGATACATTAAAATTTAAATCCATAAAAATTTTTAGAGTTTCACTTTTATGAAACAATAATGGAGCGGCTATGACTAAACTTCCTTTAAAAAAGTAAATTATATCATTTTTAGAATTTAATTTTATAAATTCCGAGTCCTCTTTGCCAAAATGATAAGATGCAATGATTAAAAAAAGTAATAATAAAAATTTAGGTAGAATCATCCAAGCAAAAATTACAACAAATGCTAATAAAATATAAAAAAAATAAAAAACATAAATTGTTTCATGCTTTAAAATCTTCAATAACCTCATTCCTTTTAAATGATCTAACGCTCCGTGGGATATCCCTAAACTTAGTATTAAAAATAAGGATAGAATTAAAAAATCGTTATTATGTAAAAATTCAAATGCTGACAATAGAATACAAATGTTAAAAAAAATTAAAGAGTGTAAATAATTAATTCTATTCATTCTATTAAAAAATATTCTTAATAAATAGCATTTTAGGCATTTTGAAAATTACTTTTAAATCTTCAAAAAAATTACTTTTATTAGAAAGAAATTTAATTACAACCTCGGATGATCCATTAAACATATCAAAAAATATTTTTGGCATTTTATCAGGATGTCTCTTTAATACATTCAAGAATACCTTATCAAGAAATTCATATTTTTTTCCAATATGATAAATTTTCGCTTTTTTAATCATTTCAATATTTTTGGTTATATATTTACTATGCTCTTGAATATTTAAAAAGGTATAACCAGTACTTAGACGCGTCATACATCCAGCTGAGCCAATGTGAAGTTTGTTTTGTTCGATTTTATTAATTGGGTAAAAAAGGGGTATTGCACCCTCTTCTTCATATTTAATTTTGTAATTTTTTATTTTAAGCGTTTCTTTAATATAATTTTCTAACTGCGTATCATAATCATATAGAGTTTTATCATTCATTTTGGACAACCATGTAGTCTCAACTAAAGCCTTATTTTTTGCAAAAGGCAAAGTATAAAAAAAATGCACATTATTTCTTTGATCACAATTGAAGTCCATTAAGTTGAAGATTTCATCATCAAAAATATTTTTTTGAGTTTCAATCTCTATACCTTTAAAATGTTGCCAGAGATTAGAATCATGAATTTGATTAGTTGAAATACTATTAAATATAAAAGAATTTTTAGTATTTAATTGATTTATATCCTTTAGAAATTGAATGTTTTGATTCTTTTTCAAACTATCTATTACTTTTTTGTAAAATAAACCACTATCAATAGTTTGGTATGGATATCTTTTATTTACCATTTCATGAGAACCGTGAAGAGAGTTAATTGTAAAATTATTCCAGCTTTTTATAACACAATCCTCAAAATTATGATCAACCACTTTCCAAAAAGACCAAGTTTTATCTCTTTTATATTTCTCTCTAATTTCGATAATTGCTAGAGTTTTCTTATCTAACTTTTTGTTTATATTAAGTTCATATGCCAAAGATAAGCCTGCACATCCACCGCCAATAATAATATAATCAAATTCTTTCATCTAAATTTATTTCCTCTTTAATTAAAGCATGTTCTTTTCTCTGAATTTCATTATCTTTTTTTGAATAATATAAGTTAAACATATCTAAAATACTTAAAATTGTTTGGTTAAACTTCCCTAAGGACGAAACATAAATTTTTCCTGCAGATTTATAATTTTCCATATTTTTCTTTTTTAAAATCTCGTTCCCGATCTCTCTATAGACTCTTCTTGCAACTAAAATCGCAAATCTACTTAAAAATGGTATTTCACTTATAGCACTAAAAGATCTTTTATAAAAAATGTCAGCAAATTTTATTGTATCCTCTATTGTCTCAAAATTAGAATTTATGTACTTCCTATTTCTATTTTTATCTTCTAATACATCCCTCGCTATATTGGTTAATTGCATTGCTATCCCTAAATCAATTGCAGACATTAATGAACTTTTAGATCTAACATTCAAAATCTTCGCCATCATTAGTCCAACGGTACCAGCAACACGATAGGAATATATTATTAAATCTTTTTTTGTATCAAAAGTTACCTTTTCTTTTAAATCTGTTTCAACTCCATCGAATAAATCTTTTATAATTTTCCTATCAATATTAAATTTTTGAATGAGTAAGTATATTTTTTTGATATTTTTATTCTCAAAGTTTTTATTCTCAAAGTCACTTTTAAATGCATTAAATTTTTTAATTTTTTCGTTAAGTACAAGATCTTGATCAACAATATCGTCTAATGTTCTACAAAAATCATATAAATCAGAACTATCTTTATATTTATTTTTTGGTAAAAAAAAACCTGCCCAACTAAAAGATTTTGCATGAATAGATAAAAGACTTTTAGTCATCATAAAATTTTATCAAGAACTTTTGCGGATGATAGGACGCCAGGGACACCTGCGCCAGGATGTGTTCCAGCTCCTACAAAGTATAACCCATCATAAATTTCTGATTTATTGTGAAATCTAAAATAAGCTGACTGTGAAAATTTTGGCTGTATTGAAAAACCAGAACCATATTTCGTATTAAGATCTTTTTCGAAATAATCAGGTGTTAGATAAAAGTCCTCAACAATGTTTTTTCTCAAATCTGGCATTAAATCGCTTTCCATCTTATCTATTACTAGGTCTTTCATTTTTTCTCCTTCAATATTCCAATTAATATTAGATTGGTTGTTAGGAACTGGTACTAAAACATAAAAACAATCATGACCCTCTGGAGCCATAGACTTATCCGTGGCAGATGGCCTGTGTAAATAATAACTTATATCATTATTTAATTTTTTATTATCAAATATATCGTCTAAATGTTCTTTATATTTATTTCCAAATTTTATTGTGTGATGTTCTATTGAATCATAAGTTTTTTTAGTGCCGAAATAATAAACAAATAATCCCATTGAATATTCCATTCTATTTTTTTTCCATTCAAATAGTAAAGAACTTCTCTTACTACCATTTAATAAATTTTCATATACCGCAGGTGGATCTGCATTACATACTACGTTGTCAGCATTTATGTTTTGTTTATCATCCAATTGGATTCCTGTTATTTTTTTTTCTTTTAAAGTTATTTTATTTACTTCTTGACCTTTAATTATCTTAATTCCTACTTCACTCATCAATTTTTCGAGCCCACTTATAATATTTCCGGTTCCACCCATAGAATAATGAATTCCCCATTTCTTTTCTAAATATAAAATTAATCCATATATTGATGTCGTAGTAAAAGGGTTTCCGCCTACTAATAATGGGTGCATACTCAACATTCTCCTGAGCTTCTCATTTCTAACATAAGATGAAACTAAGGAATAAACTGATTTATAGCTTTTTAACTTTAATAAAGCCGGCAACTGTTGAATCATTACAAATGGTTTATTAAATGGCACATCAGCTAGTTCGGTAAAGCCTTTATCAAAAATTTTTTTTGTGAAACTTACTAAGTTCGAATAACCCTCGACATCTTCTTTGCTGATATTTTCAATTTGCTTTTTCATATCATTTTCATTTCCTGAATAATTAAATTTTGTCTTATCCTCAAAAACAAATTGATACCAAGTCTGGAGAGGTTGCAGTTTTATGTAATTTTCCGGATTTTTTTTGAACAATTCAAATAGTTCGTTAATAAGGTAAGGAGCAGTGATAACAGTTGGTCCACCATCATATGTGAAACCATTTTTTTTAAATACTCTTGCTCTGCCTCCAAGATCTTTATGTTTTTCTATCAATGTAACGTTATGACCTTTCGCCCTTAGCCGCAGAGCAGCTGCTATGCCACCAAAACCAGAACCAATTACAATAGAATCCATAAATATTTAATCTATATTATTTTGAAAAAAAGTAACTAATTTATAGTTAGATTAAGAATTAATCTTTTTAAGTAGACTTTTTGTTTGCTCTAAATCTTTTGAAAATAAATTATCCAGCTTAGATTTATCTACTGATGTTGATATTGCTTTTTTTACAGAGTCAACAGCAATACTGATTGATGCTTTTTTAATATCATTAAGCGCCACCTCTTTCATTTGTGAAATTTTAGATTTTGCTAAATTTTTTTTTATATCAGAAATTTTATGAAATTTATCATTCATCTCTATAATAAGTTTTTCGCTATCTTGTTTAGCTCTATCTGAGATTTCCTTCACTTCTGATTTAGCACTATCTAATTTAGCTTGTGCATTATCTAGCATGACTTTTGACTCTTCTCGTAATTTCTCACTTTCATCAATTTCGTTTTTAATATCTGAAATAAGTTTATTTAAAGTTTCATTTACCTTTTGAGGAATTTTAAAGTAAACAAGAACAGCTACAAAAATAAAAAAAGATACCGCTACCCAAAATGTTGCATCAATTGCCATAATATTTACCTTTATTTTTTTTAGAGAGATCTTCAACAATAGCAGAAATACTGCTATTATTAATTTCTTCACCAATCAATTGCTTAATTAATTGCGCTGATGTTTCAGTTGCAATTTTGTTTATCTTTTCTGGCGAACTTTTTTTTAGTTCAACTATTTCTTTTTCAGCATTCTTTATCTCTAAGTTTATCTCCTCTTCAATTTTTTCTCTTTTTTTATCTATATCTTGAATTATTTTTTTTCTAGCCTCATTGAAATAGTTTCTAGCCTCGTTTTTACTGTTATTAATTAAAGTCTCATATTCTTTAATTTTATTTTCACTTTCAATTTTTTGTTTTTCGGCTGTTTCTATGTTCTCTAAAATTTGTGATTTTCTTAATTCTAAATTATTACTTATTTTTGGAAGTATAAATTTAGATAAAATTACTAATAAAAATCCAAAGGTTAATATTAGCCAAAAAATTTGTGAAACCCAAAACTCAGGGTTTAATTGTGGCATACCTTGTGACTCCGCACCATATACATTTGAAAAAAATGCAATGATCGAAAGTAATAAATATAAAACTAATTTTTTATGCATTATTTAAAATGCGAATAAAATAATCAATGCTACAACTAGTCCAAATAAACCAGTAGCCTCAGCTAACGCGAAACCTAATAGTAAATTTGGGAATTGTTTTTGAGCTGCAGACGGATTTCTCATAGCTCCTGAAAGATAGTTACCGAATATAATTCCAATACCCACTCCAGCTCCAGCTAATGCTATTGCTGCCAGACCTGCTCCGATCATTTTTGCTGCTTCTAGTTCCATTATTCCTCCTTTTTGTTTAATGGTGTAAATTTAATGCATCATTTAAATATATGCATGTTAAAATTGCAAATACATATGCTTGAAGAAAAGCAACTAATATCTCCAAACCAGTTAATGCAACCGAAAAACCTAGTGGAAGCCATCCACCAACTAATCCGAGGCTTATAACAAATCCCCCGAAAACCTTCATCATTGTATGACCAGCCATCATGTTTGCAAAAAGTCTTACAGATAGGCTTATTGGTCTACTTAGATACGAAATAACTTCTATTACTACAATTAAAGGCAATAAAACAATTGGAACTCCACTTGGAACAAATAATTTCAAATAACCAAGACCATGTTTTAAAAAACCTATTACAGTTACCCCAATAAATATGAATGCTGCTAGGACAAAGGTAACTATTATATGACTAGTTACTGTAAAAGCATAAGGCAACATTCCTAACATATTACAAAATAGAACAAACATAAATAATGAAAATATAAATCCAAAATATGGCTTTCCCTTCGAACCAGCAGTATCACTGATCATTTTTGAAATGAAAGTATAGCTTAGCTCAGCAAGCAACTGAATTTTATTCGGTATGATATTTTTTTTTACAGAACCTAAATTGAATATAATCAAAATAATTAATGAGCTTATTACCATGAATAAACTCGCGTTAGTAAACGAAATATCTATTTGATCTATTTTTATTTCTGGACCAATTCTATAAACATTGAATTGGTGCATTGGGTTTGTAGCCATAATATTTTACTTTTGCATATTTTTTGCAGATCTTACTACGTTCAGAACGCCCGCTATAACTCCTACAAAAAAAAATGTTAAAATTAACCATGGTTTAGTACCAAACCAGCTATCAAAAATAAACCCAATAATACTACCCACCAGAACTGCGGCCACAAGTTCAGTGCTCATTTTGAATGCTACCCCTAAAAGTGAGGTCTTTTTATCGCTATTTTTGTTTTCATCATCAGATAACTTTTTTTTTGCAATTTCTAGGCGAGTTTTAAATTTTTCTTTGGTCATTATTAAGCGACCATACTCTCAGCTTTCTGTAAATCAACAGCTACTAGTTGGCTGATACCTTTTTCAGGCATTGTAACACCGTAAAGTTTGTTCATTTTTGACATTGTTAAAGCATGATGGGTTACAATTACAAATCTTGTGTGAGTAATTTTCGTAAGTTCCTCAAGTAAATTACAAAATCTTGTAACATTCGCATCATCTAGCGGTGCATCAACTTCATCTAGAACACAAATTGGTGCAGGGTTAGTTAAAAAAACAGCAAAAATAAGTGATAAAGCCGTTAATGCTTGCTCACCTCCTGACAACAGAGTAATAGATTGAAGTCTTTTTCCTGGGGGGCTTACTAATAATTCTAAACCAGCTTCAAGAGGATCATCAGAATCTACAAGTTCAAGTTTAGCACTTCCACCATTAAATAATTTTGTATAAACCTCATTAAATTTTCTATTAACTTTTTCAAAAGCTTCTAAGAGCCTTTCCCTTCCTTTTTGATTTAATTCACTTATACTGTCTTTAAGTTTTGAAATTGCTTGAACTAAGTCTTGTCTATCATTTTCCATTTTTTTTATTTCAATTTCGTATTTGCTGGTTTCTTCATCTGCTCTTAAGTTTACTGATCCTAATTTTTCTCTTTCTCTCTTTTTAGCGTCCAAAAGTTCCTCTTGAGTGACTGCATCTGGAAATTCATCTTGTTTTTCAAGATTTGAAAAACCCAACAGATTTTCTTCATTTAGGTTTAAGTCAGTATCTATTCTATCCAATAAATCAGTTCTTCTTTTATCAAGACCCTCTATAGTTGCAGTTGAGCTTGCTTTTCTCTCCCTAATTTCTATTGATGATTCTTTTGTAACATTCAATTCGTTTCTATAGTCATTTATTTGATTATCTATTTGATCGATCAAAACTTCATTTTCTTTTTTTTCATTTTCCGAAACTCTTAAACTTTCCGAAATTTGTCCTTTTTTTTCAGCTTGTGTTTGCGGTTGTTTATCTAGTTCTTCTAATTTTTGATTAAGAGTTTTTTTACGTTCATTCAATTCATTTATTTTTTTTTCTGAATTCAGAAATAAATTTTTCCAACTATTAACCTCATTTTCAATAGTATTTATTCTTTCATTTCTTTTAATAGACTCTTTTTTTAGATTTTGGTTTTTACTATAATTATCTGCATATATTTCTTGTAATTTTTTTATATTTGCATTTTTTTCAGAAAGATTAGATAACTTTTTATCATCATCATTCTCATTTATTGTCTGGGTTAAATAACCAATGGTTATTTGGCACGACTCTAGAATTTTAATAGCATCATCATTATTTCTGTCTTTAACAAGCTTGATAATTTCATCAATGTTGTCTTTTATTTCCCTGATTGTATGTAGATTTTTCTTTAAATTTTCGGAACCAAAATTGCTTATTAGATTATCAACTTTCTCTTGTTCTTGTTTTAAATTCTTTTTTGCAACTTCTAAATCCTCGTTTGACTGTTTTTCAGTTTCATAATATTTAGAGTCTATATCAATAAGTTCTTGTTTTTCTTCCTTAAGTCTTTTCTCGTTAGATTTAGCGTCTATAATTATACTTTTTTCTCTGTCAGTATCATTTTCTAGAATTTTTAAAGAGCTTTTTATTTCCTCTATTTCGCTTTTAATTCTCTCATTTTCTTCATCTAATCCTTTTAATTCAAGATTTAATCTTTGAATTTTTGATAAAATTTCAAAATTTTTATCTCTTATAGGATTTACTTTCTCAGTTTCGTCATCAATTTTTTTTTGTATTAATTCTAATTTTTCATTAAAACCTTTTACTTCGTTGTCTGCTTCATTGTTTATCTCTTTTTCAAGTTTAATTTCATTGTCAATATCTCTTAGTTTTAAATAATAGAGGCCTGCTTCAATCTTTTTAATATCTTCAGAAATATTTTTATATTTTGTAGCTTCCTCAGCTTGTTTTAATAAATTTTGTAATTGCCTTTCTTGTTGTCTTCGCAACTCATCTGCTCTCTTTAAATTATTTTCAGCAGCATCTAATCGTAACTCTGCTTCATGTCTTCTCACATGTAAACCTGCTATACCAGCAGCTTCCTCTAATACTGCTCTTCTGTCTGTAGGTTTTGCGGTAACAAGGGCTCCTATTCTACCTTGGCTTATTATTGATGGAGAGTGTGCACCGGTAGACAAATCTGCAAAAAACATTTGAGCATCTTTTGCCCTCACTTCTTTTTCATTAATATAAAACTTTGATCCTTTATCTTTTTCTATTTTACGTTTTACTTCAATGGATTCTAAATCTTTATATTGATTTGGGCCATCTTTGTTTTGATTTGAAAGTGAAATTGTAACCTCAGCTAAATTTTTTGATGGTTTATTGGAAGTTCCAGAAAATATAACATCTTCCATACCGGAACCTCTCATACTTTTTGCTGATGTCTCACCCATGCACCATCTTAAAGATTCTACGATATTTGATTTTCCGCAACCGTTTGGTCCAACTATTCCAGTTAAACCTTTATCTATTATGAATGTTGTATTTTCAGCAAATGATTTGAAACCATTTAACTGGATTTTTTTAAACTCCATTCGGGGACTATATCAGTTTTTCCAGGGCTTTTTTCAAGTTTTTAAAGTTTAAGGCTTTTTCAAACTTTTTATCATTAATTATTATCGTAGGAGTAGCATTTATTTTAAATTTTTTTGCTCCCTCGATTCGATCTTGCAGCACGTGATCTTCAATATTTTTATCTGCTATGCAACTATCAAAATTTAAATTAAAATTTTGATTTTTAACGATATTTTTAAGATTTAAATTTAATTTTTCAATAGTATTTCCTTTTATCCAATCTTCTTGCTTTAAGTATAAAAAATGAAGAACATTCGCTTTACCATCATTTTTACAATGAGCCAATTTTGATGCGTTTAAAGCTGCAATATCTAGTGGAAAATTTTTAAATTCTATTGACACCAAACCTTTATCTAAAAATTCATCCTTTAGTTTTGGATATACGTTTTTATGAAAGTTGGCGCAATGAGAGCAAGTTAGGGACTCATAAACTATAATTTTTACTTTTGCATTTACATTTCCCTCTATAATAGGCTTTATTTTTTCACTTGCACTTAGACTATGATTTAAAAAAAAAAATAGTAATAAAGTGAAAATTTTATTTTTCATTATTTTTAATTAGTTTACTTAATTCTAAAAGTGAATTTTTTATTTTTTCATTTTTAATATTTGTGATTTTTTTTGTATATTGATTTTTTGTCACATCTTTTATTATTTCTCTTTTGAAAATTTTTTGGCTACCATCAAAAGTTATTAATTTAATTTTTTCGACTATTCTGTCATTAAAGTATATATTAATTTTTTCTATAATTTCATTTTTTGAATACTCCATTTCAACCTCATGACCTCTTTTTACCATTATGCTGAGAGTGCTTGCGCCAAATTTATTAGAACTTTTGAACGATTTTGGGTAGCATACCTTAAATAACTCATCACCCACAATGTACCTCCAATTATCCAGAGTTTCTGAAAAGATATGACCTTTCTTTTTTAAAATTTTTTTAACTTTTGTTGGTAAAGTATCTTTAAAAGATCTTAGTCCTTGAATGGATCTATATCTCTGCTTAGAATTGGATTTATATTGCATATGAATAAACATAACATACCAAAAAAAATTCTACATTGGTACGATAATAATAAAAGACCTTTACCGTGGAGAAGAATTAATACAAAAAAACAACGTGAATATTTTACTTTAGTAAGTGAGTTTATGCTTCAACAAACCCAGATGAAAACAGTTATTCCATTTTTTAATAGATTTATTAAAAAATTTCCAAATCTCAAATCTTTAGCTATTGCAGACGAAAATAGAGTACTTAAATATTGGGAGGGTCTTGGCTATTATTCAAGAGCAAAAAATCTGAAGAAGACAGCAACTATATTAATAAAAAAATATCGTGGAAATTTACCTAAAGATTTAGAAGAACTCAAAGCTCTCCCAGGTATTGGAGAATATACATCAAGATCAATTTTGTCTATTGCACATAATAAGCCCTATATTCCATTGGATGGCAATGTTGAAAGAATATTAAAAAGAGTTTTCTTATTAAAAAATAAAGCTCAAATATCTAAAGAAAATTTAATTGAAAAAAAAAGTTTCTTTTTAAATTCAAAAAGATCAAGTGATTATGCTCAAGCAATAATGGAAATAGGGGCCTTAATTTGTAGACCATCATTACCAATATGTAATTCGTGTCCATTAACCACCTATTGTAAAGCTTATAAAAAAAAAGATTTTGCAATAATTACAAATAATAAATTAAAAAAAACTAAATTTTTTGAGGCTCAGGTATACAAACGTAAAAATAAATATTTAGTAATAAAAAATAAAAAATTTAACTTTTTAAAGAATTTAGTCATTTTTCCAATGAATGAAATTAACGAAGAAAAATATAAACTATCGGTCGAAAAAAAAATAAATATTAAACTATCAAATATGAATATGAAAATAATAATTAATGAAAATAATAGAAGAAAAACAATAAAAAATAGTTTTCTTTTAGATAAATCAAACTTTAATAAATTTATTTTACCTTCATTTACAAAAAAAATATTTAATTCGTTACCTCACCAAAAATGAAAAAAATTGCTATAATTGGAGCAGGCATTTCAGGTTTATTTTTTGCAAACTTAATAGAAAAAAATAAATCTTATTCATATAAAATATTTGAACGAAAAAATTCAATCGATCTAAATGATGGGTACGGGGTACAATTGTCTGTTAATAGTATAAAGTTGCTTAATAATATTGGTTTTAATAAATTCAATAATAATCAACTTTACTTTCCCAAAAAAGTCAATTTTCTAAATGCAAAAGACTCAAAAAAAATATGTGATATTGACTTATCAAAGTTCAATAATGAAAATAACCATTATACTACCTTGAAAAGATCAAAGCTAATTGAATTTCTATTAGATGGAATTCCAAAAGATAAGTTGATTTTGAATTGTGAGCTTAATGATATTAAGCAAGGAGATAAAGCATCGCTTTTATTTTCAGATAATAAAACTGATGAATTTGATTATTTGGTGGCAGCCGATGGTGTTTATTCGAAAACAAAGCAAATATTATTTAAAAAAGAAGGTCTGCCAGAGTATGCCAATACAATTGCTTTAAGAGGAAATATTAAAGATTTTAATAACTTAGATATTTCTTTATACCTAGGGTCAAATTTTCATTTTGTGATATACCCTATTAATCAAAATAAAGAATTTAATTTTATAGCGATAATTAGAAAACAATTTATACAAAGGAAATTAATCAACAAAGATTTATTAAATGATAATACCTTTAAGAAAAATTTATTAAATGAAATTTCCTCTAAATCAAATTTAAATCTAGTTGAAAAAGTTGAAAAAATTAAATGTTTTCCAATTTTTGTGAGCAAAAAATTTCTAATACCAAAATCAAATAATATTTTTTTAACTGGGGATGCATTTTTTTCATTTCCCCCTTCATTTGCACAGGGTGCATCACAATCAATAGAATCTGCAAACGAGCTTTTTTATGATTTGAGGAACAATAACTCAAATTATTATAAAAATAGAGTTTTCAGGACTAAACAGGTAAATTTAAGATCTAATCTCAATAATTTTGCATTTCATTTATCAAATCCTTTAAATATTATTTTAAGAAACATTTGTTTAAAATATCTTTCTAAAAATGACAAATTTTTAAAAAATTATTTGGGAAATGTTTATAGCAACTAACTTCTTGGTCTTAATCGTTGTCTAAGATCATCGATAGGTTTTAAGATTTTTCCTGACTGATAATGCCAATAGGTCCAACCGTTGCAACTTTCAGACCCTAATATTTTAGCAGCTACCTTGTGAATTGATCCCTCATTTTTCTTATATTTTATACTTCCATCAACCATAACTTTTGCGTAAATCTCTTTTTTTTTATCATAAATTTCTACTCCAGGTTTAATTACACCTAATTCAATTAAAGATCCAAAAGGAATTCTTGGTTTTGATTTATTATTTTGAATTACATCTAAATATTCATCCTTAATTTCTTTTGTATTTTGTAGTCTCTTACTTGCAGCTTCATAATAAATTTTTTCTTTTTCAATACCAAAGTATGATCTACCTAGTTTTTTCGAAACTACTGCTGTTGTGCCCGATCCTAAAAAAGGATCAAATATAAAATCATTTTTATTTGAAGAGGCTAATATAATCCGATGAAGCAAGGCTTCTGGTTTTTGAGTAGAATGAACTTTCACTCCATTATTTTTCAATCTTTCTCTACCATTACATATAGGTAAATTCCATGTTGATCTCATCTGCAGGTCATCATTAAAAGATTTCATTGATTGATAATTGAATGTATATTTTGATTTTTTGCTTTTAGATGCCCATATCAAAGTTTCATGTGCATTTGTAAATCTTGTACCCCTAAAATTTGGCATTGGATTATTTTTATTCCAGATTACGTCATTCAATATCCAAAAACCTAAATCTTGAACTATTTTTCCTACTCTAAATATATTATGATAACTTCCAATTACCCAAATAGATCCATTTTTCTTTAATACTCTTTTACATTCGTTTAACCAATCTGATGTGAATTTATCATATGTTTTAAAACTCTCAAACTGATCCCATTTGTCATTTACAGCATTTACTTTTGATCTATCAGGTCTAACTAAGCTATTTTGTAATTGTAAATTATATGGAGGATCTGCAAAAATTAAATCAAATGTTTCGTCAGGAATTTTTTTTAACTCTTTTAGACAGTCCGCATTTAAAATCTTGTTATGTAAATTTTTTAACATCATTTTTTTAAAATTTAATTAGACTCCAGACTAGAATCGTCGTCAACCGGTGATTGAAAAAAAAAGACTCTTCTTGTTACGAAATTTTTTTGAGACTCAATATATTGTGTATAGGGACAAACGTTTTTCTGTGATGCTTTGTTACACCAAATTTTTTAATCGCTTTCAAATGCTGTTTTGTGCCGTAGCCTGAATTTTTATTCCAGCCATATTTTACGAACTTTTTTGACATTTTTGAGATAAGTCTATCTCTAGAAACTTTAGCAATAATGGATGCTGCTGAAATTTCAGGTACTTTTTGGTCACCCTTAACTATAGACTTTAATTTATAACCATTCATTATTGGTAATTTATTGCCATCAATCATGATTAAAGATGGTTTAGATTTAAGTTTTTTTATTGACCTTTCCATAGCTAGTAAGCTTGCATTCAATATATTTAATTTCTCAATTTCTTTTAATGAAGCTGAACCAATCGTCCAAATACTATTTTTTTTAATATATTTTTCTAATAAGTTTCTCTTATTTTTTGAAAGCTTTTTTGAGTCCTTAATTTTTTTTTTATCCACATTTTTTTTAAATATTACTGTAGCTGCAAAAACTGGGCCTACCAAACTTCCTCTACCAACCTCATCAACCCCAGCAATTACTTTTTTCATTAAATTTTAATTTTCAATTCATCAATTTTTTTTCTTATATTTTTTAAATCTTCCCAAGAAAACTTTTTTTGGTCAGGTTGTCTTAATAAATAAGCTGGATGGAAAGTCAAAATACTTAAATAAGTTTTTTGATTAATTATTGTATCTTTCCATTTACCTCTCTCTTTTGAAATTTTTAGTTTTTGACCAAATATAGCTTCCATAGCTGTACTACCCATTAATATTAATATTTTTGGGTTTATAATTGAAATGTGTTCACGTAAAAAAACTGAATATCTATTGATTTCTGAAATTTCAGGTTTTCTATTATTCGGAGGTCTATAGTTAACGACATTTGTTATATAAACATCTTCTCTTTTAATTTTAATTGCATTTAACATTTTATTAAGCAGTATCCCGGCTTCCCCAACGAATGGTTTACCTTGTATATCCTCCTTTTCTCCTGGACCTTCCCCCACTAACATAATTTGGCTTTTTGGATTGCCGTCATTGAAAACTATATTTTTTGCAAATTTTTTAAGTTCACAATCCTCAATTGATTTTATTTTTTCTTTTAGATCAATCAACTTTTGATCAATCCCATCCTTTTCTTCATTTTTTTTTAAGCGATTTATTGGCGCGTTATCAAAAATATATTCAGATTCTATTGATTTTAAAAACGCTTCATTTAAAATTTCTTTATTAACCATTTTTAAATGATAGCAAAAAACTTAAAAATAATCCTAATTATATTTTTTATTTTTTTCCCCCTTGGGGCGAAATCTAAAAATATTTATTCTAAAGATTTTAATTCTAAAGAATTGTCAAATTATTTTTCAGGGATTATTTCTCACAATAATCAAAAAAATGAACAGGCTCTTAAATATTTAAAATCTTCAAAACAACTATTAAATAAACACGATGAGTATTTTAGGAGATTGATTTTCTCACTTGTACTTAATCAAAATGTAGACAGGGCCATCCAAGAGATAAAGTTTTTAAAGAACAAAAAAAAATCAGAATTTTTTGAGGCCCAATTGATTTTATTAATAGACAGTATTAATAAAAAAAATTTCGATAAAACTAAAATATACCTAAATAGTATAGCTAAATATACCGAAGACGGCACATTTGAAAAAGTTATTTATGAAACACTAAGAGATTATGCATATACGTTTAAAGAAAAAAAAATGAGTAATTTCAAATCTAATTTCGGTAATTTAGTAGCCATTAATAATGCATTTCAAAGTTGTTACTTAAATAATCCAAAGACCCTAGATTACTTTGGTAAATTAAAAAGTTCAGAGGCTGCCGATTATTCAAGATATTTATTTTTTTATGTTAATTATCTTATTCATAAAAAAAGATTTGATTTAGTTAAAGAAATATCATTTGAAATAGATGAGTTGTCGAGCAACTTAATAATATTACAAACAAAATCATGGATTGATAAGAGCAACTTTAGCGAAATAAAAGAAATTTTTTCTTGTAATAATGAAAATGATATTTTAGCTGAGTTTTTTTACTTAGTTTCAAATTTATATTCATCCCAAGATGAATATGAACAATCAAATTTTTACCTAAATATCTCATATTTTTTAAATAAAAAATTTAAAATTAATTTATCCTTAATGGCAGATAACTATTTTCTAAATGAAAATTATGACCAAAGTTTAAAAGTTTTACAATTATTTAATTCAAAAGATGATCTTTATTATTGGTTCAAAATTAAGCAAGAAGCAAAGATAATCACTGAAAAAACAAATAAAGAAGAGGGTTTAAAATATATTGAAAAAAATTTCAAAAATATAAAAAATCCATCAACTAAAGTTTTATTTGATCTTGCAACTATTTATAAAAATTCAAAAAAATATGAGAAGGCAATTGAGTTATATACATCTGTAATGAATATTATGGACAAAGATGAT
Organism: uncultured Pelagibacteraceae bacterium; assembly: GCA_902582315.1. GTDB lineage: Bacteria > Pseudomonadota > Alphaproteobacteria > Pelagibacterales > Pelagibacteraceae > Pelagibacter. The sequence continues at coordinate 114,529 of CACHRP010000001.1, forward strand.
TTAAATTACGCAGACTTACTTTACAGGAGAGGTGGAAGTTTTGAAAGAATAGGAAAATATGAAAAATCAGATAAAGATTTATTGGATGCATTAAAAATAATACCAAACAATTCTTATGTATTAAATTACTTAGCTTACTCATGGCTGGAGCGTAATCAAAATATTAATAAAGCTATATTGATGTTGGAGAAAGCTTATAAAGAAAATGAAAATGACCCTTATATAATTGATTCAGTAGGGTGGGGGTATTTTCTAGTAGGAAAATATAACGATGCCGAAAAATACATGAGAAGAGCTTTAGAATTAATGCCGAACGATCCTATAGTTAATCACCATTATGGAGATATTCTATGGAAACTGGATAGAAAAATTCAAGCACAATATTTTTGGAATAGTGTACTAAAAATGGATGATGCTGAAAAAGAAATGATAGAAAAAATAAAGGCAAAATTAATTAACGGCTTATCATAAAAACAATGAGAGTTTATAGAATTAATTCTCGAGCAAAGATCAATCTTAATTTAAATATAATCAGGAAATCAAAAAAAAAAAAATTGCATTTAATTGAGTCCCTTGTTTGTTTTGTTAATTTATCAGATAAAATTTATATAAATAAGTCAAAATCAAAATATCATAAAGTTAAATTTATAGGAAAATTTTCAAAAAAAATTACAAAAAAAAATACAGTTTCAAAGTTACTTAGCTTGCTAGATAAAGATAATGTTTTAAAAAATAAATATAAAATTCTGGTTAAAAAAGAAATTCCGCTTCAATCTGGTATGGGAGGCGGGTCAATGAATGCTGCAAATATATTAAAATATTTCTACAAAAAAAAGCTTATAAATTTGAAAAAATTAAAAAAATATTCTCTAAAAATTGGATCTGATGTTATTCTAGGGTTGAATAGTAAGCCAAAAATTTTATATAGAGATGGATCTATCAAAGAAGTTACGGATATTAAAAAATATCATATCTTAATTGTGAAACCTGCCTTTGGTTGTTCAACTAAGAAAATATATTCATCAAATAAAACTTTTTCTAAATCTGAATTTAACATATCAAAAGAAAAAATTGTTAAGAATGTGATTCTTAATGGCAAAAATGACTTAGAAAAAAGCGCCTTTAATTTATACCCAGCTTTAAAAAAAATTAAAAATTTACTTAATCAAAACGAAAAAGCTAATTTTGTAAGAATGACGGGTTCTGGATCTGCAATAATTATGTACTTTAATTCAAATAAATTTGCAAAAAACGCGTTGAAAATTTATAAAAGGAAATTAAATAATTGTTTGTGTATTATAACTAAAATTATATAAAAAGTTGCAATATAAAATAAATAATTTTTGGGGCGTAGCCAAGTGGTAAGGCAGCGGTTTTTGGTACCGCCATTCCTAGGTTCGAATCCTAGCGCCCCAGCCAGATATGCTAAGTATTATAAATAAAATCTTTTCTTCAACAAAAAATCTAAACACTATCAACCAAAGATTTACCAGGTTAAGAAAAGATACAAATGTAGAAAAAATTTTTCATGCTATTGAGAGCTATTCAAATGAAGCCGAGGTAAGATATGTCGGGGGCTGTGTAAGAAAAATAATTAATAATGAAAAAGTTGATGATATTGATCTAGCAACAAATATAGAGCCAACAAAGGTAAAAGAAGCTCTTGAAAACAAAAATTTAAAATTTTTTGAGACTGGCATTGAACACGGAACAATTACAGCTTTAATAGAAAACGATAAATTTGAAATTACTTCTTTAAGAAGTGATATTAAAACTGATGGACGCCATGCAGTAATAGAATTCACAACTGATTGGATTAAAGACGCTGAAAGACGCGACTTTACTATCAACTCCATATATGCAGATATTAATGGAAATTTATTTGATCCTTTTGATGGGAAAAAAGATTTAGAAAACGGATTAATAAAATTCATTGGAGAGCCAGAACAAAGAATAAAAGAAGATTATTTAAGAATATTAAGGTATTTCAGATTTTTTGCATTATATAGCAAAAATGACCATAGCTTAGCAGTTAAAAAAATAATTAAAAAAAATATCGTAGGTGTAAAAAAGTTATCATCAGAGAGATTGTTAGACGAATTGAAAAAAACTTTTAAATCAAAATGTTTTATAAAATTATGCGAAAATGATTTTTCTTACGAGATAATTTCCACAGTATTTCCAGAATTTAAACAAATTGAATTATTTAAGAAGTTAAACGATTACACAAAATTAAACTTACATAGTCTAGATTTTGCGTTTTTATTATCACTTTTGATACTAGATGATACAGATAATTCTGATTATTTTTTTTATAAATTTAATATTTCAAAAAAAAATCAAAAAAGAATAAAATTTATTAAAGAGTTTTATTTTAATAAGAAATTACCTTTTAAACTTTCGTCTCGAAATCTTTGGAAAATATTTTATTTTAATGGCAAAGAGGGACTAACTGATATTTTAAATTACAAAATATTTACTTCTAAAAAATTCGATAATAGTTTAGTTAATCAAATTAATTATTTTAAAAATAAAGAATTGCCTAAATTACCCATAACAGGAAGTGATCTAATTAAAGATTTTGGTATTCCCGAGGGAGAAATTGTAGGAGAGAAATTAAAAGAAATAGAGAATGTCTGGATTAATAATAATTTTAAAATCTCTGATAAAAATTTAAAAAAAATATTAAAAAATTAAACATATTTTACATCTTTAATTTCAAAATTTTTAATACCTGCTGGTGTATTAATTTCTACTAGATCTCCTTTATTTTTTCCTATCAAACCTTTTCCTATGGGCGATTTAAAAAAAATTAATTTTTTTTTTAAATCTGCTTCATCTTTTCCAACAATTTTATAATCAATTTTTTCATCAGTATCTAAATTTATTAAATAAACTGTTGAACCAAAAATTACCTTGCCATCGTTAGTAAGTTTTGTTACATCAATGACATTTGCACGAGCAATTATATCGTTGATTTCCTCTATTCTTCCTTCATTTAAAGATTGTTGCTCTTTGGCTGCATGATACTCAGCGTTTTCTTTTAAATCTCCATGTGATCTTGCCTCAGATATAGCTGCAACAATCTCTGGTCTTTTTTTTTCTTTTAAAAAAACTAATTCGGTTTTTAGTTTTTCCAAACCAGTTACAGTTATGGGTTCTTTTTCCATCTTATTTCCATTTAGCTACTGGAGGTAAGGACATTAATATTCCCTCTACATTCCCTCCCGTTTGTAATCCAAATTTAGTACCTCTATCATATAAAAGATTGAACTCAACGTATCTACCTCTTTTTAAAAATTGAAGCTCTTTTTGTTTTGTTGTCCATTTATTTTTTCTTTTTTTTTTTATTATTTCATTAAATATTTTTGTAAATGATAATCCCACATCTCTTACAAATGCAAAATCTTTCTCCCAATTTCCTTTTTTGTAATCAAAAAAAATACCACCAATTCCTCTCTCCTCATTTCTATGGGGTAAAAAAAAATATTTTTCACACCACTTTTTATACTTTTTGTAATAATTTTTGTTATGCTTGTTACATGTTTTTTTAAGCTCATTATGAAGCCATTTTTTTAAATTTTCATCACTTAAACATGGCGTTACGTCCATGCCTCCTCCAAACCACCCATGAGATGTAACAATATATCTTGTATTGAAATGCATAGCGGGTATGTGAGGATTCTTCATATGCATAACTACTGATATACCTGATGCCCAAAAATTTGAATTTTTTTTTGTTCCAGGAATTTGTCCTTTAAATTTTTTAGGAAACTTACCGTAAACCTCTGAAAAATTTACACCAACTTTCTCAAAAAGCTTACCATTTTCAAAAATTCGAAATTGTCCACCTCCTTCGTTTTGTCCTCTTGACCAATTTTTAATTTTAAAAACATTTTTTTTATTTTCTAATTTTTCAATATCGTTAGTAATAATGTCTTGTAAAATTACAAACCAGTTTTTAACAATATTTTTCTTTGAACTAATTTCCATTTTAAATGTTAAGCTGTCTTATGCTTTCACCCAAAATTATAGCAACTGATGTAGACAAGTTAAGTGATCTTTTTTTATTTACCATAGGAATTTTTATTTTTTGTTTCAATAAATCATGAACTTTTTTTGGAACACCAGCACTTTCTTTACCAAAAAGCAAAGTATCACTTATGTTAAATTTAAAATTAGTATATAATTTTTTCGCTTTGGTTGTAATTAAAATTACCCTGTCATTTGATTTAGCTTCGAAAAATTCTACATAACTTTGATAAAAATTTATATTTTTAGTGTCCATATAGTCCATAACAACCCTTTTAAATCTTTTGTCGCTAAGAAGAAAACCGCATGGTTCAATAATTTCTAACTGTGCACCTAGGCAAGCACAAGTTCTAATAATAGCAGCTGTATTTTGAGGTATGTCTGGCTCATATAAGGCTATTTTGGGAGCAAAATTGGCTTTATAATGTGTCATTCTATCAGTGGAAATATTATGCTTTTTTATTATATGAAATCATATATTAGATATTATTAATTTTAAATTTAAATGTCAGAAAAGAAAGTCAAAAGAAGAGAGTTTATTTTTACAGCAACCTATGCAGTTGGAGCTGTTGGAGTGGGAGCTACTATTTGGCCTTTAATCGACCAAATGAACCCTGATGCATCTGTAAAAGCTTTAGCCAGCACAGAAGTTGATATTAGCAATGTAGAAAAGGGTCAGTCCATAACAGTTTTATGGAGAGGAAAACCAGTTTTTATCAGAAGAAGAACTGACGAAGAAATTGCAAAAGCAAGAGATGTTAACGTAGATGAACTAAAACATCCTGAAAAAGATGAGGATAGAGCCAAAAATCCAGAGTGGCTTGTTATGTTAGGTGTCTGTACACATTTAGGATGTGTGCCATTGGGCGATAAGGGTGAATATGGCGGGTGGTTTTGCCCGTGCCATGGTTCACATTATGATACCTCAGGAAGAATAAGAAAAGGACCTGCCCCAACAAACATGGAAGTGCCTAAATACGAATTTGTAAATATTAATACTATAAAGATTGGTTAATTTAATGAGCGATCACGAATATACTCCTAGTTCGAAATTCGGAAAATGGTTTAACGACCGTTTGCCTCTCTTAACGCTAGGGAAGCATTTAACTGATTATCCAACACCAAAGAATCTAAACTATTGGTGGACCTTTGGAGGAATATTAACTTTTTGTTTAATTACTCAAATTGTAACAGGATTAATTTTGGCAATGCATTATGTCGCTCATGCAGACTTAGCGTTTGGAAGTGTAGAACATATTATGAGAAACGTTAATTACGGATGGCTTATAAGATACGTCCACGCAAATGGAGCATCAATGTTCTTTTTAGCTGTTTATATTCATATATTCAGATCCTTGTATTATGGTTCTTATAAATCGCCTCGAGAAATAATATGGATTTTAGGAATGATAATATACATACTCATGATGGCTGCAGCATTCATGGGGTATGTTTTACCTTGGGGTCAAATGAGCTTTTGGGGAGCAACAGTTATTACAAATCTTTTTAGTGCAATTCCATTAGTTGGAGAAAGTATAGTAACATGGTTGTGGGGAGGTTATTCTGTAGACAACCCTACCTTAACTCGTTTTTTTAGTCTACACTACTTGATACCATTTTTAATATTAGGTCTTGTAGTGCTTCACATTTGGGCTCTTCACGTGCCAGGCAACAACAACCCTATTGGTATTGATTTAAAAAAACCATCTAAAGATACTGTTCCTTTTCACCCATACATAGTTATAAAAGATTTATTTGCATTATTAATTTTTTTAATAGTTTTTGCTTTCTTTGTTTTTTACTCACCGAATATTCTTGGTCACGCAGACAATTACATTGAAGCAAATCCAATGGTTACGCCAGCACATATAGTTCCAGAATGGTATCTACTTCCTTTTTATGCAATTTTAAGATCGGTCCCCGACAAACTTTTGGGTGTAATTGCAATGTTTGGTGCTTTATTTATTTTAGTCATACTTCCGTGGCTAGATACTTCAAAAACACGATCTGCTATCTTTAGACCATTATATAAACAATTCTACTGGTTCCTTGTAGCTGACGTTTTGATACTTGGATATGTTGGTGCAATGCCTGCAGAAGGTATTTATCTTTTAGTAGCAAGAGTAGCTACTGCATATTATTTTGCACATTTTTTAATAATTTTACCAATATTAAGCAGAAAAGAAAAAGTCTTAGATGTACCATTAAGCATCACAGAACCGGTCCTAGGTGGAGCAGTAAGTGCTTCTGCAGTAAGGCAAAAAAAAGATAAACTATGAAAAAGTTTGTGATTATCTTTTTTTTTTTAATCATATCTAATCTAATAAGTATTAGTTCTTTTTCTGCAGAGAAAGCAGCTAAACCGATGAATCCTGGTTGGAGTTTTAAAGGATTTTTTGGAACATTTGATAGAGCATCCTTACAAAGAGGTTACCAGGTATATACAGAAGTTTGCGCTTCTTGTCATTCAATGAAACATTTGAGCTACAGAAATCTATCACAACCAGGCGGTCCAGAATTTAGCAAAGAACAAGTAAAAATTATAGCTTCACAATTTGAAGTAAGAGATGGACCGAACGATGATGGAGAAATGTTTGATAGACCTGCAAGACCGTCGGACAATTTTGTTAGCCCTTATGCTAACGATAAAGAGGCTACTGCCGCAAATGGAGGAGCATACCCACCAGACATGTCAGTTCTTGTTAAAGCAAGAAAAGGTGGTGCGGATTATATATATTCTTTATTACTTGGATACGAAGAACCGCCAGAGGGTATTTCTTTAGACGATGGAGTTTATTACAACAAGTATATGGCGGGAAATAAAATCAAAATGTCCAATCCTTTGTCTGAAGGTATTGTTGAGTATGCAGACGGAACTAAAGCAAGTGAAGAACAAATGGCAAAAGATGTTACTACCTTTCTTTCTTGGGCTGCAGAGCCACATTTAGAGGAGAGGCACAAAATTGGATTTAGAGCAATTGTTTATTTAATTATAATCACCATCCTAGTTTATTTTAGTATGAAAAAAATCTGGTCACGTGTTGAATCTGAAGTTTAAAACATCGCCATCTTTGACTACATAATCTTTACCTTCTAATCTCATATTCCCATTATTCTTTGAGTTTAACCATCCACCATTCTTAACAAAATCTTCATAAGAAACAGTTTCAGCTCTAATGAAACCTTTTTCAAAATCTGTATGTATCTCTCCGGCAGCAGCAGGAGCGTTACAGTTTTTTTTAATAGTCCATGCCCTAGTTTCCTCAGGTCCTGAAGTAAAAAAAGTTTCTAAATTTAAAATACTGTATCCTTTACTTATAAGTTTATTAAGACCAGTTTCTTTGAGCTCAATCATATTCATATAATTTTTTTTTTCCTCGATTTCAAAGTGATTAATTTGATTTTCTATGTCAGCAGAAATTATAATTGTGTTATTGGAACCAAATTTTTTAATAAAATCATTCGTATAATTGTTACCGCTATTAACACTTTTTTCATCTACATTGCATACATAAATTTTTGGTTTTATTGATAGTAATCCAGTTTGATTTATTACTCTTTCATCTAACTCATTAACTAGTTCAGATAAATCTTGACCATTATTTAGCCTTTCGAGTGCATTTTCTAAAATTTTTTGCATTTTTTCATTAATATTTTTTTTATTTTTTTTGTCTAATCTTTTTTGTAAAGATTCAATATCGGCCAACATCATTTCAGTTTCTATTATTTCTAAATCTCTTATTGGATCAACACTCGCATTGACATTTTGAATATCAGCGGAGTCAAAACATCTTATCATATGTATAATTGCATCTACTTCTCTTATATGTGATAAAAATTTATTACCTAATCCTTCACCTTTAGAAGCTCCTTTAACTAGACCTGCTATATCAACAAAAGATATTGTAGTGTTAATTTTCTTTTTAGACTTTGATATTTCTGAAAGTTTATTTAGTCTATCATCTGGAACAGGTACTATGCCAATATTAGGATCAATGGTGCAGAAAGGAAAATTCTCAGCTTGAGCTTTAGAAGAATTTGTAAGAGCATTAAACAATGTTGATTTACCAACGTTCGGTAAACCAACTATACCACATTTAAAACCCATTTATTTATTATTGACTGTGCTTGAAAATAAATCCAATTTTTTATCAATTAGAATTGATAGGGACTCAGTTATACTTTCTGTAATTGAAGAAATCTCCTCTTTTTCATCTTCATTGAAATCTTGTAAAACATGGTCAGATACTTCTATGTCATCTTTTGGGTGGCCTATGCCAATTCTTACTCTTGAATATTCCTTACCAATAAATTTATCTATAGACTCAATACCATTATGTCCTGCACTTGATCCCCCAAATTTTGTTTTAATTTTTCCAAAATCTATATCCAAATCGTCGTGAAACACTATTACGTTTTCAGCTTCAATTTTAAAATATTCAATTAATTCTCTAATACAAATGCCTGAATTGTTCATAAATGTAAGAGGCTTAATAGCGTAAACTTTTTTTCCATCTATTGTTCCAGTCGTAAGAAGACCTTTAAATTTTGGTTTTTGCTTCGATAGGCCATATTTTTGATTAATTGCATCAATAATTTTAAACCCGATATTATGTCTATTATTTTCACTATTTGGAGTAGGGTTGCCAAGACCAACAAAAAGTAACATGATTATATTATAAAAATTTTATTCAGCTTATTATTTTTTTTCTGGTTGAGATTTTTTATCATCCCCTTTTTTTGCATCATCCTTTTTATCAGATTTCGCTGAATCAGCAGATGGTGTTTTTCCGTCAGTCTCTGCACCCTCAGTTGTTTGAGCTGCCCCTTCTTCTCCAGTAGCTTCCGAGCCCTCTGCCGCCTCAGCTGGTTTCTCAGGTTCTTTGATTACAGTAGGTGCTGCTAGAGTAGCAACAACAAAGTCTCTTCCTTGTATAGTCGGATGAACATTTTCAGGAAGTTTTATTGCTGATATTTTAAAACTTTGACCTATATCCACGCCATCTAAATCTACAACAAGCTCGGTAGGAATATTTTCTGTTGGACATTTTAATTCGACTTTTCTTCTTACGATATTTAAAACTCCTCCTCTTTTTAATCCTGGTGATTTGTCACTATTAATAAATTTAACTGGTATTTGTAAAATTACTTTTCCACCTTTTACAATTCTTAGAAAATCTACATGTGTTGGTTCGTCTGATAGTATATCAAATTTTACTTCTCTGGGCAAAACACTTTGATCTTTACCATCAACCTTCAAATTAATTATATTTGATAAAAAATTATCTTTTTCTAGTAAATTAGATAAAGTTTTTTTTGATACTGAAATATTTTGATTTTTGTCTTCACCCCCATAGATAACACCAGGAACATTACCTTCGGATCTTAAAATATTTAACTCACCTTTTGTTTTGGTGTTTCTAATATTAGCTTCTAAAGTATTCATAAAAAAACTAAGTCTTTTAACCCAAGTTTACTTATAAAACAAGTTATTTATTTGAATAGATCTGATACTGATGTTGAATTAGATATTCTTTTAAGAGCTTCCCCAAGAAGATTAGAAATACTTAAAATCTGAATATTTTTTGTATTATTTATTTTTTTTGTATTATCTATCGTATCAGTAATTACTAAGTTTTTTATTGGAGAATTTTTAATTCTTTTTACAGCATCTCCACTAAGCACTCCATGTGTTATATAGACATGAATTTCTTTTGCTCCTCGTGATTTTAGCATTTTTGCAGCATTTACTATTGTTCCTCCAGAATCAATAATATCATCAACTATAATACAAATTTTATTTTTTATATCTCCAATTATATTCATGACTTCAGATTTCCCTGGAGCCGGTCTTCTTTTATCTACAATTGCAAGATTAACATTTAGCAATTTACTCAACCCTCTAGTTCTTGCCACTCCCCCCACATCTGGTGAAACACAAACTAAATTATCCATTTTAAGATTTTTTTTAATATGTCTATAAAATATTGGTGTTGCATAAAGATTATCAACTGGAATATCAAAAAATCCTTGAATCTGTCCCGCATGCAAATCAACAGTCACAACTCTATCTGCTCCAGCTTTGGTTATTAAATTAGAAATTAATTTTGCTGAAATTGAAGTTCTAGGAACAACTTTTCTATCTTGTCTTGCGTAGCCAAAGTAAGGAATTACAGCAGTGATATTTTTTGCTGACGATCTTTTTAAAGCGTCTATACATAATAACATTTCTAGTAAATTATCATTTGCAGGAGAAGATATTGATTGAATTATAAAAATATTATTCCCTCTTATATTTTCATTGATTTCAACATAAATTTCTCCATCTGAAAATTTTCTTATATTTGAATTTACTAGTTTTGTTTTAAGATATTTTGAGATCTTTTGGCTTAAATGTTTGTTACTGTTTCCAGTTAATAATTTCATTGAGATTGACTAATTAATCATAATTAATGATATATTTCTACCATAATCATCTTGATTTTTATGTAAAGATCTTCTTGCACTAAAGAAATTGTTTTTTTGATTGTATGTATCTTGATCAATTATATCTATTTTTTTAACACCAAATTCTTTCAATTGTGATACTACATATTTATTAAGGCTAAAATATGTTTTATTTTTTATATTTTTAAAAAAAAATTTGTTTTTTTTGCTTTGTTTTAAAAATTTCTTTTTAAAATCATTTTGTATTTCGTAATTTTTTTGAGATATACATGGCCCAACCGCAGCAATAAGATTTTTTGACTCGCTGCCTCTTTTTTTGAATTCTTTAATTACTTTTTGTATTATACCTTTGTAAGCACCCTTCCATCCGGCATGGATTGCAGAAATAATTTTAAGCTTATTATCAAATATTAAAACAGGAGCACAATCTGCTGTTAAAATTCCAATTATTATTTTCTTTTGATCAGTAATTAATGCGTCTCCAATGAGTTTTTTTTTTGAAAATTTAAAATTTTTTATCAAAAAAAACTTATTACTATGAATTTGATTAAGGAGAATTAATTTTTTATATGACTTAGAAATTTTTTTACATGCAATAACTATATTTTTATTAATGTGCTTTTTGTTATCAAGTGATCCTCTTCCACAATTTAAACTTTTGTAGATCCCTTTAGATTTTCCTCCTAATCGATTGAAGAAGCAGTGCTTAATTTGGGTTTCTTTTGATAATTTTTTTGAGTAAAACATTATTCAAATCCTAAAAAATTATTATTTTTATAATTATGCGCAAATATTACTTTAAACAGTTCACCCATAGAATTTTCATGTAAAAGTCTTTTGAGTGTTAAAAGCATGTCTTTTCTTTGTTGTTCACTCATTTTTTTCTCAATAATTTTTGCTCTCTCTATTATTCCCATAGTTTCTAGAAAAAATTTCTGCGTGACTATATTTTTAACTTTAAGATTATTCTTTTCAAAAAATTCTTTTAAAAGATTAAAATTTATAAGATAAGTAATATCTACTTTTCCAATATGATTTAGAAAATTGTTCATTTTAATTTTTTTATTTTTCCTTACAGCTTGCAAAGTTGACCCATTGAAGGATTTTAAATATCCATAATCAATAAGCAAAATTCCTCCCGACAGCGACGAAATTTTCTTAATAATTTTATTAAGTTCAACAAAACCCGATTTAGGGAATTCAACAAAATTTTGCCTTTTAAGAGCGTTAAATGATTTAATGTCTGAGATATCTATAGAAGAGGCCCGTTTATAAGTTTCTATTAATGTATCTCTTTTAAGCAAAAAACATTTCTCTAAAAATTTCTTATTTTTTATCGCAAATTGTTTTATTGGTATTGCATCAAAAAACTCATTACCAAAAAAAACTATTGGTCCTTTTTTGATGGAATTATAATTTTTAATCCATTTTATTTGATCACTTGCAATTTTTTTTTTTTTGTATTTTTTTTAGCAAATTGCTTTTCTCATATAAAAAAATTTTTACAGATTTATTAAATTTTGGAAATTTTTTGAAAGTTTGAATAAGAACTTTTGTTAAACTCCCGTCTCCTGGACCTAGTTCAACTAAATTAAATGTCTCTGGTTTTTCAAATTTTTCCCATGTAGAAATTATCCAAACAGCTAAAATTTCAGAAAATAAATTTGAAATTGTGGGTGAAGTAACAAAATCGCCATTTTTACCAAAAGGAATTCTATTGTTGTAGTATCCTACTTTTGGTTCATACAAGACTTTTTCCAAAAACTTATCAACTGGTATTTTTCTATTAAAAATAAATCCAAACTTTTTAAGTTTATGTTTCATTTTTTTTGTAAAAAAGAATTATACTGCAAATTATCATTATTAAACTTAATAACATTCCCATACTAAACGTCCCAATTAAGTATCCAAGTTGTACATCTGGTTCTCTAAAAATTTCAGCAATAAAACGAAATATTCCATAAAAAAATAAAAACGCAAAAGACACTGTTCCAGTTTTATATTTTATTTTGAAATAAATTAGGTTCATTATTATGAATAAAACTATTCCTTCTAAAAAACTTTCATATAACTGTGATGGATGTCTTGGAATGCCATCAATTTTCGGAAAAATTACCCCCCAACTACCATTCGTCGCTTTGCCAATAAGTTCACCATTTATAAAATTAGCAACTCTACCAAAAAATAGTCCGATAGGCGCTGACACAGATATTAAATCTAAAAATAAATATTTGTTAATATTATGTTTTTTACTGAATATAAACGTTGCTATTATAATTCCAATTAAACCTCCGTGAAATGACATGCCTCCTTCCCAAATAAAAAATATTTCAATAAAATTTTGAAAATAATACCCTGGGTTATAAAATAAGATATATCCAAGTCTGCCACCAACAATTATCCCAATTATCAAATAAGTTACTAAATCATCAAAAAGTTTCGAAATGATTTTATCTCTAATTAAAAACCGTTTACAATAAAACCACCCAAACAATATGCCAAAAATATAAGCTATTGAGTACCACCTGATTTCAAAAACAAACAAATTAAAGGCAACTGGGTCAAAATTATTAGTAAACATTTTAAAAAAATAATTGTAAGAATATATTATTTTTAATTAGCTTTGTATGACAAAATCAAAATTTATAACAGATAAACTGGTTAAATTATTCGAACAAGGACTTATATCCTATAAAGATTTAAACAATGAGATTTTCAATATACTTAAATCCAAAAAAGATGAAATTATATTAAAACTTGAAATTCCAACGAAAGAAGAATTCGATATTTTAAAAAAAAGAGTCGAAAATTTAGAACGATCAAAACCAGCAAAAATTAAAAAAAAAACAAAAAAATTAAAAAGGTAAAGTTATTTTTACCTTAAGACCCTTTAAGATTGATTTTTCCAATTTTATATTTCCACCGTGAGATTGAATTATATCAGATGCAATCGACATACCTAATCCAACTGACGATTTTGTCTCATTTCTGCTCTTATCGATTTTATAAAAAGGTTTAAAAACATTCTCATATTCGTTTTTTGGAATTCCAGGACCATCATCATCAATTAGCAAGATGATGTTATTATTGCTCTTTTTAAGACTTACTTTGATATTTTTTGCATATTTTACAGCATTGTCTAAAAGATTTGAAATACATCTATTGATAAGGGTTTTTTTGCCATGAAATAAAATGTTTTGCGAAATTTCTATTTCTATATTTTTGTTATTATACTTTTTTATTGTGTCATCTAGAAGCTTAGATAAATTAAATTTTTCGCCTTTTTCATTCGATCTATTTTTAGAAAATTGCAAATATTCGTTTAACATCTTCTCCATTTCAATAACGTCTCCAGACAGTTTATTTGATAACTGCTTGTCTTTAATGAATGCTAATTGAAGCTTTATTCTAGTTAAAGGTGTTCTTAAATCATGACTTATGCCTGATAACATTTCTGATCTTTGATTAAGATGTCGGATAATTCTTTTTCTCATTCTCTCAAATTCATATCCAGCCTGCCTAATCTCGAGAGCACCAGAGGGCCTATATTCTCCAACATCTTCACCTCTTCCAAATTTTTCTGAAGCTCTTGCCAAATTAATTATAGGTCTTGTTTGATTTTTAAGAAAAATGAGTGCAATTGCAATTAGTAAAAAGGCTGGCAAAGTAATCCATAAAGCAAAAATTCTAGCTGAGGAATTTGCAACTCTATCTTTCGGAATTTCGAATTGAAAATATCCATTTAAATATTTAATTTTAAGATCGATACTGTCTTTAAAAGTCGTCGTATCAAACCAATAATTATTAAATTTAGATTTAAGTTCCCTTCTTAATGTTCTATCCATTGGACTAAACCATCTCTCAAAGTCATCTAATGGCATCATTTTATGCGGTACATAATTTGCTTTAATGTTTTGCGTATCGGAGAATAATTTAGTTAATGAGTCTTTATTGTATTGTTCGTTGTCATACGCCTCGATAAAAAATTTGATTTCACCAATTAAAGCTCGAGTCATCCCTTTATTCGTTTTAATCCAAAGACTATCAAAAAAAACGATGGATATAGTTATTTGGAGGATTATTATTGGTGCTGCAACAATTAATAATGCTCTGTAAAATAATTGTTTTGGTAAGAGATTTTTTAAAAATTTATTCAATCCAAAGGACATAACCAGTTCCCCTTATTGTTTGAAGATATTTTGGATTTTTTGGATCCAGTTCAATTTTTTTTCTCAATCGAGTGATTATAACATCGATAGATCTTTCCTTATCAATATCAATTAAATTTCCAATATAATCTCTTGAAAAGGACTGTCCAGGTGAGTTAATCATTTTTTCTAAAATAATTTTTTCTGTATTATTTATTTTAAATTCCTCTTTATTTTTATAGATTATCAATTTATTTAAATCGATTTTAATATTGTCAAATTTAATTACTCTTTTGTTGTCGTGCTTTTTAGTCTTGCTTAATATATTCCTTATTCGTAAAATTAGCTCTTTAGGTTCAAATGGTTTTGGTAAATAATCATCTGCCCCTACCTCTAAACCCTCAATTCTTTCTTTTGGCTCTCCTTTAGCTGTAAGTAAAATAACTGGGGTTTGAATTTTTTTTTTATTTTCTGATAAGAATTGTAAACCAGTCTGTCCTGGCATCATAATATCAAGAATTATCAAATCAAATTTAATAATATTAGTTTTTTTATTTGCGTCCTCAGCATTTTTTGCAGTAGTAACCAAAAAATTATTTTCATTTAAGTATTTTTTTACTAAATCTCTTATGCCATCATCATCATCAACAACAAGTATATGTGCTTCAAAATCATTCATTGATTATTTTTTTTAATACATTTTTAAAATGATTTACTTCTAAAGAAGAAGAATTAATTAGAGCATTATATATTCTTTTTTTTTGTGAATTAAAAATTTCATTAAAAACTTCCTCACCTTTTTTTGTCAAATGAACATGTTTCATTCTTGAATCCTTTTCATCCTTGACAAAAGAAATGATATTAAATTTTACTAAATCATTTAGAATTCTATTTAAACTTTGTTTAGTTACTTTTAATTTTTTTAAAAGATTAGAAATGGTAATACCTTCGTGAATAGAGATAATATGAATAACTTTATGATGTGCTACTCCTAAAGAGTACTTATCAAGCGTCTTTTTGGCATCTCCAAAGGACTCTCTGTAACCAATGAATAATTTTTCAATAAACTCTTTTAAATGTTCGTCTTTTAAGTACAAAAGATCTTTCATATTGGTAAGTTATATTGACATATTATATATACAAAGATATTTTTTTGGAAAATAAAATCTAATGATACCGTTTGATAAAAGAGAAGGAAAAATTTGGTACAATAATGAGCTTATTGAATGGCAAAATGTGAAACTTCACGTTTTAAGCCATGGTCTACATTATGCCAGTTGTATATTTGAAGGGCTCAGAGTTTATGATGGAGAAATATTTAAACTTGAGGAGCATACAGAAAGATTTTTTTATTCAGCAAAAAGAATGGGCATGGAATTGCCTTTTACTCAAGATGAAATAAATAAAGCAACAAAAAAAACAGTTACAGCTCAAAAAGTGCAAAATGGATATATAAGACCTTTTGCGTGGAGAGGGAGTGAAATGATGGCAATTTCTGCACAAAAAACAAAAATACATGTTGCAATTGCAAGCTGGGAATGGGGAACTTACTTTGATCCAAAATTAAAAACTGAAGGGATAAAATTAAATATTTCAAAATGGAAACGACCAGCTCCAGACTCTGTGCCTTGGGATACCAAAGCCTCAGGGCTTTATATGATTTGCACTCTTTCCAAGCATGAAGCTGAAAGATTAGGTTTTACAGATTCTTTAATGTTAGATCATGAAGGAAACATTGCGGAAGCGACTGGTGCAAATATTTTTTTTAAAGATAAAAATAATGAATTTCATACCCCAATTCCAGATTCTTTTCTTGACGGAATAACTAGACGTACAGTAATTGACATCGCAAAATCTAAAAGTATTAAAGTGCATGAAAGAAAAATATCTCCGAATGAACTTTCAGATTTTGAAGGTTGTTTTTTGACAGGGACTGCAGCCGAGGTAACACCAGTGTCTCAGATAGATAAAAATAATTATAAAGTTTGTGAAACAATTTTAGAATTATCCTCAAGTTACGATTCTCTTGTAAGAAAAAGAAAAGCTGCTTAATCTTTACTATCCTCAGAAATTGCATGATCAATACCTTTTCTTAAATAGTCATAGGCTGTATACAAAGTAATAAATGCTGATAGCCAAAGCAGAATAATACCAATGGTTTGGGCATTATAGTCCTGAAAATTTATAATTTTATTTCCTGTTTCACCAGTTAGGAGAAGTGAAATTGAAAGCATCTGTAAAAATGTTTTATATTTGGATAAACTCGAAACAGGTAAATTAATTTTACCTTTTGCTAAAAATTCTCTTAAACCTGAAATCAAAATCTCTCTAGTTAAAATAATAATTGCTGCTATCACTTCATAATTTTTAATAGTTTCATCCATTACAAGCAGAATTAAAGCCGTTGCAACAATTATCTTATCTGCTATTGGATCTAATAACTCTCCAAGTTTTGATTCTTCTTTAAACATTCTAGCAAGTAAACCGTCTAAAAAGTCTGTAAATGATGCTATTACAAATAACGCAAATGGTAAAACATCACCATAAAAACCAGGAAGATAAAAGGTAAAAACAAAAATAGGAACAATGATTATTCTTCCAATAGTCAAATAATTTGGAATTTTAATTTTCATTCGTGAAAAAAATTATATATTTTTGTTGCAACTTTTTCTTCAACACCATCCACAGATTTAATCTCATCAAGACTTGCAGATTCTACTGCTCTTGCTGAGCCAAAATGGTTCAATAATGCTCTTTTTCTTATTGATCCAATTCCCTCTATTTGATCTAAAAGAGATTTGCTTAAACCTTTTTTTCTTCTGACTCTATGGGCGCTTACCGCAAATCTATGCGCTTCATCCCTTATTCTTTGTAAAAAAAATAAGGTTGGTTCATTTTTTTCGAACTTGAATTCCTTTCCATTATGAAAAAAAGTCTCATTTCCACTATTTCTAAATTTACCTTTTGCTATTGCGACAACCGGAATGTCATATAATCCTAATTCATTCAGCGTCTCTCTTGCGCTAGAATACTGACCTTTTCCTCCATCAATTAAAACTAAATCAGGGAATGAAAGATAATTATCTTTTTCTTGCATTGCCCTTTTAAATCTTCTGGTCAAGACTTCTTTAATCATTCCGTAATCGTCCTGCTCATTTTTTTGAACTTTAATATTAAATTTTCTATATCTTTTTTTAATAAAACCGTCTTCTCCATAAGTAATTAATGCACCAACACTATTCGTGCCTTGCATGTGACTATTATCATAGACTTCGATTAAACTTATATTAGATTCTAAATTGAATTTTTGTGCAATTTCCTCAAAGAAGTTTTTATTATTCTGACTTTCATAAATTTTACGATTCAAACTATCTTTAGCATTTTTGATAGCTAGCTCTACAATTTTCAATTTTGAACCCTTCTTAGCAATTGAAATAGAAACATTTTTATTTTCTTTTTTTGAAAAAGTTTTTTCCAATAATTCTTTTTCTTTAATTTGATGACTTAAAATTAAATTTTGAGGTGCATTTTTATTTTCATAAAACTGTGCAATAAAAGAGTTTAAAATATCCTCCAATTTATCGTCTGGATCATGTTTTGGGAAAAAAGCTTGATTGCCCCAATTTTGTTTTGACCTATAAAAAAATACCTGGATACATGTCTTACCAGACTCTTTAAAACCAGCAATTACATCTGCTTCAATTAAGTTAGCTTCATTCACTCTTTGTGATGATTGAATAATATTAAGCGATTTAATTCTATCTCTTAATATTCCTGCTTTTTCGAAATCCAAATCCTCACTCGCCTTCTCCATTTGGTCAGAAAGACTTTTTTGTATTTTCCTTGATTTTCCAGATACAAACTCAATTGCATCATCAACAGTTTTTGAATATTCATCTTTTTCAATATAACCAACGCATGGCCCCGAGCATCTTTTAATCTGATACAAAATACAAGGTCTCTCCCTTTTTTTAAAAACTGTGTCATCACAAACTCTTAATTGGAAAATTTTTTGTATCATTTTAATTGTCCAGTTTGCAGAACCTGCTGATGCAAATGGTCCAAAATAAAAACCATCTTTAGTTTTCTTTCCTCTGTGTTTTGTAATTTGTGGCCACTTATCTTTGTTGCCAATATAAATAAATGGAAATGATTTATCGTCTCTTAGAAGAATATTAAATCTTGGTTTATGTTTTTTAATTAAATTTGCCTCTAATAGTAACGCCTCACTTTCATTAGAGGTTGTTGTTATTTCAATTTTTCTTGTTTGAGAGAGCATTCTCTCAGTTCTAATAATATGATTTTTTTCAGAAACGTAAGACTTTAATCTGTTAGGAAGATTTTTGGCTTTACCGACATATAGAATTTCATTTTTTTCATTTAACATTCTATAAATTCCAGGCAGTTTAGGAATTACAGGAAGCTCCTTTTTTATAGCATCTTTTCCAATTTCAAGGTTTTTCATGACTTCTTTTTTTTGAAATTTGAATTCCTACAGAAGCACAATCTTTCATGATTTCAAGCTTTTCAATTTGAAGTGAAATTTTGTCTATTCTTTTATCTTTAAATAATTCATCAAATACATCCTCTGCCAATGTTTCCAAAAAATTATAATGCTTATTTTTTGTAAGTTTTTTTATTAATCTTACAAGTTTGTCATAATTAACTATAGATTTTAAATCTCTATCATTTGTGGGTTTCTTATCCTTATAATTTGCTTCTAAGCTAAATTTTACTTTCTGAGGTTTTTCTTTCTCAAAATCATAATACCCAAGAGTCAGATTTAATATTAATTCGTTAATTATTACTTTTTTTTCGTAATTAAATAGAGACTTCTGAAGTTTAACAATTTTTAAATTATTTTTTTTCATTCCTTGCCTTGCATAATATCTGGTGTTTGCCAGTTTAAGCTTTGACCACTGTCTAAAGCTATTACTTGCCCAGTAATAGACTTATTTTTTATAAAAAAGTCAACAGCATTACAAACCTGCTCAACCTCAACCTGTCTTCTTAAAGGTGTTGCTAAATACTGTTTTTTGAAATGTTTTTCTGATTGTCTTTTATTCTTTAAAGTCGGGCCAGGCGCTATACCGTTAACTCTTATATTTGGAGCAAGGCTCATAGCACTTGTTTTTGTCAATGTATATAATCCAGTTTTACTTAAAGTGTATGAGAAAAAAAAAGGTGTGAGTTTAAACACTCTTTGATCAATTATATTTATTATATTGTTATTTTTTCCTCGCACATTCTTTGAAAAACCTTTTGAGAGCGTTGCTGGCGCTTTTAAGTTTGTAGAAATATGCTTTTCCCAGCTATCTGAGGAAAAATTTACCAATTTGTCGTTTTCAAATAGTGAAGCATTGTTAATTAAGCAATCAAAATATTTTAGTTTCTTTTTTGCAAATTTAACTATTTTTTGAACATCTTTGTCTTTACTTAGATCTGCTTTAATCAGATATATTTTAGTACCATTTAGTGTTAATTTTTTTTTAAGTTTTTCAGCGCTTATTTTTGATTTATTAAATTGAATAACTATTTCTTTGTTAACACCAGATAAACTTTCAGCTATTGCAGCCCCAATTCTTGTTGCTCCTCCTGTAATGATTATCTTTTGTGCTTCCATTTTTTGTCTCTTTTTTTCGTTACTTTTGTACCAGGCATTCCCATTGTAGAACGTCCTTTTGGATAGAGTTTATTTTTAACATCGTACTGTCTTATCTTTGGATTCAAAGTAATTTCTAACTCTGTTGTTTCAAGTTTTCTAATTTCATCCCTTATTTTTGCAGCTTCTTCAAATTCCAAGTTAGAAGCTGCTTCTTTCATTTTTTTATTTAAGCCTTTTAAATGTTTTTTTAGGTTTCCACCTATGTTCGATCCTTCACTAATTTTTACATAATCTTTTTCATATACACTTTCTAAAATATCACTTATTTCCTTTTTGACAGATTTAGCATCAATCTTGTTCTTTTTGTTATACTCTAATTGAATTTCTCTTCGTCTATCTGTTTCTTTTATTGCTTTTTTGATACTTTTAGTTTCTTTATCTGCGTATAGAACAACTTTACCCTCAACGTTTCTAGCAGCTCTTCCAATCGTTTGGATAAGTGATGTTTCTGACCTCAAGAATCCTTCTTTGTCAGCGTCAAGAATACCAACTAAGGCACACTCAGGTATATCTAATCCTTCTCTTAAAAGATTTATTCCAACTAATACATCAAACACACCCATTCTTAAATCTCTCATAATTTCTATTCTTTCAAGTGTGTCTATATCAGAATGAAGATATCTAACTTTAATTCCATTTTCATGTAAGTATTCTGTAAGGTCCTCAGCCATTTTTTTGGTCAAAGTTGTGACTAGAACACGATGGTTTTTTTCTATAACTTTTTTACATTCATGCATTAAGTCATCAACTTGATTTTTAGCTGGTCTTATTTCAACTTCAGGATCAATTAGACCGGTTGGTCTAATAACTTGATCAATAAATTTTCCTTTAGTTTGCTCTAGCTCCCATGGACCAGGAGTTGCAGAAACAAATACTGTTTGTGTTCTCATTAAATCCCACTCCTCAAATTTTAGTGGTCTATTATCCATACAAGATGGTAATCTGAAACCATACTCTGCGAGTGTGCTTTTTCTTGATCTATCTCCTTTGAACATTCCATTTAATTGTGGAACTGTGACATGGGACTCGTCTACAAAAATTAAAGTATTATCTGGAAAATATTCAAACAATGTTGGTGGTGGTTCACCTGGTTTTCTTCCAGATAAAAATCTTGAATAATTTTCTATTCCAGCACATGTTCCAGTAGCCTCAATCATTTCTAAGTCAAATTTAGTTCTTTCTTCCAGTCTTTGTGCCTCTAAAAGTTTGTTTTCCTCTTTATGTTTTTTAAGAGTTATTTCTAATTCTTTTCTTATATTAATAATCGCCTGTTCTACGGTTGGTTTTGGAGTGATGTAGTGACTGTTTGCATAAACTTTTATTAAACTTAGCTCTCTTACCTGATCACCAGTCAGTGGATCAAACTCTTCAATTTTTTCTAATTTATCTCCGAATAAACTTAATCTCCATGCTCTATCCTCAAGATGGGAGGGAAATATTTCTAAATATTCTCCCCTTGCTCTAAAAGTTCCTCTATGAAAATTTTGGTCATTTCTTTTATACTGCAAGCTAATTAAAGATTTTATTATTTGTTCTCGATTATAATCATAATTTTTTTGAAGAGTAAGTGTCATCTTACTGTATGCTTCTACTGAGCCTAATCCATAAATACATGACACACTTGCTACTATTAAAACATCATCACGTTCTAATAGAGATCTTGTTGCAGAGTGTCTCATTCTATCTATTTGTTCGTTTATTGATGCTTCTTTCTCAATATATGTATCGGAACGAGGAACGTAAGCCTCAGGTGTGTAATAGTCATAATATGATACAAAATATTCTACCGCATTGTCTGGAAAAAAAGTTTTCATTTCGCCATAAAGCTGTGCTGCAAGAGTTTTATTCGGAGCTAAAATTAAAGCCGGTCTGTTTGTAGCTTCAATAACTTTCGCCATTGTAAAAGTTTTTCCAGAACCAGTAACTCCCAGTAAAACTTGATTAAATTGATCTTTATTGGCTCCGGTAACTAGTTTCTTTATTGCGTCAGGCTGATCTCCCGCAGGTTTAAAATCCGACTTTATTTTAAACTTTTTACCACCTTCTAGTTTACCGCTAATTTCAGGTTTTTTTCCCTCTAGATCTGTAATTAAATCTTGATATGTATTTTGCATATAATAAACAAAGTAATAAAATAAAATTATATTTCAATGAGCATTATATCTGATAGCCTAAAAAGAATAAAACCCTCACCAACCTTAGCTGTTACCCAAAAAGCTAGAGAACTTAAAGCTGCGGGTAAAGACGTGATAGGTCTAGGTGCTGGAGAGCCAGATTTCGATACTCCAGATAATATAAAAGAAGCAGCTATAGAGGCCATTAAAAAAGGTGACACTAAATACACAGCTGTGGACGGTACCCCTGCTTTGAAAAATGCCATAGTTAATAAGTTTAAAAGAGAGAATAATCTAAATTATAAAGTAGATGAAATTACAGTCGGAGCTGGTGGCAAACATGTGATTTATAATTTGATGATGGCAACTCTTAATAAAGGTGATGAAGTTATTATACCAGCTCCTTATTGGGTTTCTTATCCAGATATTGTTTTATTAGCTGGAGGAACCCCAATAGTTATTGAATGTTCAGAGGAACAAGAATTTAAATTAACTGCTAAAGATCTTGAAAGCAAAATAAATAATAATACGAAATGGGTAATTTTGAATTCACCATCAAATCCCACTGGAGCATGTTATTCTGAACAAGAATTGAAAAATCTATCCCAAGTTTTAAAAAGAAAACCACATGTAAATATTTTGAGCGACGATATTTATGAGCATGTGACTTATGATGGATTAAAATTTTTCACAATGGCGCAAGTTCCTGAATTAAAAAGTAGAGTTGTGACCATGAATGGAGTAAGTAAATCATATGCAATGACAGGGTGGAGAATAGGATATGCTGGAGGCCCTAAAGATATAATTAAGGCTATAGCAAAAATTCAATCTCAATCCACAACAAATCCTTCTTCAATAAGCCAAGCGGCAGCAGTAGAAGCACTTAATGGTGAACAAGATTTTATCTCAATTAGATCTAAAGCATTTCAAGAAAGAAGAGATTTTGTAGTAAACTCTTTAAACTCAATAAATGGAATAAATTGTTTAAAACCAGAGGGAGCATTTTACGTATTTCCAAATTGTAAAGAATTAATTGGAAAAAAAGATAAATCAGGTAAAAAAATTGAAAATGATACTGACTTTGTTCAGTCACTATTAGAAAACTATGGTATTGCAGTAGTCCAAGGTTCTGCATTTGGATTAGAAGGCTTTTTTAGAATATCTTATGCTACGTCAATGGAAAATTTGGAAAAAGCGATGGAGAAAATTAAAGAATTTTGCGAAAGTTTAAACTAAACCTAATTTTACGACTGATTTAGCATTTTCACTTATACAATCTTTTGCTCCTTTAAATTTAAATCCCAAAAGATCTTCTGCATAGGTAGAATCTGTTTGCATCATAATCCCAAGGTCTGGAATCATTGTTTTAGCACTTGAATCTATATAACTAATTAATTTAACCATAAAGTTAGGTAATTCTTTTTTTGGAACTTTCTTTGCATACTCAGGCATTGCTTTTGCCATGATTTGTGATAATTCAACAAGTTTTTTTACTTCTTTCCCAACAATCAATCTTCTTCCACCAACTTTTTTATTTCTAATACATGCTACATGAGATTTTGCAACATCTTTGACGTCAGAAATTAAAACTGCAAATTTAGGAGCTGCTGGAAATTTTCCTTTAAGAAATTGTCTTACATATTCAATTGATGTGCCACCTTTTTTATCTAAAGCGTCTCCAAATACACCCCCCGGATTAATTGTTGTTAATTTGTTTTTTAGCCCTTTGCTTTCCATAAATTCCCAAGCAGTTCTTTCAGCTTTAGTTTTTGATAAAAAATAGTCACTTACACCTTCAATCCAATTTTCATCAGTCCAATCATTTTCTCCAAATGTATAAGGATTACTTCTATTAGGTTTTCTAAACATTGCTACAATAGATGAAGTTACTATTATTTGTTCAACGTTATTTTTTATACTTGATTTTAATACTCTTAAAGTTCCATCAACAGCAACTGGTAATAATTTTTCTCTGTCATTTGAAACTTTCATTGGAAAAGGAGATGCAATATGCATTACATATTTGCAGTCTTTTATTGCTTTATCCCATCCATCATCTTTCAAAAGATCTAATTCCACAAATGATAATTTATCTATCGGAGCATATTTGCTTATTGTATCTTTGGTTTGATCAATTAAACTTTTATTTCTGACCGTGCCTAAAACTTCGAAGTCTAAGTTCAACAATTCTATTGCTGTATGTTTAGCAATCCATCCGCTTATTCCAGTTAATAACACTTTATCTGACATATTTGTTAGTTATGAGAAAGATGTTTTTCAGCTTCAAGCGCCGCCATACACCCCATTCCAGCTGCAGTTACAGCTTGTCTAAATATTTTATCTTTTACATCCCCAGCAGCAAATACTCCAGGAACATTAGTTTCAGTTGAATCTGGCTTAGTAATCAAATAACCTTCCTTATCCATTTTAAGTTGATCTTTAAATAATTGGGTAGCAGGATCATGGCCTATAGCAATAAAAAGACCATCAATCTTCATTTCCTCAGATTGATTTGTTTTTACATTTTTTACTTTTAAACCTGTTACATTTTTAGGATCTTTATCTCCCAAAACATCTTCAACAACAGTATCCCATACTATTTCAATTTTTTTATTTTCCATTAATTTTTTTTGTAACATTTTTTCGGCTCTTAATTCGTTTCTTCTATGAATAAGTTTTACTTTAGATGCAAACTTGGTAAGAAACATTGCTTCTTCTACAGCTGCATTTCCACCACCTACAACCGCTACAGTTTTATCCTTAAAAAAGAAACCATCACATGTTGCGCAAGCAGAGACTCCAAACCCCTTATATTCTTGTTCAGATTTTATATTAAGCCATCTAGCTTGAGCTCCAGTCGAGATTATAATCGAGTCTGCAGTATATTTTTGACCACTTTCACCTATAGCCTCAAAAGGTTTTGACTTTAAATTAACTGAAGCAATATGATCTTCTATCATTTCAGTACCAACTGCTTTTGCTTGATCTTTCATTTGATCCATCAACCATGGACCCTGAATAACTTCTGCAAAACCAGGATAGTTTTCAACGTCAGTTGTTATTGTTAATTGACCGCCTGGCTGCATTCCGTGAACCAAAATTGGCTTAAGCATTGCCCTAGCAGAATAAACTGCTGCAGTGTATCCAGCTGGTCCGGATCCAATTATTAACACTTTTGTGTGTTTAGTTGGATTTTGATTCATATCAAAGCTATATAGTAACAAATGAGTAAATTAAAAGCATTATTATTAACAGAGGGGCTACATGGGATGATTAGTCAGACCGAAGGCTTAGCAAAAGCCTTAGATTTTGATTATATTCACGAGAAAATTGAATTAAATAGTTTTTGGAAATTAATACCTTCTTCCTTTACTCCAATAAAAAAATTTGTTTTTAAAAACGAAATAGATATAGATTTTGATGTTATAATTTCATGTGGAAGAAAAAGTGTAATACCTTCATTGTTTTTAAAAAAACAATCTAAAAAAAAAATAATAAATATTCATATTCAAAATCCTAAAATAGAATTAAAAAATTTTGATTTTGTTGTGTGTCCCGAACATGATGATCTAAAAGGACCAAATGTACTTATTACAAAAGGAGCTATTCACTATTTAACAACCGAAGAGATTAATAATTCAAAAGATTACCTTTTAAACAAACTAGAGAAAAATAAAGATATAATTGCTCTTATTTTAGGGGGGCCAAACAAGTACTACAACTATAGCGATGAAAACATGATAAATATATTTTCAATAATTAATCGAATGTTAAAAGATCATAATTTGCAACTTGTTGTTATCCCATCCAACAGAACTCCAAAAAAAACAATAGAATTATCCAAAGAATATTTTACTGATAATCGGACAGTGATTGATGTAGTAGATAAGTCTGCTTATCTGTCCAGTTTGGCTTTATCAAAATATTTAGTTGTGACTTGTGACTCCACTTCAATGATTTCTGAAGCTGCTTTGACTGGAAAACCAGTATATGTCGCAATGATACCAGCTTTAAGAAATGATAAAAGATTTAAAAGGTTTAGAAGTTTATTTGAAAAACTCAATATTATTAAAAAATTGAATTATAAACTTGAAACCTGGACCTATGAAAAACTTGACGAAGCAGATAGGATAGCTTTAGAAATAAAACAAAAAATAAATTAATGTCATTCTTAAACTCTTTAAACAATAAAACAAAACAGTTTGATTCACCATTTAAGCATTGGGAGTTAAATGAACCATTAACTACTGAAGCAATTAATGAAATAATAAGAGCTGATATAGCTAATCCAAATGAGCACAGTCTCCAATATGATGGAACTAGAGCAATAGACGGAGGAGAAGGGAAGTTTAGAGAAGGAATTAGTTCAGGCGGCAAAGCTTTAAAGTTTAGATGTTTTGTCACTAAGGAAAATTCTAAAGATTTTCCTGGTCTAACTAAATTTATCGAGGAACTCAGACAGAAAGAAACTCACCATAAAATTTCTGAAATGATTGGAAAAGATTTATCAAATTCATTTGTACGAGTTGAAGTTATTTGTGATAGAAAAGGATTTTGGCTTAAACCTCATTGCGATATAAAAGAAAAACTCCTGTCGTGTTTGCTTTTTGTTAATAACGAAAATGAAAGTGAAAATCTTGGTACAGATTTCTATGACAATAATATTAAATTGGTAAAGACATTACCTTATAGGCACAATTATGGATATTTTTTCTCTAGCGGCCCCAACACTTGGCATGGAATGGAGAAAAAGGAGATAATTAAAGAACGAAGATGTCTTCAAGTAAATTACGTAACCTTTAATACAGATTGGAAAGTTTATTAATTATCTTGTAAAGATTTAACTTTTAACTTTGTTGTTTTCAAAGATTTTATTGCTTCTAAAAAGGAGTAAGCAGTTGACATATTTGTACAATATGGGATTTTATTTGCTAATGTCCCTCTTCTCAATGCTCTCGCATCATTTATTCTATGTTCTGAATTTCCTCCACCAGTATTGATAACCAAGGATATTTTTTTTGAATTTAAAATATCAACTATATGAGGTCTTCCGCTGCTTACTTTATTAATTTTTTTACATTTCATTCCATTTTGTTTTATAACCTCACAAGTACCGCTTGTAGCTGACAGCGTAAAACCAAGTTTTATTAATCTTTGAGCAATACCAACTACTTCCTGTTTATGGGAATCTTTAACAGACAAGAATGCCATACCTTTTGTTGGTAGTGAATTTGAAGCAGCTATTTGACTTTTTGCTACTGCCATTCCAAAATTATCGTCAAATCCCATAACCTCACCTGTAGATTTCATTTCTGGACCTAAGAGTAAATCGCTATCAGGAAATTTATTAAATGGAAATACAGCTTCTTTTACAGCGTACATCTTATTTGTTTTATATTTAAGTTTATATTTTGCTAACTTTTCACCAGCCATTATCTTCGAGGCTATTTTTGCAAGTGGAATGCCGTTAGCTTTTGACACAAATGGCACAGTTCTGCTAGCTCTTGGATTTACCTCGATTACAAAAATTTCATCATTTTTAATTGCAAATTGTATATTTAGAAAACCTCTAACTTTTAAAGATAATGCAAGTTTTTTCGTTTGCTTTTTTAATTCTTCAATTAATTTATTTTTTATTGATACTGGCGGTAGACAACATGCAGAATCACCTGAATGAATCCCAGCTTCTTCGATATGTTGCATTATACCAGCCACATAAACATCGTTTCCGTCCGAAATAGCATCTACATCAATTTCCATCGCATTATCGATAAATTTATCTATTAATATTGGATTTTTTTCCGACGCCTTGAAAGCCTCAAGAATAAAATTATTTAATTGTTTTTTTTCATAAACTATTTCCATTGCCCTACCTCCTAAGACATAAGAAGGTCTAACAACTACAGGTAAACCAATTTTTTCAGATAATTTTATTGCCTCAGAAGGTTTAAAAGCTATACCACTATCTGCCTGTTTAAGTTTTAATTTAATGAGAAGTTTTCTAAATCTATCTCTATCTTCAGCTAAATCTATTGAAGTATACTGTGTACCTAAAATCGGTAAGGAATTTTCGTGAAGAAACTTCGCAAGTTTAATTGGAGTTTGTCCACCAAATTGGGCTATTATTCCAATCAAATTTCCTTTCGATTTCTCCTTTAAAATAATGTTGTAAACATATTCCTCTACAAGAGGTTCGAAATACAATCTATCACTTGTGTCATAATCAGTAGAGACAGTTTCAGGATTACAGTTGACCATAATTGTTTCAAAACCAGCTTCTTTCAATGCATAACTAGCTTGACAACAACAATAATCAAACTCAATCCCTTGACCAATTCTATTCGGGCCACCACCTAAAATGATTATTTTATTTTTTCTTGAGGGTTCGGCCTCACATTCTGAGAATGTGGTAAAATTTCTTTGATAAGTAGAATACATATATGGCGTGTATGATTTGAATTCAGCAGCACAAGTATCGACTTTTTTGTAAACTGGAAAAACCTTTAAGGCCTCTCTTTTTCTTCTAACTGTCTTTTCATCAATATTACATAATTGAGCAATTTTTTTATCTGAAAATCCTATAGATTTAATTTTATTAAATTCGATAAAGTTTTTTGGAACACCTTTTGATTTTATTAATTTTTCAGCATCTACTATTTCTTTAATCTGATCAATAAACCAGGCATCAATACCAGATAGTTTTTGGATTTTGCTTGTAGTGAATTTTTTTCTTAAAGCTTCCGCAACTAAGAGAATTCGATTTGGAATGTTAATTTTTAAATTTTTAGTAATTTCCTTTTTAGAGTAATTAAAAATTTGATCTAAACCAGAAAGTCCAATTTCCAAGGAAACCAAAGCTTTTTGTAAGGATTCTTTAAAATTTCTTCCAATAGACATAGCTTCACCAACTGATTTCATTGAAGTGCCTAAAATAGCTTGAGATTGTGAAAATTTTTCAAATGTAAATCTTGGAATTTTTGTAACTACATAGTCAATTGTGGGTTCAAATGATGCTGGGGTGACTTTAGTAATTTCATTTTTTAGTTCATCTAGAGTGTAACCCACAGCAAGTTTTGCAGCAACTTTTGCAATTGGAAATCCTGTTGCTTTTGAGGCAAGAGCTGAAGATCTAGAAACTCTTGGATTCATTTCTATAATAACCATACGTCCATTTTTAGGATTAATAGCAAATTGCACATTTGACCCTCCAGTTTCGACACCAATTTTTCTTAAACAAGCGATGGAAGCATTTCTCATTATTTGATACTCTTTATCTGTGAGTGTAAGCGCTGGAGCAACTGTTATTGAATCACCAGTATGAATTCCCATTGGATCAACATTTTCTATTGAACATATAATTATACAATTATCTTTTTTATCCCTTACGACTTCCATTTCGTATTCTTTCCAACCTTCAAGACATTCCTCGATTAAAACTTGTGATACTGGGGACTCTTGAAGACCATTACTTACAATTTTAAAGAATTCTTTTTTATTTTTAGCTATTCCACCCCCTAAACCACCTAATGTAAAAGCTGGACGTATTATTGCTGGTAACCCAATTTTTCTTAAAGCTTTTTTTGCATCTTTTTCTTTATTAACTATTTCCGATTTTGGTAAATCAAGTCCTATATCTGACATATTTTTTCGAAATTTTTTTCTATCCTCTGCATTTGATATTGCACTTGAATTTGCACCTATTAGATCAATATTATATTTTTTAAGTAAACCTTTATTTTTTGCCTCCATAGCTAAATTTAATGCTGTTTGGCCACCCATAGTTGGTAAAATTGCATTTGGTTTTTCTTTAATAATTATTTTTTCTAATACTTCTAAAGAAATTGGTTCTATGTATGTTTTGTCTGCAACATCAGGATCAGTCATTATTGTTGCAGGGTTTGAATTTAGAAGTATGACTTCATATCCTTCATCTTTAAGAGCTTTGCATGCCTGTGTCCCAGAATAATCAAATTCACAAGCTTGCCCAATTATTATTGGACCAGCTCCAACTACAAGTATTTTTTTAATATCTTTTCTTTTTGGCACTTTGTTTTATCTCATTTATAAATTGGTCAAATAAATATTGGCTATCTTGAGGTCCAGGGTTAGCTTCTGGATGATATTGGACTGAAAATACTGGTTTATTTTTTAATCTAATTCCCTCAATAGAATTATCAAACAATGATTTGTGAGTTATGATTACGTTTTTAGGTAAACTTGATTTTATAACCTCGAAACCATGATTTTGACTCGTGATTTCAACTTTGTCAGTTAATATATTTTTTACAGGATGATTTGCTCCTCTATGCCCAAGTTTCATTTTTTTTGTTTTAGCATTAAGAGCTAAAGCTAAAAGTTGATGACCTAAACAAATACCAAATATAGGAATATTAAAATTTATAAGTTTTTTGATAACGCTTACTGCATACTTCCCTGTTGCTGCAGGATCTCCTGGTCCATTAGACAAAAAAACCCCATCTGGATTTAATTTAGTTATTTTATCAACACGCGTATCACATGGAACTACTGTGATCTTACAATTATGATTGGAAAAATACCTTAAAATATTTTTTTTTATTCCATAATCTATTGCAACAATATTAAAAATATTTTTTTTATTTTTTTCAAATCCAACATCTTTTTTCCAGGTTTTTAAATTATTCCAGTTATATTTTTTTCTAGTTGATACATTTTTAGCTAAATCTAAACCATTTAAACCATGCCATTTTATAGATTGATTTAAGAGTTTTTTTATATTGAACTTTCCATTTTTACTTTTTTTAAGAGTTCCTTTTGGTGCACCTTTGTCTCTAATAAAATTTGTCAAACTTCTGGTATCAATACCAGTCAAACCAACAATTCTATTTTTTTTTAGCCACGCATCCAGGTTTTTTAATGACCTGTAATTTGAGGGACTTGTTATTTCAGCATTAAATATTACCCCTTTTGTCCATATTTTATCAGATTCGAGATCCTCTTGATTAGTCCCTACGTTTCCAATATGAGGAAATGTAAAATTAATTATTTGTCCTGAATAAGACGGATCAGAAATTATTTCTTGGTATCCGGTTATTGAAGTGTTGAAACATACCTCACCTGTAGCCTCTCCCTCGTAGCCGAGGCCCATGCCTCTAAATACTTGCCCGTTTTCAAGAACTAAAATACCAGTTGATAATTTTGATTTTTTGTTGGAATTAATTTTATGTTTTTTTTTCAATTACAACTCATGAGTTAAAGGTTAATACAATAAAACCTATTTTTCCGCAACAGATGTAATATAATTTTTTTTCAAAATACAATTTTTTCTTTAAAAAATTTTGTATAAGATAAATGTTATGTCACTAAAATCTAAAATAGAAACTGCTTACGAAAATTCGTTAAAATCAAAAGATAAAATTGAAATATCAACTTATAGGTTAATTTTATCTGGTATTAAAGATTTAGAAATTTCAAATAGATCTGGTCCAAAAAAAAAAGAGACTGACGATAATGACGTTAAACAACTAATCAAAAAAATGATTAAACAGAGAAACGAATCAATCGATATTTACAAAAAAAATAACAGAGTAGATTTACTTGCTGTAGAAGAAAAAGAAGTAAATATTTTATCCTCTTATCTTCCCAAACAATTAAGTGATGATGAAACAAAAGATGTATGCAGAAAAACAATTGATGAAACTAACGCGCAAAGTATTAAAGATATGGGAAAAGTCATGGGAATACTTAAGAAAAATTATTCTGATAATTTAGATTTCTCAAAAGCAGGTGCAATTTTAAAAGAAATGCTTAATAAATGATGAAATACCCCAAAGAATATTTAGATGAAATAAAAACAAGACTAAAAGTCTCAAATGTTGTTTCTAAATATGTCCAGCTTAAAAAAAGAGGAAAAGAATATGTTGGATTATCACCTTTCAAAAATGAAAAAACGCCATCATTCACTGTAAATGATGATAAAGGATTTTTTCATTGTTTTAGCACATCTGAGCATGGAAACATATTTGACTTCTTGATGAAAACACAAAATCTCAGATTTGGGGAGGCCGTAAAGACTTTAGCCTTACAAGCAGGAATGAGACCTTATACTTTTTCTAAAGCAGATGAGGAAAGAGAAAATGCATGGAAAGAATATACAGGGATATATTCTGAATATGTAAACTTCTTTCATAATCAATTATTAAATAATTCTGATTGTAAAAATAGTTTGGAATATCTTAAAAATAGAAAATTAACTTTAGAAACGATTAAAAATTTCAAACTAGGTTTTGTAAAAAAAAATTTAAACCTATTTTATGATTTAGAAAAAAAATTTGGGAAAAAATCAGTTAAGGAATGTGGCATTTTTTATTTCGACGAAAAAAAAAATATTTATGTAGATAGATTTAGAGACAGAATTATTTTTCCCATTAATACGATATCTAGTTTACCAATAGCTATTGGCGGAAGAATCATGCAAAAAAATTCCTTTTTTGCAAAATATATAAACTCACCTGAAACGCAATTTTTTAAAAAAGGAAATAACCTTTACAACATTGATAGAGCAAGACGATTATCCAATATATCAGATCAGATTTTTTTAGTCGAGGGGTACATGGATGTTATTGGTCTAAATAATTATGGAATTGAAAATTGTGTTGCAAATCTAGGAACAGCACTAACTGAAAACCAGATAGCGCTTTTAAATCAGTTTTTTAATGAAATTGTTATCTGTTTTGATGGTGATGAGAGCGGATACAAAGCTGCTGTGCGTGCTGCTGAGAATTCAGTTAAAGAATTGAAACCCGAAAAGCAAATTTCTTTCTTATTTTTACCTGAAAACGAGGATCCTGATACTTTTATTTCTAAAAATGGTAAAGAAAATTTTTTAAAATATTACCAATCAAATAAAATACTAATTCACCAATTTTTATTTGAAAATTTAAAAAAACAATCAAATAATTCTCCTACATCTCTTGCAATTCTAGAAAAGAAATTAAGATATATTAGCAATTCAATTAAAGACCAATACATAAAGAAATATATTTTAGATTTTTTTTTAGGAAAAATTTCCCAACTCACACCAAATTTATCTAAAAGTAAAAAATTTGCAATAAAGCACGTTGCTTCGTTAAGCACCACAAAAAAAATTTATAATGAGTCTATTTCTATTACAAAGGAACAGCTTCAAGAATTTTCTATTTTATACTTAATAATCAATAATTTTAATTTTTTTAAAAAAAATTCTAAATTATTGAGTGATGTAGACCTCATAACAATTGATGGTATGAATATATTGTCGAAGCTAAAAGAATTAATTAATTCAAATGATGAAATAAATTTAAATATGCTACCAATTGATAATGATATGTTAATTAAAATCAATAAGTTTGCATCAGTAAAACATATTTCAAAAAATATTCAAAGAGATGAAGACAAAATTAAGGAAATTTTTTCTGAAATGAAAAAGGACTTAAAAAATTTAATTTTAGAAAGACAGATTCTTGAGTTAGAATCGAAGTTTTCAAAGAATATGGATCAAACTACTCTTGATGAGATTATAGAGTTAAAAAAATTACAAAATAACAACTAAATATAGAGATTTTTAAATGGATTTTTTTAAAATAGTCATTATATAAATCTCTCTAGATTAAAATATAGTGGAACGAATTATTACAAAATCATTTGCAAGATTAATGGGCAGAGGCATCCATAGAGGCTTTATAACCCATGAGGAACTTAATAAATCTTTAGGCAAAAGAAACCTTTCGAAGGAAAATTTGGCTCAGGCTTTTATACATATTTTAGATGAAAAAATTTCATTGGTAGAAAAAAAATCGGATTTTAAAGTTTTAAAAAAAAGAGATGGACAAAATAAAGATGAAGGTAAATCAGTTGAAAAAAGTGATGACCCAATCAGAATGTATCTCAGAGAAATGGGTGGTGTTGAGTTACTTTCCAGAGAAGGTGAGATTGCAATAGCCAAAAGAATTGAAGCAGGAAAAGATGTTATGTTGAATGCTCTATCTCAAAGCCCGATAACAGCTCAACAATTTTTTGAGTGGAATGAAAAACTTCAAAAAGATGAAATTTTAGTAAGAGAGATTATCGACATAGATACCAATTATATGGAAGAGGAAAATTCCTCAAGCACAAGTAAAAAAGATAATAATGATGAAAAAAAAGAGTCATCAGATAAAAATGATACTGTTAATGAGGAAGAGGATGAATTTAACCCAACCCTTGCAGCGATGGAAAGTGAAATTAAGCCAAAGGTACTAAAAACTGTTCACGAACTTACAAAAGAGTATAGTAAGCTAATTAAATATCAGAAAGAAAGTTTAGATTGTGTTCTACAATCAAATACATTCAGCAGTTCAAAAGAAAAAAATTACAAAAAAATTGTTGAAAAGATTTTAATTGATATAAAATCATTACAGCTTTCTCCTTCAGTATTAGAGGAACTTGTACAAAAACATCATAATGAAAATAAAAAAATTATTTCTCTGGAAGGAAATCTATTGAGGCTCGCTTTAGATCATAAAATTTCTAGAAATGAATTTTTAAAATTTTACATAGGAAATGAAATTAATCCAAATTTGAAAACATTTCTTGATACTAATTCTTCATGGAAACAGTTTTTTCAGAAAAATAAAGATGAATTCAAAAATATAAGGGATCGATTGGTTGAAACAAGTCATAGGCTTGGTATATCAGTTACTGAGTTTAAAAAGTTATTAAGCCGAGTCCAAAAAGGTGAAAAAGAATCTAGAATTGCAAAAAAAGAGATGGTTGAGGCCAATTTAAGATTAGTAATTTCCATAGCAAAAAAATATACAAATAGAGGATTGCAGTTCCTAGATTTAATTCAAGAGGGAAATATTGGATTAATGAAAGCCGTTGATAAGTTTGAATATAGAAGAGGATATAAGTTTTCTACATATGCTACATGGTGGATCAGACAAGCAATCACAAGATCAATTGCAGATCAAGCTAGAACTATTAGGATTCCTGTGCATATGATTGAAACAATAAATAAAATAGTTAGAACTCAGAGGTTAATACTTAGTGAATTTGGCAGAGAAGCTACGCCGGAGGAACTTGCAAAGAAACTGAGAATGCCTCTTGAGAAAGTTAGAAAAGTTTTAAAAATTTCAAAAGAACCAGTATCATTAGAAAAACCTGTTGGCGATGAAGAGGATAGCAGTTTAGGAGATTTTATAGAAGATACAAAAGCTTTAGCGCCTTTAGAACAAGCAATTAAGTCAAATTTAAGTGAGGCAACAACAAAAATTTTGTCTACTCTGACTCCAAGAGAGGAGAGAGTTTTAAGGATGAGATTTGGCGTTGGAATGAACACAGATCATACTCTTGAAGAAGTAGGATTGCAGTTTTCTGTAACTAGAGAAAGAATAAGACAAATCGAAGCCAAAGCGCTTAGAAAATTAAAACATCCAAGCAGATCAAAACAATTAAAGAGTTTCCTAGAGAGTTAATATGGATTAATGTTTTGCATTGATGCAAAATTTTAAATTAAATAGAGAAATCGCACATTTAGCTGTTCTACAAAGAATTGAACTTTGTGGGCCTAATTTAAAGAGATTAAGAAAATTATTTGGAAGATATTTTTTTTCAGTATTTTTATCTAAATATTTTATTAATCTCGATCTAATTTCTCAAAACTACTATAATTTAATGTATAAAGAGTTCTTATTAATCAAAAACTATATTAATGAGAGTGATAAGGTTTTAAGTATCGGTTCTGGAATAGGAGGCTTAGAAGTTCTTATTAATCAAAAATTAAATAATCACATAACCTTTATTGAAAAGAACTATGTTTCTAAAAAAGTTAAGTACGGATGGGATAAAGAAAATAAAGAGGCTTATAATAATTTAAATCTATTAAAAGAATTTTTGTTGTATAATGGTATTAAAAAGGAAAGTTTCAATTTATTTGATTTTGATAAAAAAAAATTTCCTCATACTAAATTTGATGTAATTATCTCATTGTATTCATTAGATTACCATTATGAGTTTAATTTGTATAAAGATTATCTTTTCAGGGTTATGAACCCTAAAAGTGTTTTAATTTTTGATACTATTAGGCCAGAATTTTTTAATAGTGTTTTTAAAAAAGTCGAGATAATTAAGCAAGATTTAGATACAATTCATAAATCCAAACGAATTGCCTGTAAAGATTTTAGAAATTAATGAAAAAAGAAGCTGAATATAAATTCATAATAGTTTTATTTTCTTTGATGCCAATTTCGATGATTGTAGGACAAGCCGTCTCCTTAATAAATATCGTAATGATTTCAATTTTTATGATAGTCAAATTAGTAATATTGAAAAACTATGATTTTACAAAGAATTTATCTTTTAAATTGTTATTAATTCTTTATGTATATCTTCTATTTAATACTTTAATTTCACTCGATGCTGGATTTAGCTTTATAAGAAATTTTGGATTTATCAGATTTATCTTTTTATTTGTAGCTATAAATTATTTTTTTTTCATTTACAAAAATAAATATACATTTCTTAAATTCTGGTGTTTCACAATCCTAATAGTTATCACTGACTCTTATATAGAATATTTTTTTGGAAAAAATATTTTGGGATATGGCCAAGATATTTATTCAGATAGAATAGTTAGTTTTTTCAAAGACGAGCCTATCGTTGCTGGATATTTAAACGGGTTTTTCTTCCTAATTCTTGGTTACCTATTCAATAAAATAAATAATCAAAACAAAAATTTATTAAATTTATTAATAATTTTGAGTTTATTGTACTTAGTATGCGTTATTCTTACAGGTGAAAGGTCTAACACCATCAAAGCAATAATCGGATTAAGTATATTTTATTTTCTAAACAATAATTTTAGTTTAAAGAAAAGAATATTTGTCTTTTTAGTTTTAATAGTTGCAACAACAGTTTTAATATCAAATTCAAATTATCTTAAATATAGATACTTTGATAACATAATAAGTCCGATTTTAAATGCAGATAAACGAGAAAATTTTCTCAAGGAAAATATTTATATAAAACATTATAAATCCGGTTATGCAGTTTTCAAAAATAATCTTTTATTTGGAGTAGGCAATAAAAACTACAGAATTGAAACAAGAGGTGAAAATCAATATGCAAAAGAAAACTATATTCCTGATACACATCCTCACCAAATCTATTTTGAGTTGTTATCAGAACATGGTCTCATTGGAACAACAATTATATTATCATTAATTTTCTTTTTGATTTTCAGAAATATAAAAATTTGTATAGCTTCAAAAAATTCTTTACAACTTGGAGCATTAAGTTTTTTGATAATAAATTTTTTGCCGTTATTACCAAGCGGTTCTTTTTTTAGTGATTTGAATATGTCTCTTTTTATTATCAATCTTTCTATCTACATAGCATCTAATCCATCATCAAACATATTCTGTAAAAAAATTAAATAGAATGAATTTTTTAATTAAAGTTGATATAATCCTGAAAAAACAGTAAAACAAAATACAAAACGGGCCTGTAGCTCAGTTGGTTAGAGCAGTACACTCATAATGTATTGGTCCCAGGTTCGAGTCCTGGCGGGCCCACCATTACTATACTATTCTTTAACAAATTTCTCTAAACTATCGAACAAAGCCTCAATGTTATTATCATTACTTTTTATAATCGAGGCAAATTCTTCTTTTTGTGTTCTAGCTAAACTTAAACCCTCAATTATCAAATCTCTAATTAAAGGTTTCTCAGGATTTTTGGTGTAAATTCTCCATTCGATCTTAACTTCAGGTCTATCTTTTGTGGCAACAAGAACACTAGATACAATAGTGTATTTATCATTTTTTTTATCTTTTGAAATTACATTTATTTTAGGATTTGAATATTCAGATAAACGACTTGAGAAACTTTTAAGGAAGTAATCTTCGAACAATTTCGCATATTTTTTCTTTTGTTCTTCTGAAATTTCTTTCCTGTGTTTACCCAAAGTATACAAACCGATCCCCTTTATATCTACTGTATCTTTTGCTAACTCTTGAAGCTCAATCATTTTTTCTTTTTTTGAAATTTCTTTGCTTAATGTTTCCGATGCTCTATTAACGGTAGATTGCACAAAAACATCTGGTTCAATTGCTATTGAAAAGTTTGAAAATTGAAAACAAAATATAAAAAAAAATAAAAAATTTAAACTTTTATTTATCATACAAGTTAGTGCAAATTAATTTGATTGAAGATCG
This sequence comes from uncultured Pelagibacteraceae bacterium, assembly GCA_902582315.1. GTDB lineage: Bacteria > Pseudomonadota > Alphaproteobacteria > Pelagibacterales > Pelagibacteraceae > Pelagibacter. The sequence continues at coordinate 153,146 of CACHRP010000001.1, forward strand.
TCCCAATCGCTGTCATCTTGTGTATCTATGATTTTATTTGAATTAAGTATTTTTTGTTTTCTGTCTTGCAGGTATAAGCTTCTAACGGATGCATAGAAATCCATCGAATTGGTTTCTAAATTATCAAATGCCTCAAGATTTTTTGATCTAAAATTAATACCATCAGTTCCTTTAGAAAAATAAAAATCTGAGTCTTTAAAATATTGCGTGTCATTTTTAACGGTAATATTGTACCAAGGATCCCCACCTAAAATACTTGCGATTGTACCGACGCTATCTCTAATAGTTGATGGACCAAGTATTGGAAGTACCAAATAACATCCTTCATCAACACCCCAAGCACCTAGTGTTTGTCCATAATCTTCTTTTCGATAATCTTTTGCCAAGCCCATTTGTTGTGCTACATCAAAAATTCCAAAAATACCTATCGTTGTGTTAACCGTAAGTCTTGCAGTATTTAATCCTGCAGCTCTTAGATCTCCCTGCAGCAAATTATTTGGAATCGTCACAAGATTAGACAGGTTACTTAAAACATTGCTTGTTCCTGTCCGCACTGGCAATGGTAATTTTCTATATCCTTTTGCAACTGGTTTAAAAATTATTTTATCCAAGCCCTGATTAAAAGCAAATGTAGCCCTGTTTAAGCCTTCAAAACAATCTTTTACTTCTTCAGCATTCGACCTGTTCGTAAAGGTTGATATTACAATTGTTGCGATCACAATACTTAATAATTTTTTCATATAAAGGCTTTTATAAAGATTATATATAATCTTAAACATATAATATAGTTAAAAAAAAGGTCAAATATGCTTAGAAATTTGAGGAAAATTTATTCTCCAAACTTTGAAATCAAAAAAAGAAAAAAAAGCGAAATTAGATCAATTATACTCCATTATACTGGAATGAAAAATGAAAAAGCCGCTCTGAATAAATTAACAAATTTTGATTCTAGAGTAAGTTGTCATTATTTTATAACTTATTCAGGTGAAATAATAAATTTAGTGCCAGATTTATATATTTCATGGCACGCAGGAAAATCTAAATGGAGAAAAATTAAATCACTTAATAATAACTCAATCGGAATTGAAATCGCTAATCAAGGACATAATATTAAATACGAAAATTTTAAAAAAAAACAAATTAAGTCTATTTTATTTTTAGTTTCAAATCTAAAAAAAAAGTATAGTATTAAAAAAAGTAATATATTGGGTCACTCAGATATATCTCCAGACAGAAAAAAAGATCCAGGAGAAAAATTTCCATGGAAATTAATGTATGAGAAAAAACTTGGTATTTGGCACAACATCAAAAATTCGACTTTAAGGAAATTACGGAATAAAAAATGTACCGAAAACGAAAAGAAAAATTTTTTCAAAAATTTGAGAGAAATTGGTTATAATTCAAAAAATAAAATACTGTTAATAGAAGCTTTTCAAAGAAGATTCAGACAAGGCTTAATAAATGGAAAAATAGATAAAGAGTGTTTATTTATAAGCATTTCCATTAAAAAAATAAATAAAGATTGAAAATCTTTTTAATTGCATTAAATAGGAACTGCCAGATAAACGACTTGTCACTTTATTAATTTAAAGAGGAAAGTCCGGGCTCTGCAAAGACACGGTGCCAGGTAATACCTGGCGGGGGAAACCCTAGGGATAGTGCCACAGAAAATAAACCGCCTTAACGAGGCAAGGGTGAAAAGGTGTGGTAAGAGCACACCGGCTGAACTGGTAACAGTTAGCGCATGGAAAACCCCACCGAGAGCAAGACCAAGTAGAGATGACATTGTTTTAACAAAAAACAGTCTTTGGTTAGTCATCGGGGTTGGTTGCTTGAGCTTAAAAGTGATTTTAAGCCTAGATAAATGATAAGTTTAAATGACAAAACCCGGCTTATAGTTTATCTGGCAATCTAGAAAAAAATTCATTTATCTGACTAAAACTACCAAATAAAAAAAATTCACCTGATAATATTAAGCATATTCTAGCATAAAATTATATATTGACGTGTAGGTTGAAAACCCATATTATCCCATAAATTCCCAAATGTGGGATTTTTAAGGGAAAAAAGGTTTATGAATTATGTTTTTATCAACCTACGAAAACAGAATAGACAAAAAAGGGAGGGTGTCAGTGCCTGCATCTTTTAGATCTTACCTTTCAAATTTAGGTTATAATGGCGTTGTATGTTTTCCTTCATTCAACAACCAATCAATTGAAGCCTGGCCTCAAAATAGAATTGAAAAAATTTCAAATAGTATAGACGCACTTAATCCCTTCGAAGAAAAAAAAGATTTTTTTGCAACATCAATACTTTCTGAAAGTATAAATTTACAGTTTGATAGTGAAGGAAGAATTTCATTACCATTAAAATTACTGAAACATGCTAAAATTAGAAATAGTATGTCATTTGTTGGTCAAGGAAAGACTTTCCAAATTTGGGAGCCAACAGCATTCGAAAAATTTAAGGCCCAAGCAAGAAAAAAATCTAATATAAATCGAGCAAGCCTTAAATGGGAAGAGATAGGTAAAAAATAATGAGAAAGATGGAAGAAATTATTTTAATGCAAAAGATAGAAAATCTTCAAAATAATTGTTTAACTGCAATGGAAAAAACTATTAAAGGTACTTGGGCATATAATTTTTGGACTGATACTTTCGACAAATTAGAGAAAAACTACAAATTAATAAAAAATGGAGAGGGGAAAAATGACTATAAATTTTAAGGCACCAGATATAAAAGAGCTTAAACCAAGAATTTTAGTATTAGGTGTAGGTGGCGCAGGCGGTAACGCAATAAATGAAATGATAGAAAGTGGAGTAGAAGGAGTAGAGTTTATTGCAGTAAACACTGATGCTCAAGATCTTAAAGCTAGTAAGGCTAAGCAGAAAATTCAAATTGGGTTAAACTTAACAAAAGGATTAGGAGCTGGCGCTAAATTAGAAATTGGACAAGCTGCAGCGGACGAGTCTTTAAATGAAATAATTGATTTGTTAAAAGGTGCAAACATGGTTTTTATCACTGCAGGTATGGGTGGTGGAACTGGAACTGGTGCTGCTCATGTTATAGCTAGAGCTGCTAAGGAGTTAAATATATTAACAGTTGGCGTTGTTACTTTGCCTTTTTTATATGAAGCGCCTTCAAGAATGAGAAGAGGTCAACAAGGGCTGGAAGAATTACGAAAACATGTTGATACTATCATAGTAATTCCTAACCAAAACCTATTTAAAATTGCAAATGAAAAAACAACCTTTAAAGAGTCATTTAAATTATCAAATAATGTTTTAAGATATGGTGTTCAAAGTATTACTGACTTAATGGTCAAAGAAGGTCTAGTAAATTTAGATTTTGCTGATGTAGAAACAGTTATGAGCTCAATGGGTAAAGCTATGATGGGAACAGGTGAGGCTGAAGGAGAAGGCAGAGCCAACAAGGCAACCGAAATGGCATTAAATAATCCTTTAATTGACGATTACTCACTCAAGGGCGCAAAAGGTCTTCTAATAAATATTACTGGTGGAGAGGATTTAACATTATTTGAGGTAGATGAAATAGTTAATAGGATAAGATCAGAGGTTGATCATGTTGCAGAAATTATTATTGGATCAATAACCGACTCCTCTTTAGACGGAAAAGTAAGAGTTTCTATAGTTGCAACAGCTTTAGATGGACAACAACCAGAGTCAAAATCAGTGATAAATATGGTTCATAGAATACAAAATAGAAATCCAGGTTACTCAGATTTTTCTGCAATGGGTCAATCCCAATCTTTTAATTTTCAGGATAATCATTCAAATCATCTTACGGAGGGGGCAACAGCTCTTAAATCTGAAGCTGATACACTAAGCGAAAATATTATTAAAGAACAAGAAATTGATCAAAGTATAAACATAAATTCTGATGTTGGAGCAGCGGAAACACTTCTAAATGATGAAGAACACAGTCTTGTTTTAAAGAATGAGGTCAAAGATTCCAAAACTGAGACTAATGGACTAGAAAATTTTGGTCTAGATGAAGATATTCCAGATTTATTCGAAAACAATTCTTCCGAAGAGACTCATAAACAAGCGCTAGACATAGAGAATGAAAATTCTGAGGAAGAAGAATTTGAAATACCTGCATTTTTAAGAAGACAAAAAAATTAATGGTCTTCGTAAAAATAGATGAATGCCACCATTTTATCGAATAGTGAAAAACACTATCCGGTATTGCTAAAAGAAATTCTTAGCATTATTTCCCCTCAAAATGGTGGCACATTTATCGATTGCACTTTTGGTCAAGGTGGCTATTCAAAAGAATTTTTGAAATTTAATAAAACTAAAGTTATAGCAATTGATAGAGATCATGAAAGTTCAATTATTGCAAATCAAATTAAACAGCAGCACAAAGATCAATTTTCATTTTTTAACAAAAAATTTAGTGAAATTGACAAAATTAAAATTGAAAATTGTAAAATCAAAGCTGTAATATTTGATCTTGGTTATTCTTATACCCAAATTAAAGATCCAAAAAAGGGGCTAAGCTTTGAGAGTACAGGTGCATTAAATATGAGATTAGGTTTAAATAATTTTTCAGCAGATGATGTTGTCAATAAATTAGACCAAAAAGATTTAGAACTTATATTTAAATATTTTGGAGAAGAAAAAGATAGCAAAATAATATCAAAAAAAATCATCAAACAAAGAATTAAATCTAAATTAAATACACAAAAACTTGTTAGTATTATTAATTCGGTAAAGAAGAAAAGTGGCAGAACACATAATGCAACAAAAATTTTTCAGGCTATTAGAATATTTGTTAATAAGGAAATAAGCGAATTGATTTATGGTCTTATCAAATCAGCAAAAATTTTAGATATAGATGGCAAGATTTGTGTTGTTTCATTTCATTCCATTGAAGATAAAATTGTAAAATATTTTTTTAAAAGTTTGTCTGAAGATAAAAAAATTTCAAGATATATTCCTGAGGAAAAAAATCAAAATAAATTATTTCAGTTAGATTTAAAAAAGCCCATATATCCTGGATCCAAAGAGATAAATACTAACAGACCTTCTCGATCTGCAAAATTAAGGTATGCAATAAAAAAAAATAATCTTGTTGATTTTGAGAAAGATTTTCTAAAAAAATTCTCAAAACTTTTGGAAATTGAAAACTTATCAAAAAAATTATGAAAAATTTTTTAACTTCATTTAGTCTGATTATTTTAATTTCATTTACAGCAATTATTAAAACCTCATCAAAAAAAATTGAAGAACAGACATTCGTTTTAAATGAGAATCTTATTTTATTAACAGAAAAATATGAATTAAGTTTGCTTGAGCACACTTATTTAAGCAATCCATCTAGATTAATAAGTATTATTAAAGAAAATAAAAGTGAGGAGTATATTCACTTAGATTCAATAGATTTTAAAACTGAAAATAAAAAGAATGAGAGAAAATAAAGGAAAAAAAATTTACCTTAGAGATTTCTCCGATGAATTTTCTTTCTCTAAAAAAATTCATAAAAAAAATATTTCTTTCAATAGAATAGCTTTTATTTTTTTCTTTTTTTTATTTATTTCAAGCATATTTTCTGTAAAGATATTTTATTATGGATCTATCTCTAAAAATAAATTATCTCAAAAAAAATATAGTCAAAAAAATGATATAAGATCAGATATCATTGATGCAGATGGTAATATTTTAGCAAAAACAGTATTTACTAAAAACGTAGGCATCAACCCCAAACTTGAGAATGATAAAAAAAAACTATTTATAAAATTAAAGTTGCTTTTTCCTGAATTGGATATTGAAAATTTTAATAAAAAATTTGATAAAAAAAATTTTTTTTACATAAAAAAGAAATTGTCTCCTGAACAATACTATCAAGTAAGAATGCTTGGAGAAAAGTCAGTAATTACTGAACAAAAAATTAGTAGAATATATCCACATGAAAATCTATTTAGTCACGTACTAGGACAAATAGATGATAATAATAATGGAATTTCTGGCATAGAAAAATCTTTAGATGAAGACCTTAAAAAATCTAATAAAAAATTAGAATTGACATTAGATACAAATATTCAGTTTTTAGTAAGAAATGAATTAATCAATTTTGAAAAAATATTTAAATCCAAAGGTAGTGCGGCTGTATTGATGAATATCAACAGTGGAGAAATTCTTTCATTAGTATCATTGCCAGACTATAATATAAATAGAAGAGAGGATATTACTGATACAAAATTTATTAACAGGATAACAAAAGGCGTTTATGAGTTAGGGTCAATTTTTAAAACATTTACATTAGCTGGAGCTTTAAATGAGGGAATAATTAATACTGAGACAAACTTTAAAAATTTACCGAAATCTATTTATTGCGCTGGACGAAAAATCTCAGAATATGATATGGATATTCCTTCAACATTAACAGCAGAGCAAATTTTAATAAGATCTGGAAATATTGGGTCAGTAAGAATAGCCCAAAAATTGGGAATTGAAAAAACTAAAAATTTCCTAGATTCTTTGAATCTTTTAACTCCTATTGAATTTGACCTAGGTGAAATTGGTAAACCATTATTATTAAAATGGGGTAAATGTAAATTGGCAACAGTTTCATTTGGTCATGGAATATCAACGACTCCTTTACAGGTTGCCACTGCTTACGCAATTATTTCAAATGGAGGTTATAAAATAAAACCAACCTTATTAAAAAAAGAAAAAAATCTTAAAACAAAAAAAATCCTAAATGAGGGTGTTTCAATTAACATAAATTCAATTTTGAGGAAAGTTGTTTCCACAAAAGAAGGTACAGCAAATTTAGCAAATGTCGAAGGTTACGATGTCGGTGGAAAAACTGGAACAGCACAAAAAATTGAGAATGGAATATACACTAAAAAAAAAATAAATACTTTTGTATCAATTTTTCCAATTCATAAACCTAAATATGTACTTTTAGTTTTACTAGATGAACCAAAGACAAATAGCGATTATGTTTATAATTACAGGGATGGCAGTGGTATAAGGTATAAAGGAACTCCATTTAACACTGCAGGTTGGACTACTGTAGAGGTAACAGGCAAAATAATAGAAAAAATTGGGCCTATTTTAGCCACAAAATACTACGATTTTTATTAATTGAAATGATAATTGGTAAATTTTTTAAAAAAATTAACCCGGAATTTAAAAACCATTTTTTTTCAGGTATTTGTTTTGATAGTCGATCATGTAAAAAAAACAATATTTTTTTTGCAATAAAAGGTAATGAAATCAATGGAAATAATTACATTAAACATGCCATATCAAAAGGTGCAAAAACAATTGTATATAACAAAAAATTTCAAGGTTTTAAAAATGGAATACTTTATTTAAGTTTTAATAATGTTAGAAAAATATTAGCCGAAACATCTTATAAAATTTTTTGCCCAAAAATAAAAAATTTAATCGCCGTAACTGGAACAAATGGAAAATCTTCAATTTGTAACTTTTATTATCAAATATTAAATTTAAATAAAAAAAAGGTCGCGTCATTAGGAACACTTGGCTTAAAAACTGTGTTTGGAAATTTACCAATGTTAAATACAACAGTAGACCCATTACAATTATCAAAGCATTTGATGAATATTTCAAAAAAAAAAATTGATAATGTAATACTCGAGGCTTCAAGCCATGGTTTAAAACAACATAGATTAGATGGCCTTAGATTTAAAAAAGGAATTTTTACAAATTTATCACATGACCATCTAGATTATCATAAAAGTTTTGATGATTATTTAAAATCAAAATTATATTTATTTGATAAATTATTGTCAAAAAAAGGTATTGTTATTACAGATAAAGATATTCCGGAATATCAAAAATTATTAAGTATATCTAAAAAAAAAAATTTTAAATTAAAAAAGATAGCAAATCACACTGGAGACATTGAAATTTTGAATCATAAATATATTGGCGAAAAACAGTTTTTAAAAATTAAATACAAAAATGTAAAATTTTCTTTTTACTTAAATTTAATTGGTAAGATACAAATTAAGAATCTTTTTATGGCGATCTTAGCTGCTGAAGATAAAAATCTTAAATTTAAACAGATTGTAAAAGTACTAAATAAAATTCAGCCCGTAAGTGGAAGATTAGAAAAAATTGGAAGGCTTAAAAATAATGCACTCTGTTTATTGGATTATGCACATTCTCCTGATGCGTTAAAAGTATGTTTCGAGAGTCTTAAACATCAATTTAATGGAAAAAAAATATTTTTAGTTATTGGTTGTGGTGGAAATAGAGATAAATCTAAGCGACAAATAATTGGAAAAATAGCGAATAAATATTGTAGTAAAATTTATTTAACAGATGATAATCCTCGTAACGAAAACCCTAAAAATATAAGAAAGGAAATAAAAAAAAAAATAGATAAAAATAAACTTTTCGAGATACCAAATAGAAAAAAGGCAATAGAATTTGCTATAAATAATCTGAGCTCAAATGATATTTTAATTGTATCAGGAAAAGGTCATGAAAATATACAAGATCTTGGAAAAAAAAAGATTTTCTTTTCAGATAAACAAGTAATAACAAATTCGATTAAAATCAGAAATAAATCTCTCTCAAATAATTTAAAAGTTAATATTTTGAAAGAATGCGTTGATACTCGAAAAATCCCAAGATTAACGAAATTGAACCGGGCATCTATAAATTCAAAGGATATAAAACAAAATGATATATTTTTCGCAATCAGAGGTAAAAAAAACGATGGAAATAATTTTATATCAGAATCGATTAGAAGTGGAGCATCAATAATTGTAACTGATAGACCTAGAATAGTAACAAATAACAAAAAAAATATAATAAAAGTTAAAAACACATTGGATTTTTTGACAAACATATCTTTAAAGATTCGAGATAATTTCCAAGGTAAAACAATCGGGATTACAGGAAGCTGCGGAAAAACTTCTGTAAAAGAATTAGTATCAAGTAGTTTAAATAAAATTGGAAAAGTAAGTTCATCCCCAAAATCATTTAATAATAAATATGGTGTTCCACTGAGCTTATTCAACTTAAAATTAAATAATAACTACGGAGTATTTGAGATTGGAATGGACAAGAAAGGAGAGATTGATTTTTTATCAAGTTTAGTAAAACCTGATATTGGAATAATTACAAATGTATCCTATGCACATGCTAAAAACTTTAAAAATATTTTTCAGATTGCTAAAGCAAAATCTGAGATTATCAATAATATTAAAAGTGATGGTTATATAGTATTAAATGCAGACGATCGTTTTTTCTCGTTTCACAAAAAAATAGCTACTAAACGAAAATTGAACATAGTTACATTTGGTATTTCTAGTGGATCAAATATAAAATTTTTAAAAATAGAGAAGTTTGGAAATTATTTTAAAATCAAAGTCAAAATTTTTAGCGAAAGCAAAGTCTTTAAAATAAGATATAAATACATGAATTATATAAAAAACATACTTTCTACTTTAGCGGTTTTATCAATTTTAAGAAAAACTTGTAGCTTAAATATAAACTTTTTTGAAGATTTCAGTATCCCAGTTGGAAGAGGGAATATATCAAAAATTAAATACAAAAATAAAAAATTTTTTCTTATCGATGAAAGTTACAATTCAAATCCTTTATCTCTTTCAAGCGCAATTTCAAATTTCAGTGACTCTTCAATAGAACCTAAAAAAAAACACTTTCTAATGGGTGATATGTTAGAACTTGGTAGACATTCAAGAAAACTGCATAGAGATATTTCATCATCATTAAATAGTTCAAAAATAAATAAAATTCATATTTATGGAAAAGATGTTATTGAAACTTTCAAAGCTATTAAAAATAATAGGAAAGGAAGAATTTTACAAAATACATCTGATATTTTTGATTTGATTGTTAGAGATTTAAATAATAATGATTATCTAATGATTAAAGGATCAAATTCTACTGGTCTTAATAAGATTGTGGAAACTTTAAGAGGTAAAATTTAGTGTTATATTTATTAATTTTAGATCTTATAGATAGTTATTCCTTTTTAAATGTTTTCAAATATTTAACAGTAAGAACTGGATTAGCTGTATTTACTTCATTACTAGTAGTTTTTTTAATCGGTAATCCTTTCATAAATTTTTTTTCTATGAGGCAAATTTTAGATCCAATTAGAGAGGATGGTCCAGATCAACACATAGTTAAAAAAATTGGAACCCCAACAATGGGAGGTGTATTAATATTAATAGGATTATTCGCTGGAATATTACTTTGGGGAGATCTTAAAAATATTTATATATTGTTCCTAATTTATATTGTTGGTAGTTATGGACTATTAGGTGCTTTTGATGATTATAAAAAAGTAAAATATAAAAATTCATCAGGTATCTCTTTTAAATTTAAATTAATTTCTCAAATACTTATTGCTTTAATAGGGATATTATTTTTAACTTATTTTTCGGAGAACCAAGATATAAAAAATTTATATTTCCCTTTTTTTAAAAATTTAATTATTAATTTAGGTTGGTTTTTCATTCCGTTTGCAATATTTATAATAGTTGGTTCTTCAAATGCAGTTAATTTAACTGACGGGCTTGACGGTCTTGCCACCGTCCCAGTTATATTAGTTGCGGGCTGTTTTGCGTTTATTAGTTATGTTACTGGAAATATAGTCTTTTCAGAGTATTTACAAATTCCATATATAAAAGATGTTGGAGAGGTTTCAGTTTTTCTAGGTGCTATAATCGGATCTTGCCTGGGTTTTTTATGGTTTAATGCACCTCCAGCTAAGATATTTATGGGAGATACCGGATCTTTATCACTTGGCGGATCATTAGGTGCGGTAGGTATAATTACTAAGCATGAGATAGTTTTAGCTATTACTGGAGGTCTATTTGTTTTAGAAGCAGTATCAGTAATTGTACAAGTTATTTCCTTTAAGATGACTGGAAAAAGAATTTTTAAAATGGCTCCTATTCATCATCATTACGAAAAAAAAGGATGGCCTGAGTCAACAGTTGTTATTAGATTTTGGATAGTAGCAATAATCTTAGCAATGATTGGTTTAGCAACTCTTAAATTCAGATAATGATATTAAAAAAGGATCTATACTTTAAAAAAAAGATCTTGATATATGGTCTAGGGATTTCTGGAATTTCATGTTTAAATCATTTAAAAGTTAAAAACACTGTCAGATGTTTCGATGATAACTTAAAAAAATTAAAATTTAATAATTTAAAAAAATATTTAATTTCAAAAAAAGAAATCTATAAAATTAAATTTGATCATATAATTATAAGCCCAGGTATTGATATTTTAAAATGTTCTTTAAAAAATTATCTTAAACAAAATAAATCAAAAATTTGTACAGATTTAGATGTTTTTTACTCAGAATATCCAAAAAATTTAAAAATAGCAATTACTGGAACGAATGGAAAATCTACGACCGCTAAATTATTAAATGATATACTAAGCAAAAGCAAAATAGACTCAAGATTGATTGGAAATATTGGTAACGCAGCTTTAAAAGAAAAAAAAATTTCCAAAAAAACAGTCTTTATTATAGAAATTTCTTCATATCAAATTTCATATAGTAAAATTTTTAAACCAAATTTTGGGATTTTACTTAATATTTCTCCTGACCATTTGGAAAGGCATAAAACTTTTTACAATTATCTTAAAACTAAATTTAAACTGATTTTCTCATTAAACAGCACCGATATAGCCTTCATTAACAAAAAAGAGCCCGCTTTCAAAAAGTTTATTAAAAGTAAAAAAATGAGATGTAAAATTATTGATGTTAAACATAAATTATCAAAACATGAGGATAATTTAATAAAAAATATTTATTTCAAAAATTTAAATAATCAACAAAACTTATCGTTTGTATTAAAAATATGCTCAAAACTTGGTATTAAAAAAAATATTATTTTTAAAGTCGTAAATAATTTTAAACCTTTAAGCTTTAGGCAACAAATAATTTATAACTCTGATAAATTAAGAATAATAAATGACTCTAAATCTACAAGCTTTTCTTCGTCAATTAATTTATTAGAAAATCTTGATAAAATATTTTGGGTATTAGGTGGATTACCAAAAAAAGGAGACAAATTTAAATTTAAAAATAAATCTAATATAAGTAAAATTTATATTTATGGAAAATATAAACCCTTTTTTATAAAATTTTTTAAGAATAAGTTTAAATTTTCGAAATTTAAAGACTTAAATCAAGCAATCAAACAAGTATCAATTGATATAAATGATGAGGATAAAGATAAAAAAATTAATTTAATATTTAGTCCATGCGCAGCATCTTTTGATAAGTATAAAAATTTTGAGGAAAGAGGCAGACATTTTAATTATTTGATAAATAGTTATAAGATTAAAAATGCTAGATAATAAATTATATAATAATCTTTATTTTAATTGGTGGAGAAATTTAGACAAAACAATTTTAATGATTATTATATTACTTTTTACCTTAGGGTTATTGTTTTCTTTATTATCAACCTCGCTCGTAGCATCTGATAGATTAAATACCAATAATTATTTTTTTTTTCTTAAACATTGTTTATTTATTTTGATTGGCATATCAACAATGTTTTTTTTCTCAATTTTAGGCAAAAATAAATTATTCTTTTTATCATATATTCTTTTTTTAATATTTTTTGTTACATTAATATTAGTTCCTTTTATCGGAACAGAGGTAAAGGGATCTAAAAGATGGTTAGATATTTTTTTTCTTCCTAGGTTTCAACCAATCGAAATATTAAAACCTTTTATTATAATATTAATTTCAACAGCCCTAACTTTTGAAAATAAAAACTACCAATATATAAAATATTTTGTAAGTTTTTTGTTAATTTTACCAATTATATCACTTTTAGCTTCTCAACCAGATATAGGTCAAACAATATTAATTTTTTTTACTTGGTTAGCTCTAATTTTTATTTCTGGAATAAATCTTTATTTATTTTTTTCATTTTTCAGCGTTATATTATTTTCTGTGGCATCATTAATTTTATTTTTTCCAAAATTTCAGTACATTCTAATAAGAATTACCTCATTTTTTGACCCATCATCCGGTAATAATTATCAAGCTGAAAAAGCATCAGAGGCGATAATAAGTGGAGGATTTTTTGGAAAAGGTATTGGCGAAGGGGTTTTAAAAAATAAAGTTCCCGAGGCTCATACTGATTATATTGTTTCTGTAATTTCAGAGGAGTTTGGAGCAATTATGATTTTTTTTATATTATTGATATTTTTAATATTTTTATTCAAAATATTTAAGAAAATTTCATATTTAAAAAATGATAAAATTAGACTTATAATTTTTGGATGCAGCATAATTATTTTTTTCCAGTTTCTAGTACATTTAGGAGTAAATATTAGAATCCTTCCTACTACGGGTATGACACTACCTTTTTTAAGCTACGGCGGTTCATCAATTATTGGAAGCTCGATCCTTGCTGGAATTATATTAAACCTTACAAAAAAAAATATATCATGAAAGAAAAAATTTTAATAACCACAGGTGGTTCAGGAGGTCATGTACTTCCAGCTTTAAACTTTTATGAGCATTTAAAAGAAAATTATCAAGTTTTTTTAATATCAGATTTGAGAGGGTCTAGATTTATTAATTCTGAAGTTTATAAATATAAGATAATTGATATTCCAGATATAAAGAAAAATTTTCTCAAAATTCCAATTAATTTAGCTATTTTATTAATTTCTATAATTAAATCATTTATTTTTTTAAAAAAAAATAAAATTGATAAAGTTATTTCTACAGGAGGCTACATGAGTTTTCCTGTTTGCTTAGCTTCAAGATTTACAAAATCTAATCTTTTTTTATTTGAACCGAATATGGTTCTTGGAAGATCAAATTTATTTTTTATAAAACAATGTAAAAAAATATTTTGTTATTCAAAAAGATTAGAAAAGTTCCCAAAATTACACACTAAAAAAATAAAGACTATTTATCCAATAATCAATAAAAAATTTTACTTATCAAAAAATGAAGGAATAAATAATAAAGATGAAAATATTCTTTTAGTTGTGGGTGGAAGTCAAGGGGCAAACTTTTTTCAAAGTGAGCTGAAAGAGACTTTGTGTAAATTGTCAAAAAAATTTAACTTATCTGTATATCATCAAGCCAGCAAAGATAATTTCCAAAGTCTTGAGCAATTTTATCAGAAAAATAAAATTTCTTTTAAACTTTTTGATTTTGAATATTCTTTGAATAATATTTTAAAAAAAGTAACTTTTTGTATTACTCGCGCAGGAGCATCCACTATGGCTGAATTAGTTTTTTTTAAGGTTCCTTTCTTAGCAATACCATTTCCACATTCAAAAGATAATCATCAATTATCAAATGCACAATTTTATAAAGAACATAATTGTTGTTGGATAATTGAACAAAAAGATGTAATTAAAATAAATTTTTTTGAAACAATTTCTCATATAATTGCTGATAAAAAAGAAATAGAAATAAAAAAAAAGGCAATGAGTGAATTTAGTGAAAAAAATACCTGGGAAAATAATAACAAATTAATTATCAAAACAATTTATGAAAATTAAATTAGCAAAATCTGAGGTTATACATTTTGTTGGTATCGGAGGTATTGGAATGAGTGGACTCGCTCTAGTAATGAGTAGAATGGGATTTGAGGTTCAAGGTAGTGATATTAGTATTAATAAAAATATTGAAAGACTAAAAAATAATAAAATTAAAATTTTTATTGGCCATGAAAAAATAAATATCTCTCGTGCAACTATAATTGTAATCTCATCTGCGATAAAAAAAAATAATATCGAAGTTATTTCTGCTAAAGCTAGGAGCCTACCAGTCTATAAAAGAGGAGATATGCTAGGACACATAACTTCATTAACGAAAAATATAGTAGTAGTGGGATCTCATGGAAAGACAACAACAACGTCTCTTGTGGCAAGTATTTTATCTTTGAGTAATCTTGATCCTACAATTATTAACGGTGGAGTTCTTAAATCGTCAAATAATTCTGCAAGACTTGGAAAAAGTAATTGGAGCATAGTGGAACTTGACGAATCAGATGGTAGTTTTCTAAAAGTTCAACCAACTTATTCAATAATAACTAATATTGATAGAGAACATATGGATTACTATAAATCTATGAATAAATTATTAAATTTATTTGTTGAATATGTTAATAGAGTACCTCCGTTTGGAAAGTCCTTTATCTGTATAGATGATATCAATAATCTTAAATTAATAAAATTAATTAGAGTAAAAAACTTTCTTACTTACGGTACTAATAAAAAATCAAATTTCTATATAAGTAAATTGAAACAATTAAGAGACAGCTCTTTATTTAACCTTAGGGTAAAACTGCCAGGAAAAAAAACTTTTTCTATTAAAAAAATAAAAATCCCGATAATTGGATTACACAATATAAGAAATGCAACAGCATCGATTGCGGTTTCGTTAAGTCTTGGAATACCAATAGACAAAATAAAAAAAGGATTAATAAAATTTAAAGGTGTTCAAAGAAGATTTAATAAAATATTTGAATATAAGGGAGCTAGTTTCTTTGATGACTATGCTCATCACCCAACTGAGATCAAGGAAGTGCTAAATGGAGTTAAAAGTGCTTATTCATCAGAAAAAATTGTTTGTATATTTCAACCTCATAGAATTTCAAGACTAAATGACCTAAAGTTAGAATTTGCAAAATGCTTTAGTAAAGCAGATGAAGTAATTTTATGTCCAATTTTTACAGCAGGTGAAACTATAAAATTAAACTTTAGCTACGAGAGTTTTGCTAGACAAATGGCTGACCAGTCTCAAGTAAGACTTTATCATATTAAAGATAAATATAATTTAGCTAAATTTATAAAACAAAATATTTATGGAAATAAAATTGTAATTGGAATGGGCGCTGGATCTATTTCAAGTTGGATGAAAGAATTACCAAAAATAATTTAATTGGTTGCGGGGGACGGATTTGAACCGCCGACCTTCAGGTTATGAGCCTGACGAGCTACCAGACTGCTCCACCCCGCGATATTAAAATCTGTTTTTGAGTTTATTTAACTTTTTTACTCTTTTAATGTTTTCTTGTAAAATTCTTTTCTTTTTTTCTGAAGGTTTCTCATAGGTGTCTTTTAGCTTGATGATCTTAAAGAAACCATCTCTTTGAAGCTTTCTCTTTAAAACTCTTAAAGCTTGTTCAACATTATTATCTTTGACTTCTATTTTAATAACTACCTCCAGAAAGGCGATTTAATAGCACTTTAATTTTTTTTTGTCTACACATTATGATCCTTGTGTTGCAGAGGGTTTTTGCTTTTCTTTTTCTTTTTTTTCTCTTTTAATTCTTCTTTCAGCTTTTTCTATCGCTAAAATTAAATCCTTTTGCGTAAATAAATTCATAGCCACAGGATCTTTTGAGTTCAAATTATTATAGTTCCAGTAGCTCTTGTTTCTGATTGATGTTACAGAATTTTTTGTTACCCCTACTAATTTTGCAATTTGCGAGTCTTTGAGTTGGGGATGGTGCTTAATTAACCACAAAGCAGAGTCAGGTTTATCCTGTCTTTTAGATAATGGAACATACTTTTTTATTTTTTTATCCTCTGACTTAATTTCAATATCCGTACCTTTTATTTGAAGCGCTCTACTTTCGTCTCTCGAAGATAAGTCAATTTCTTCTCTGGTTAATTGACCAGATATTATTGGATTGTATGGTTTAATCCCTTTTGCAACTTCACCATCAGCAATTCCCTGGACCTCAACTTCATGTAGATTGCAAAAATTTGCAATTTGTTTGAAAGTAAGTGTAGTATTTTCCACTAACCAAACAGCAGTTGCTATTGGCATTAAAAGTCCATTTGTCATTATTTTTTATCTGATCTAAAATTTTGAAATTTTTTATTAAATTTACTTACTCTTCCTTTATCCAACAACTTTTGTTTACCACCAGTCCATGCTGAATGAGATTTTGGATCAATTTCCAGCTTGAGAACTTCACCTTCTTTACCCCAAGTTGATCTTGTCTCAAATTGTGTCCCATCAGTCATTTCAACTTTAATTTTATGGTAGTTTGGATGTATGTCTTTTTTCATAACGAGACTTATAGCAAATGAAAATGATAAAACAATTAAAACTTATTCAGTTTTTCAAGGATTTTTTCACTTATGC
This sequence comes from uncultured Pelagibacteraceae bacterium, assembly GCA_902582315.1. Classification (GTDB taxonomy): domain Bacteria; phylum Pseudomonadota; class Alphaproteobacteria; order Pelagibacterales; family Pelagibacteraceae; genus Pelagibacter. The sequence goes on from CACHRP010000001.1 coordinate 170,285, forward strand.
TTGAGCTTGCAGCTCTAATATCTAAATTTTCTTTTTTTGATAATTCGATTGAATTTAAGACTCCCCCCGCTTCTTTAACAAGCACAATACCTGCAGCAATATCCCATAAATTTAAATTTTCTTGAAAATATCCATCAAATCTTCCAGCTGCAACATAAGCCATATCTAATGCTGCACACCCTGTTTTTCTAGTTGGAACATCAATGTTTTTATATTTTACTCCATTTGTCGCAAATAAACACGAATTAAGATCTTTTTTTTTTGAAACTCTTATTCTTTTGTTGTTAAGAAAAGAACCATTATTTTTTTCAGCATAAAACATTTCATTTTTAATTGGGTCAAAAATCAAACCACAAATAATCTCTTCATGAGACTGTAGGGCTATTGAAATAGCAAAATGTGGTATTCCATGTAAAAAATTAGAAGTCCCATCTATAGGATCTATTATCCAAATATTTTTTTCATCTTTGTTTTTAACAAAACCAGTCTCTTCACTTAAAATAGAGTAGTTTTTTTTTAGTTTTGACAATTCTTCAATTATAATTCTTTCTGCATTGATATCTGCGTTACTAACAAAATCTGTGGGTCCTTTTATAGAAACTTGTAAATTTTCTACTTCACCAAAGTCTCTAATTAATCTTTTTGAAGCTTTTTCTCCAGCTTTAATCATTAAATTTAAGTTGGATGACAACACATTCATAAAATTATACTTTTTTTACGTATTCAATATTTCTAGTATCAACTATGATTTCATCTCCATTTTCAATAAAAGGAGGTACTTGAATTTTTATTCCATTACTTAATGTTGCAGGTTTATAAGATGATGATACAGTTTGACCTTTTAATGCTACATCAGTTGTTTCAACTTTACATGTTATCTGATTAGGTAGTCCTACAGAGATTGGTTTTTCATTATAAATACTTATCATTACTTCTAAATTTTCTGTAAGCATTGAACCTTTTTGTCCAACTAAATCTTTTTCAATTTCTATTTGTTCAAATGTTTTTGGGTCTATAAAATAATATTTGTTTTCATCACTAAATGAATAATTAAATTTTATCTCATCTACAGATGCTTTTTCCAGGTATTCACTGGATCTAAATCTTTCATTTAGTTTTGTATTTTTATTCAAGCTTTTCATTTCAACTTGTGCAAATGCACCACCTTTTCCAGGTTTTACATGTTGTGTTTTTAGTACTTCCCACAAATCATTTTTATACTCTAGCAACATACCAACTCTTATTTCATTAGCTGAGATTTTCATTTTAATTTTTCTATTGCTTCTTGTGGTTTATATTTTTTATTATTCCAAATGTAGCCTGAAATAGCTAAAAAGTTTGCATTATTCAATAATAGTTTTTTATAATTTTTATCATTTATTCCACCGATTGTTACAACGGGTATTTTTGTTAGCCTTTTTACGTATTTTAGTAGATCTATATTAGCTTTATATTTAACTTCTTTTGTTCTACTCTTAAAAAATGCACCAATTGCTATATATGCTGGTCTTAAATTTATTGCTTTTTTAATTAGTTTACGTGAATTATGACATGTAACTCCAAAAATTTTGTTTTTGGGTATATTTTTAGTTTTATGTAATTTCATATCTTTTTGGCCTAAATGACATCCATCTGCATTTAATTTTTTTGCAATAAATGGATTATCATTAATAATAAATTTGGTTTTATATTTTTTACAAATTAATCTAACTTTTTTACCGACTTCTATAATTTGATTTTCATTGTAATTTTTTAACCTCAACTGAAAAAAATAAATTTTTTTTGTTTTTAGAAGATTTTCAAGCTCAGAATAAAAAGAATTTTTATTATGAATTTTATTTGGAGAAATTAAATAAATAAATTTTTTCGTATTAATGTTTATTTTCAATTTCCTCTGTCCATTTTCCCCGAGCAGCTAAAGAGCACATTTTTGCTCTATGATTAAAAGTATTCTGTGTGCCAGAAACATTCTTAATATTTTTCGACCAAAATTTTAAAGCACTTTGTTGTAAAGCTCTGCCATAAGAATATGTAATAATAAAACTCGATTTATTTAATATATTTATTTCATTCAAATTCTCAACTGCCTCTTTTTCAGTTTGTCCCCCTGAAAGAAATGCAACACCTGGAACCTCAGATGGCACAGACTCTTCCAAACATTTCAATGTTAACTCTGCAACTTTTTTACATTCGATTTTCTCTTTACAATCAACTCCAGGTAAAATCATGTTGGGTTTTAGTATTGTTCCTTTTAAGTCAACCTTATTTAAAATTAATTCTTCGTAACATTTTTTTAAAACCTCAGAAGTTTTCTTAAAGCAATCTTCTGAATTATGATCTCCATCCATTAATACCTCGGGTTCGACGATCGGCACCATTCCACTCTCCTGGACTAAAGCAGCATAACGAGCAAGAGCATGTGCGTTTGAATGAACTGCAAGTTTACTTGGGTATTTATTAGAAATAATATAAACACCTCGCCATTTTGTAAATCTAGCTCCTAGTTTGTAATAAATTTTTAATCTATCTCTTAAACCATCAAGGCCTTCAGTAATTTTTTCATTTTTTGAATTAGCTAATACTTTTGCTCCAGTATCGACTTTAATTCCTGGTACTGCTCCAGAGCTTGAAATAAGTTCAGGTATTGTTTTTTTGTTCGACGCTATTTGTTTTATAGTTTCGTCGTATAAAATCACTCCTCCTATACAATCATTCATACTTTCAGAAGAAAAAAGTGTTTCTCTAAATAAAAGTCTATTTTCTGGTGTTGATGGTACATTAACAGCATCTAGTCTTTTAGTCATTGTGCCTGTGCTTTCATCAGCAGCTAGAATACCTTTGCCATTAGAAATTATTTTTTCAGTAATAGAGTATAGTTCTGACATTTATTTAGTTTAAAGCCTTTATACCAGGTAAATCCTTACCTTCAAGAAATTCTAAAAATGCTCCACCCGCAGTTGAAACAAAATTAAAATGTTTTGTTAAATTAAAACTATTTAAAGCTGCAACAGTATCACCACCTCCAGCAACTGAATAAATTTCATTTTTTTTATTTTTTTCGACAATTTTTCTTGCTATTTCTAAGCTACCTTTTTTAAAATTTTCATTTTCAAAATAACCAGCTGGACCATTCCATAAAACTGTTCTGCTTTCCTCTATAGTTTTATTAAGTATTCTTAATGTTTCTGGTCCAATATCAAGAATTAAATCATCTTTCTGAACTTCGTTTATCTTTTTTATATCTCCTTTACCATCTATTTTTTTACTTACGGAAACATCAACAGGAAAAATTATTTTACAATTTTGTTTTTTTGATAAATCAAAAATATCTTCAACTATATGATCACAATTTTCCTCAAATATTGATTTTCCAATTTGAAATTTTTTATTTTTTAAAATATTATTAGCCATTCCCCCAACAAATATTAAATTATCAAATTTAGATATGAGGTTTTTTATTACATTTATCTTTGTAGATATTTTAGAACCACCAATAATACATGTAATTGGCCTTGTTATATCTTTTGTTATCTTGCTTAATGCTGTTATTTCTGACATTAATTGAATTCCAGCATAAGACGGCACAAATTTAGTAATGTTGAAAACGGAAGCATGTTTTCTGTGAGAACAAGAAAACGCGTCGTTAACATATAAGTCGCCAAAGCCAGCTAAAATTTTAGCAAATTCTTCATTATTTTCTTCTTCCTCATTATAAAATCTTAAATTCTCAAGCATCAAAATACTCTCATTTTTATTATTAAATAAATCTTCATCTTTGAAATTATAAATATTTGATTTAATTAAATGAATATTTTGACCTAATTTATTTTTAAGGTACTCACAAATAGGCTCCATAGAGAGTTCTTTTATAACTTTGCCCTTAGGTCTTCCCACGTGTGATAGAATTAAAATTTTAGCTTTATTTTTTATTAAAAAATTTAATGTTGGAATTATTTTGTCTATTCTATTTGAATCAGTTATTTTTTGTCTATTAAGAGGTACATTGAGATCTAATCTTAATATTATTTTTTTTCCATTAAGACTTTTTGCAATACTTTCAACTGTTTTCATTTAGAGATTTTATGTAAATATTGCGCAATATCGCACATCCTATTTGAAAATCCCCATTCGTTATCATACCAAGCTGAAATTTTACCCATATTTTTTCCTATAGTGTTGGTTAAAGATGCATCAACAATTGCTGAATGCGAATTATGGTTAAAATCAACTGATACTAATTTTTCATTAGTAACACACAACACATTTTTTAAATAATTTTTTGAAGCTTTTTCAAAACTAATATTTATTGCATTAGTCGTGAGATTTTTTTTTGTACAAAAAACTAATTCTACTAAAGAAACATTTGGTGTAGGTACCCTCATTGCAACACCTTCCAGTTTTCCTTTTAGCGATGGAATAATTTCTCCAATCGCTTTTGATGCTCCAGTTGAAGTTGGAACTATAGATTGAGATGCTGATCTTGCTCTTCTGGGGTCTTTGTGGGAGTTGTCTAATATTCTTTGATCTGTTGTGAATGCGTGAATTGTAGTCATAAAACCTTTTTCAATTAAAAAATTCCTGTTCAATATATCCAATACTGGAGCTAAACAATTTGTTGTGCATGAGGCTGCAGATATTATTTTATCTTTCTTTGTAATCGATTTTTCATTTACTCCAAAAACAATAGTTTTATCTGCATTTTTGCATGGAGCTGAGACAATTACTTTTTTTGCACCATTATTTAAGTGTTTGTAAAGTTTATCTTTAGAATTAAACTTACCAGAACATTCTAAAACATAATCAACATCGTATTTTGACCAATTAATATCTTCTATGTTTGTTTCTTGAGAAAAAGATATTTTGTGTTTTCCTATTTTTATAAATTTGTCATCAAACTGAATATTTTCGTTAAATTTTCCATGAACAGAATCATATTTAAGTAAATTTGAGCTTACTAAAGTATTTGATCTATTATTTATGTGTTTAATTTTTATATCTTTAAGGTTATTTTCAAATACAGTACGAATGATCATTCTTCCAATTCTTCCAAGTCCATTAATTCCAACTTTAATAGTCATAAATTTTAATTTTTTTTAATAATATTTTTCGTTTTATTTGATATTTCAATAGCTGTTAATTTAAAATCCTTAAAAATATCTTTGTAAGGAGCGCTTTTCCCAAAATTTTCTACACCAAAAGACATTCCATTGTCTCCAATAAATTTTGACCAGGTATCTGATCTACCTGCTTCAATAGATATTTTATAATTGGTTTCTCTCAATATTTTATTTTTATAGTTCTCTTTTTGTTTAAAAAATATTTCTTGGCACGGTACCGAAATAACTTTGGAATAGATGTTTTGTGTGGCTAATTTATGACTTACTTCTATTGCTAGATTTACCTCTGAACCACTTGCAAATATGGTCAAATCAATTTTTTCATTTGATCTGTAAACCTCATAAGCTCCTCGAGAACATTTATTTTCATTTTCATAAGATTTTCTTACTTGAGATAAATTTTGCCTACTTAGAGCTAAAATACTAGGAGTATCTGAATTCTTCAATGCTAATTCCCAGCACTCAATGGTTTCTGTAGTATCTGCAGGGCGAAAAACATTCAGATTTGGTATCGATCTTAATCCAGATAATTGTTCCACAGGCTGATGCGTTGGACCATCTTCTCCAAGTCCAATCGAATCATGGGTCATTACATAAACCACATTCAGTTTCATGAGTGCTGAAAGTCTTATTGCTGGTTTACAATAATCACTAAAAATTAAAAAAGTTCCTCCATAGGGAATAAATTTACTGTGTAAGGATAAGCCATTCATAATACCACACATGGCATGCTCTCTTACTCCATAATGAATATAATTTCCCTTAAAATTATTTTTATTAATTATTTTATGATTTTTTGTTTTGGTATTATTTGACCCTGCAAGATCAGCAGATCCACCAATTATCATATTTTTCTTCTCATTTAATGCGGTAAGAATTTTTTCTGAAGATTTTCTTGTTGCTAATGTTTCTATATTTTTAATTGCTTTTTGTTTTTCTTTTTTAAAAATATCAGAAAAATTTGTTGAAAAAGATTTCTCTATCCCACTCTTTTTTTTACTATAAATTTTTTTCCATTTTTCCTCTTTTGTTTGGCCTTTTTTTCCAATTTTTCTCCATTCTTCAATGATATTTTTAGGAATTACGAAAGGCTCATGAGTCCATTTTAATTTTTTTCTGACCAACTTAACCTCATTTTCGCCAAGTGGGCTACCATGTGCTTTTTCACTGCCAGATTTATTAGGTGAACCAAATCCAATTTTTGTTTTACAAGATATTACAGTTGGTTTTTTCGCTGTTTGAACTTTTTTTAATGCATTAAATATTTTTTTTTCATTATGACCATCAATTTCAATGAAATCCCATCCATATGAATTGAATCTTTTTTTATAATTGTCAGAGACAGTTAAACTTGTTGGTCCATCGATTGAAATGGAATTATTGTCAAATAACATTATTAAGTTTTTTAGACGCAGATGACCTGCAAGACTTAATGCTTCATGACTAATTCCTTCCATAAGGCATCCATCACCAGCCAATACATAAGTTTTATGATTAAATATTTTTTTTCCAAATCTTCCTCTTAATATTTCCTCTCCAACAGCAAATCCAACTGCGTTGGCAATTCCTTGACCCAAAGGTCCTGTAGTTGTTTCAATTCCAGTCCCAGGATGAAACTCCGGATGACCAGCACAAATAGAGTCCAGCTGTCTAAAATTTTTAATATCTTTAAGATTTATACTCGAATATCCAGTCAGATATAAAAGAGAATAAAGCAACATTGATCCATGTCCAGCTGACAAAACGAATCTGTCTCTGTTTATCCATTCTGGATTTCTTGGATTAAAATTTAGAAAATTTTTAAAAAGCACAGTTGCAACATCTGCCATACCCATTGGCATTCCAGGGTGGCCAGAATTTGCTTTTTCTACTGCGTCAATAGATAAAAATCTGACAGCATTAGATAAATCTTTATGTAGTTTACTCAATTATTATCCTATCTAGACTAAGAAGATTCAATTTAATATTATATTAATATATATATGAAAACTTTCAGTGAAAAAGAAAAAAAATTAAACACATCACTTCAAAAGTTAAAAGATTTAAATTTAATAAATCCTTCTCAAAACAAACAAACTGAGTATTTGAAAGAGCAAAAAAATCAATTAGAAATTGAAAAGAACCAACTTGAAACTAAGTATAAATCGTTAATGGAAAACTATCAGAAATTGAAAGATCGACTTAAAAGACAAGATTTAGAACAAAAAAATAAGGAAATTATGTTCAATGAAAAAATAGATGAATTAAATCAAGAAACAGATATTTTAATGGAAGAAATAGATAAATGGCAAACGTAAATATAAAATTTAACGGCAAAGAATTTTTGTTATCTTGTGACGATGGACAAGAAGATCATTTAGAAGAACTTTCCATTCATTTAAATAAAAAGTTCGAAAGTTTGAAAAGTGACCTCGGGAATATTGGTGAGAACAAACTTCTACTAATTACATCAATAAAGATTATGGATGAGTATTTTGAAACAAAAAAAAAAATTGATGAAAAAAAAAATGAACTTAAAAAGTTAAAAGAAAAATTTTTAGAAATTAAAAAGCTTGTGTATGCCTACAAAGATGACAAAGAGGAAGAAATAAAAAGTCTATTAAATAATCATCAAGACCTTAAATCTGAAATAGATAAAACAAAATTGGATTATGAAAAAATTTTAGACGAAGCAACTTCAGAAATTGATAGGTTTATAGAAAAAGTTAATCAAGATAATTCAGTTCAATAATCTGTGTTGAAAAATCATATTAGAAAAAAAATAATAAAAATAAGGGAGATACAAAATAAAAATAATTTACAAGTCAAAACAAATTTTTTTAAAGAAATTTTAAAAAAAAAAAAATTACAAAATAAAATAGTTGGCAGTTATTTTCCTATAAATTTTGAAGCAGATACACTTCAAGCTATGAAAATTTTTAAGCAAAAAGGTTTTAAAATAAGTTTGCCTGTAATTGGTTCAAAATTTGATATGAATTTTTACTTTTGGAATTTAAATGATCCTCTCCATGTGAATAGATATGGTATACCAGAGCCAAAATCTAAAATAAAAGTAATTCCAAGTATTTTACTAATTCCAATGGTAGCCTTCGATAAAAAATTAAATCGATTAGGATATGGAGGAGGCTATTATGATAGATTTTTAAAGAAATATGAAAAAAAAAATATCATTAAAATTGGTTTAGCAATTTCTTGCCAAGAAGTAAAAAAACTTCCATTAAATAGTTTCGATAAAAAGATGGACTTTGTATTAACAGAAAAAAAACTTTATAAATGAGAGTATTGTTTTTAGGTGATATAGTCGGTAACCCAGGCAGATATGCTATAGAGCAAAATTTAAAAGATCAAATTGTAAAAAATGATATAGCATTTGTTATCGCGAATGGTGAAAATGCCGCTTTTGAAGGCGTTGGCATCACGAAAAGTATTTCAGAAAAGCTGTTTAATTCTGGTATTGATGTGATTACCACTGGTAATCATGTTTGGGACCAAAAAGAAACAGCGGACTACATCAATACAGAGAATAGATTATTAAGACCATTAAACTTAATTAAACCCTCTCCTGGAAATGGTTTTGAAGTTTACAACTCTAAAAATGGTTTTAAAGTTGGGGTGTTAAACCTTATGGGAAACGTTTTTATGAAAAAATGTGACGATGTATTTAATGTTGCAAAAGATTTTTTGTTAAAAAAAAAATTGAAAAGAGATTACGATTTTTTATTTGTTGATTTTCATGGGGAGATCACAAGTGAAAAAACAGCAATGGGCCACTTCTTTGATGGCAAAGCAACATTGGTAGTTGGAACGCATACACATATACCAACAAACGACGCTAGAATACTAAATTCCGGTACAGCCTACCAAACAGATGCGGGAATGTGTGGTGACTATAATTCTGTAATTGGAATGAACAAAGAAAATTCTCTTAAAAGATTTTTTAAAGAAGATTCAAAAAAACATTTTCCAGCAGAAGGTATAGCCAGTTTGTCAGGTGTTATTGTTGATTGCGACAAAGAAACAGGTTTAGCTAAAAATGTTGAAAGTTTTATTCATGGAGGTGATTTAAAAAATACTCATTAAGTAACATGGCAGGACATTCACATTGGGCAGGAATTAAACATAAAAAAGGAAGAGCAGACAAACAAAGATCAAAAATTTTTTCAAAACTCTCAAAAGAAATTACAGTAGCAGCAAAGTTAGGTGATAAAGATCCTGATATGAACCCTAGATTAAGGTCAGCAATTCAAGCAGCTAGAGCTGCTAACATGCCAAAAGACAATATAGAGAGAGCAATCGATAAATCTTCAGGAAATTCGGGTTCAATATTAGAAAATATCCGATATGAGGGGTTTGGTCCTGAAAAAATAGCTGTTATCGTTGAAGCTCTTACTGATAATAAAAATAGAACTGCCTCTCAACTAAGAACCATTTTTAATAAGAATGGAGGTAATCTTGGATCGAGTGGTTCTGCATCACACAATTTTAATCAAGTAGGAGTAATTAGGATAGACAAAATCGAGATTGAGGATGATAGAATTTTAGAATTAGCAATAGAGGCTGGAGCAACAGAATGTTTTAGTTATGAAGATTTTCACGAAATACATTGTGACAAAAAGAGTATTTATAGTGTAAAAAAAAAAATAGAGGAAAGCATAGAAAATTTTATCTCAACTGAAATTGAATGGATACCAAATAATAAAGTTGTGATAAGTAAAGATAATTTAGAGTTAGCTAATAGTTTTTTGGAAGATCTAGATAATAACGATGATGTGCAAAATATTTATACAAACCTAAACTTGGAGAACAGATAATGTTGATAATAGGAATTGACCCAGGAATTTCAGGAGCTCTTTGCTTTATGGAACAAGGTAGAATTATAGATGTTATTGATATGCCGAGCATGGCCGACGGAAAAAAAAATAAGAAACAAGTTAATGGGTCTCAAGTTTTTAACGAAATTTCTAGATATTTAAAAGATAACAAACCCGAGAATGTCAAAGTTATTATAGAACATGTTACGGCAATGCCAGGCCAAGGTGTTACCAGTATGTTTAATTTTGGTCAATCATTTGGTATTCTAAAAGGGGTATGTTCAGCAATGAATTTATCTATGCATTTTGTTAGACCAGCAAAGTGGAAAAAACACTTTAATTTGATAAATGCATCAAAAGACGCAAGCAGAACAAAGGCAATTGAAATTTTTCCTTATTTTTCAATAAATTTATCAAAAAAAAAAGATGCAAACAAAGCTGACGCAATACTAATTGCAAGCTATTTTGACGAAACTTTTATTAAAAATTAAGCGTTTTTTAGTATTAGACAAATTGATGACACAATTAAGTGTGAAAGATTTTTAATGGAAGCTGATATATCTTCACAAGCAGTTGGATTGGCAACTAACACAGACTTTTCACTGGTGCAGTTGTTTTTAAGAGCTGATATTATTGTAAAATCTGTAATGATACTGTTGATTGCATGCTCTATTTATTCATGGGCAGTAATTATAGAGAAAATAAGATTATTTAAAAAAATAAATATCTCTACTGAGGAATTCCAAGATAAATTTTGGAAATCAAAATCAGCTGAAACATTTTATAACAACATTCCAAAAAATATAGATGATCCTTTAGCGCAAATATTCAGGGCATCAATGGAGTCCGCATTAAAAACAAGATCCAAATCACAACTTAATGAAAGACTTTCAAATATGCTTCAAATAAATATTGAAAAGCAAATGGAGAAAATTGAAAAAAGTTATACTTTTCTTGCTACAGTAGGTTCTACAGCTCCATTCATTGGATTATTTGGTACAGTCTGGGGTATTATGAATTCTTTTCAATCCATTGCTATTTCAAGAAATACAAGTCTAGCAATTGTTGCACCAGGTATCGCTGAGGCGTTATTCGCAACTGCGTTAGGTCTTTTAGCTGCAATACCTGCTGTAGTTGCTTACAATAAATTTAGCAATGACTCTAAGAAATATCTACAAAAATTAGAGAACTTTTCAAAAAGATTTTTATCAATAATTTAAAATGGCTTTTAAATTCAAAAGGTCTTCAAGAGAACCAATGAGTGAAATCAATGTAACACCTTTTGTTGACGTAATGTTAGTGCTTTTGATCATATTTATGGTAACTGCACCTTTATTAACAGTGGGTGTGCAAGTTGATTTACCTGAAAGTTCAGCAGACTCTCTTCCAGAGGAACAAGAACCATTGACCCTGACGATAAATTCTAAAGGCGAGATATTTATTCAAGAGTCAAAAGTTGAATTTGATAAGATCATAGCAAAAATTTTAGCAGTTTCAAAAAATAGAACTGATACTAGAATTTATGTAAGAGGCGATCAATCTATTAACTATGGTAGAGTTTTAGAAGTAATGGGCATGTTATCTGGCTCAGGATTTACTAAGGTAGCTTTAATATCTGAGCCTTATAAGGAAAGGTAGCAATTGAGTAAAAATATTCTAATTTCATCTTTGCTGCATTTTTTTTTAATTTTCATAACCGCAGTAAGTCTTCCGTTTTTAGCAAAGAAACCGATAGATTTACCTCCTATTATCTCTGTTGAATTAATCCAAATAGCAGAAAAAACCAATATTCCATTTGCTCCAAAGGCAAAAAAAATAATAGACGAGGTTAAGAAAAAAGAAGAAAAGATTACATCTGAGCAAGCTCCACCCAAGAAGGTGAAAAAAGAAAAACCAGACGCGGTTCCTTTACCGAATGATAATTTAGAAAAAGTAAAAAAAATAGAGGAAAAAAAGCAAAATCCAGAAAAAATTGAGGACGAGATCAAGCAGGTCTCTGAATTTGAAAAAGATGAATTATTTGATCCAGATAGTATTGCAGCGTTGATTGATAAATCAAAAGAGGAAACTGCAGAAACACAAAAAAAAAATAATAAAATTACCCAGTCTCAAGACAAAAATGTGGATAGTATTAGCCTCACTTTGAGTGAAGAAGATGCTCTAAAAGCCCAAATATTTAGTTGCTGGAGCATTCCTTTAGGACTACCATATAATGAAAATTTATTAGTAAAAATTAAACTTGAATTAAAACCTGATGGCACTGTTGTAAAGTCTGAAATTTTAGATCACGCAAGAATGAATAAACCAGGTCAGGGATTTTATAAAGTTTTGGCAGAAAGTGCTTTAAGAGCTGTTAAATTATGCCAGCCTTTGCGGGTGCCCGCAAAAGGTTATGAAAGATGGAAAAACTTACAATTAAATTTTGATGCGAGGGAAATGTTAGAGGGATGATTAAAAAAATTAAATTGTCAATTATTTTGCTAATCATAGCAACTGTTCAATCAAATGCATTAATTGAAGTTGATATAACTAGAGGAAACCTTGATCCTCTTCCAATTGCAGTTTCACCATTATCTTCTGATAAGGATACTAATTCGAAATTAATTAAGGAATTAAAAATTGATAAAGTTGGGCATAAAATATCTAATGTAGTTGAAAATAATTTAAAAAATTCTGGGTTATTCAACCCATTAAATAATGATGCGTTTTTGCAAAAACCAGATATCGCACATTTAAAACCAAGGTTTGAGGATTGGTCTTTAATAAAGGCACAAGCTTTGATTACCGGTAAAGTAACTTTAAATGATGAAAAACTAAGAGTTGAATTTAGATTATGGGATGTACTTGCAGGAAAAGAAATGATGGCTTTAGCATTTACAACAGTACCTTCAAATTGGCGAAGAGTTGGACATATAATTACAGATAAAGTTTATGAGAGGTTAACTGGAGAAAAAGGATATTTTGACACAAGGATAATTTATGTAGCTGAAGATGGTCCAAAAACAAAAAGAATAAAAAAATTGGCAATCATGGATCAAGATGGTTCAAATACAAAATATTTAACATTAGGAAATGAATTGGTTTTAACACCAAGATTTAATCCAACTAATCAGATGGTAACCTATCTTTCTTATTTTAAAAATTTACCTAGAGTCTATTTATTAGATATCGAGACAGGCGTACAAGAAGTAGTAGGAGATTTTCCTGGGATGACATTTGCACCAAGATTTTCGCCAGATGGCAAAAAAATTATAATGAGTTTTGCAATGGATGGAAATTCAGATATTTACACTATGGATTTAGAAAATAGAATCGTAGATAGAATTACTAATCATCCATCAATTGATACATCTCCCTCTTATTCTCCAGATGGAAAATTTATCTGTTTTAATTCAGATAGAAGTGGCTATCAACAAATTTATGTTATGAAAAAAGATGGAACAGGTGTTAAAAGAATTTCTTTTGGAAAGGGATTATACGGAACTCCAGTATGGTCACCTAGAGGAGACTTAATTGCTTTCACTAAATTACATAAGGGAAAATTTTATATAGGTGTGATGAGAACGGACGGCAGTGGTGAAAGACTACTCACAGAGAATTATTATCAGGAAGCTCCATCTTGGTCACCGAATGGAAGAGTTTTGATTTTTTACAGAGAAACAAAGACTGACAGTGAAGGAAAGGGGTTTTCAGCAAAACTATGGTCAATTGATTTAACAGGCTATAATGAACGTATGGTAAAGACAGAATCCGACGCTTCTGACCCATCTTGGTCGTCTTTATTAAGTAATTAGATATAAATGTTATAAAATAGTTGATTTTTTGACTTGAAAGATTTATTCAGTTGTGGAAAACTTAAAATAATCAATTAAGGAGCAGTGATGAATTTAAGCAAGTTTTTTAAAAATGCATTTTTAGTAATGCTAGCATGTTTGGTACTTTCAGCTTGTGCGACTAAGAAAGTTCAAAATCAAATGCAAGGTGATGTTTATACAGGAACAGATACTGTAGAATATTTAGCATCAGGAGTTCCAGACAGAGTTTTCTTTGCAACTAACGAGTCAGTTTTAACAACTGCTTCAAGAGACACTTTAAGAAAACAAGCAGAATGGTTAAGAAAGAATTCAAAAGTAAATGTAGTATTAGAAGGTCATGCAGATGAGAGAGGTACAAGAGAGTACAACTTAGCTTTAGGAGAAAGAAGAGCTAATGCTGCTAAAGACTATTTAATGACATATGGAATTTCAGCTAATAGAATTTCAGTAATAAGCTACGGTAAAGAAAGACCAGTTGACTCAGGTTCAAATCCTTTGGCATGGTCAAAAAATAGAAGATCTGTAACTGTTAAAGCAAATTAATCTAAATTTTAGAAGACCCCAAAGAGTATAATCTTTTGGGGTCTTTTTTTTGCCATCATTATAAATACAAATTAAACAAGAATGATCAAAAAATTTAAACACTATTTGTTTATTAATATTTTCAGTTTACTTATTTTAATTACACCAGTTTATACTGATAATCATAACGTTTCTGAACTACTAGAAACGATTCAAAAAGATCTTAAAACTTTAGAAAAAGCAGTATATTCAAATTCTTCGGGTAATGACTTAAATATATCCTCTTCCATGGATCAAAATTCTGAGGAGGTACTTACCAGGCATTTGCTAAAACTTTCAGAAATTGAAAATCAATTTCAAGAACTGACAAACAAATTTGAAGAAATCAATTTTAAGTTAGATAAACTTTCAAATAGGCTATCTAAATCACAAGCTGATAATCAATTAAGATTTCAAGAATTAGAAAATAAAACCGTAGTTTCAGAAACTAAAGAAAATAACACTGCTCAATTAAATAATGAAGAAGATAAAGTTTTACCAGGTTCTTCCCAACCTCAAGATTTGGGATCAATTTCATATAAAGATAATGAAACAGGAGATGAAAATCAGAAAATACAATCGATAGAAACAACGAACACAGTAGTCACAGAAACTTTTGTTTCTGAGGAAAAAATTTTACCAAAGGGCACTCCAAATGAACAATACGAATTTGCAACAAGTTTTTTAAAGGTTGGAGATTATAATATGGCAGAAAGAGCATTTAGAGAATTTGTTGATAATAATCCAGATCATGACCTTGCTGGTAACGCACAATATTGGTATGCAGAGACTTTTCGTATTAGGCAATTATTTACGGATGCAGCATCAGCTTATTTAGAAGGTTATCAAAAATATCCAAGAAGTCAGAAGGCTCCTATAAATTTATTAAAACTTGGTGTATCATTAGTTCAAATCGGAGAAAAAGATCAGGGTTGTTTAATGATTTCTGGCGTCGAAAAAGAATATCCAAAAGCTAATCAGTCTGTTCTTCAAAAAGCAAAATATGAGGAAAAAAAGTTTGAGTGTAAAAAAGAGGAATCTTAAAAAAGCAACTTTTTTTTTAAATCAAAAATTTATTAAAAAAATTTTCAATATATTTGAAAAAAATATTAGAGGTGTAGATAGATCTCTTGTTGCTATATCAGGCGGTCCAGATAGCTTGTCATTAGCATTTCTTGCTAAATGTTACTCTTTAATTTATCCAGTAAAATTCAATTATGCGTTGGTAGATCATAGGCTAAGAAAAGGTTCCAATGCAGAGGCCAAAAAAGTTGTGAAAATGTTAAAAAAGATAGGTATTAATTGTAAGATTTTAGTTTGGAGAGGAAAAAAACCAAAATCAAATATACAGAAAATTGCAAGGGACAATAGATACAGTCTATTAATTAAAGAGTGCGAGAAATTTAATGGAAAATCAATTTTATTAGGTCACCAAATGAACGATTTGCATGAAAACTTTTTTTTAAGAATGAGTAGGGGCAGCGGCTTAAAAGGATTGACATCTCTCGGTAAAAATTCTGAATTTTCTAATAAAAAATTATTGAGACCACTATTTAATATTTCAAAAAAAGATCTTGAAAAGCTTGCTTTAGCAGTTTTTAAGACATTCATAAAAGATCCCTCAAATATTAACGATAACTTTGCAAGAGTAAGAATAAGAAGAATTCTTGAATTGTTTAGCAAGGAGGGTTTAGAGACGAAAAAAATAAACCTAACAATTAGCAATTTAAAATCTGCAAGCGAAGCTTTAGATTTTTATGCAAAAAAAAATATTAGAGATAATACAACTTACTTCAAAAAAACTAATTTATACTTTGTAAATAAAAATTTTTTTCTTAATCCTGAGGAAGTTTTATTAAGATCTTTAGCTGTGATTCTTAATAATCTTAGTGGCAGGCATTATGCGCCAAGAGGCAAGAAAATCAGTAGGCTAATTCTTTTAATGTCATCTCAAAATAAGCTTGAAAAAACCACTTTAGGTGGATGTGTTTTTGAAAAAATACACAAAACTGTTAGAATTAGTAAAGAATAAACGGATAAGGTCAAATTACCGCAAAAATAGGTACTTGTTAAATTTAAAATAACTCTTATTTTATACGTATGAATTTCAAAAATTTAGCTATGTGGGCCATAATTGTATTTCTAACAATAGGTCTTTATAATATGTTTAAAAATCCACAAGCCAATATTTCAAAAAAAAATCAAATTAACTTTTCAGAATTTCTTACTGAAGTCGATAATGGTAGAGTTGTGAAAGTGGAGATAAAAGGCAACAACATCAATGGTGTTTTATCAGACGGAAATAATTTTTCCACTTATTCACCCAATGATCCAAATTTAATTGAAAAACTATCCTCAAAGGGAGTAGCAATATCTGCAGCTCCTTTAGATGAAAAAATGCCTTCTTTATTCGGTGTATTGTTATCATGGTTTCCAATGCTTTTATTAATTGCTGTATGGATTTTCTTTATGAGACAAATGCAAGGTGGAAAAGGTGGTGCCATGGGCTTTGGAAGATCTAAGGCTAAAATGATGAATGAATTAAAAGGAAAAGTTACTTTTAACGATGTTGCTGGTGTTGAAGAAGCTAAAGAAGAAGTTGAAGAAGTTGTTGAATTTCTTAGAGACCCAAAAAAATTTAGTAGATTAGGTGGGAAAATACCTCGTGGATGTTTATTGGTTGGCCCTCCTGGAACTGGAAAAACCTTGTTAGCCAGAGCAATAGCTGGAGAAGCAGGCGTTCCATTTTTCACAATTTCTGGATCAGACTTTGTTGAGATGTTTGTAGGAGTTGGAGCATCTAGAGTGAGAGATATGTTTGAGCAAGGAAAAAAACACTCACCGTGTATAATATTTATTGATGAGATTGATGCAGTAGGAAGAAGTAGAGGCGCTGGATTAGGTGGTGGTAATGATGAAAGAGAGCAAACATTAAACCAACTTCTTGTAGAGATGGATGGATTTGATACTAACGAAGGTGTTATAATTATAGCCGCAACAAATAGACCTGATGTCTTAGATCCGGCTTTATTGAGGCCAGGAAGATTTGATAGACAAGTTGTAGTATCATTACCTGATATAATTGGAAGAGAGAAAATTTTGAAAGTTCATTCTAAAAAAATATCTATGGCACCAGATATAAACTTAAGAACTGTAGCTAGGGGAACTCCAGGATTTTCAGGTGCTGATCTAGCAAATTTAGTGAATGAATCTGCTTTATTGGCAGCAAGAAAAAACAAAAGAATCGTAACAAATCAAGAATTTGAGGAAGCAAAAGACAAAGTTATGATGGGTGCTGAAAGAAGATCAATGGTTATGACTGAGGAAGAGAAGAAGCTTACGGCATATCATGAGGCAGGGCATGCTATAGTAACTATAAACGAAAAAGCGGCTTATCCAATCCATAAAGCTACAATTATACCTAGAGGGAGAGCTTTAGGAATGGTTATGCAATTACCAGAAAAAGATGAAGTATCTCAAACCAGAGAGCAGTTGCACGCTCAAATGGCAATCGCGATGGGAGGAAGAGTTGCGGAAGAATTAATTTTTGGCGATGATAAGGTAACAACAGGTGCAGTAAGCGACATAGAACAGGCTACTAAAAGAGCAAGGGCAATGGTTATGAGAGCTGGATTAAGTAAAGAATTAGGTCCAGTTGCATACGGTGAAAACGAAGAGGAGGTATTCTTAGGAAGATCCGTAGCTCGTCAACAAAACATGTCTGAAGAAACTGCGAAAAAAGTTGATGCTGAAATAAGAAAATTTGTTGAAAAAGGTTACGAAAGAGCAAGAAAAGTTTTAACAGAGAAAATTGATGACCTACACAAACTTGCAAAAGCATTATTAACTTATGAAACTCTAACAGGTAAAGAAATTGAGGATTTAGTTAACAAAAATATCTACCCTGCTGGAAAACAAGATGTAAAAGATGAGAGTGACGATCAATCTTCAGCCCTTGGTTCAATTGGTCTTAAACCAAAAATAGTCCACTAATCCTTAATGGATAAATATTACACTAAACCGTGTAATTTTTATTTTGGAAGAAAATCTAAAAAAAAAGTCCAAAACAAAGAAGCTTTACCACTTAACGGAAACAAATCAATATCATTTGATAAAATCGAAATAATATCAAGGAAAGAAAAGAAATTAGTAAGCGTAAAAAAAATAAATAATTTGGGGTTAAGTTTAAGGAAAAAAATTAATTCTGATATTTCAAATATTGTTAAAAAAAAAAATTTCAAAGGATTAAATTTTACAAATTTTCCAATTTTAATGGCAGTCATAAATATGACTCCAGACAGTTTTTCCGATGGGGGTGAATATATTCAAATTAATTCTGCTATAGCACGTGCTAATTATTTTATTAAAAAGGGTTGTGAAATAATTGATGTTGGGGGTGAGTCTACAAGGCCAGGTGCAAAAGATATCAGTGTGAAAAAAGAATGGAGAAGAATAGAAGGTTTTTTTAAAAAATCAAAAAAACTAAATTGTTTAATTTCTATTGACACTAGAAAGAGTAAAATTATGGAGCTTGCTAATAAGTACAAACTTGATTTAGTAAATGATATTTCAGGTTTAAGTTATGACAAATTTACAATCGATTTTTTGAGAAAAACAAAAAAATCGTTTGTGATTCATCATAGCAAAGGTTTACCTAAAAATATGCAAAAGAAACCAAATTATAAAAACGTTCTATTAGATATTTATGATTTTTTTGAAAATAAGTTAAAAACAATTAATAGAAGTGGAATAAAACATAAAAATATCATTTTAGATCCAGGTATTGGTTTTGGTAAAAACTTGAAACATAATATTACTCTTTTGAAACACATTTCTATTTTTCACTCCCTTGGTTATCCTGTAATGTTAGGCGTATCGAGAAAAAGATTTATAAAAGATTTAGTAGATATAAATGATAGCAAAGAAAGAATTGGAGGAACAATTTCCTCAAGTATATGGTTAATGATGCAAGGTGTGCAAATATTAAGAGTTCATGATTTTAATGAAATTAATCAAGCTATAAAAGTTTTTAGATCTTTAAGATTTTAATAATGTTTAAAAAATACTTTGGAACTGACGGTATAAGAGGGATGGTTAATAATGAAAAAATAAATGGTGAAATGTTTTTCAAATTTGGTTTAGCAGCTGGAACCTATTTTAAAAATTTAAAAAAAAGTAAACAAATTGCTGTTATAGCGAAAGATACTAGACTTTCAGGTTATACTTTAGAACCAGCTTTGGTATCTGGACTAGCTTCTGCAGGAATGCATGTTTTTACTTTGGGACCATTACCTACTAATGGTTTAGCAATGCTTACAAAAAAAATGAAAGCAAATTTAGGAATTATGATAACCGCTTCACATAATCCTTATTATGATAATGGTTTAAAATTATTTGGTCCAGATGGGCTAAAATTATCAGATAAAATAGAAAAAAAAATTGAGAAATTAATTGACTCTAAAATTACGAAAAATTTAACACAACCAAAAAATTTAGGTCGAGTAAAAAGATTAGAAGAAGCATCAAATGAATATATAAAAATTTTAAAAAAAAACTTTCCAAATGATTTTAATCTAAAGGGAATAAGTATTGCAATTGATTGTGCAAACGGTGCTGGCTACAAAACTGCACCAGTATTATTTAAATCTCTAGGTGCAAAAGTTTATGATGTTGGTGTTTCCCCAAATGGGCTAAATATCAATGATAAATGTGGTTCAACTTTTCCTAAAAAAATAAAGGCACTTGTATCAAAAAAAAAAGTTGATCTTGGTATATCTTTAGATGGTGATGCAGACAGAATAATAATTTGCGATGAAAATGCAAAAGTTATTGATGGTGATCAAATTATTGCAATGTTAGCTAGACGATGGAAAAGAAAAAAAATTTTAAAAGGTGGTGTAGTAGGTACTTTAATGTCGAATTTTGGTTTAGAGATTTTTTTTAAAAAAAATAATATAAAATTTTTAAGAGCAAATGTAGGAGATAGATTTGTAAAAGAGAAAATGCAAAAAAATAGATTTAATCTTGGTGGGGAGCAATCTGGGCATATTATATTAGGTAAATTTGCTACTACAGGCGACGGATTATTAGTTGCACTTGAAATTCTTTTTTCAATGAGGAAAGGCCAAAAAGCAAGTCATTTATTTAATAATTTTGTTCCAATTCCCCAAGTATTAGAAAACGTTAAAGTAAAAGATAAAAATATAATAAATTCACCAAAGTGTAAAAAAGCAATAAAGAAATCAATAAGATTATTGAAAAATACTGGAAGAATTTTAGTTAGAAAATCTGGAACTGAACCAATGATTAGAATTATGGCTGAAACAAATAATAAGGAACTTTTATTTAAATGTATTAAAATTATAAAAGGGTCTTTGATCAATTGAAAATAAAATCAAAATTATTAATTATAGCTGGATCAGACTCATCTGGTGGTGCGGGTATTCAAGCTGATATTAAAACTATGACTGCATTAGGATCTTATGCAATGACAGCTATAACTGCTTTGACAGCACAAAATACTACTGGAGTATCGTCTATAGTAAAAATTTCTAGTAAAGAAATTTCTAAACAAATTGAATATACTTCAAAAGATATAAAGCCAGATGCAATTAAAATCGGAATGCTTCATTCTGCAGAAGTGATAGATGCAGTAATAAAATCATTGAAAAAAATTAAAGCTAAAAAAATAATTCTTGATCCTGTAATGGTTACTACAAGTGGGGTTAAATTAATTAACAAAAAAGCTATTGATAAAATTAGAAATCTTTTAATTAAAAAAGTTGATTTAATAACGCCAAATATTCCAGAAGCAGAACTTCTTGTTAAAATAAAAATTGTATCAGTTGATGATATGATTTTTGCTGCAAAAAAGCTTATAGACATGGGTGCAAAAAATGTTCTATTAAAAGGTGGTCATTTAAAAGAAAAAACAATAACAGATATATTTGTAAATAAGACAGAGATTAAAATATTTAAAAACAAAAAGATTCGTACAAAAAACTTACACGGAACAGGTTGTTCATTATCCAGCGCAATAACAACGTATTTCTCATGTGGAAAAACATTAAAGAAATCTTGTGAGCTAGCAATTAATTATGTTAACCATTCTATTAAAAGCGGTCCAAAATATGGAAAAGGAAATGGACCCATTAATCATTTAATAAGTTTTAAATTAAATAAAAAATATTTATGAACAATGTTGCAGTAATTGGCTCACAGTGGGGAGACGAAGGAAAAGGAAAGATTGTAGATTGGCTTTCTAGTGAGGCAGATGTAGTTGTTAGATTTCAAGGGGGACATAATGCTGGACATACATTAGTAATTGATGGAGTGACATATAAATTAAGACTGCTCCCGTCTGGAATAGTAAGAAAAAATAAGATTTCAGTTATTGGAAACGGAGTTGTGATAGATCCTTGGGCATTTCTTGATGAAATAAATGAGATAAGATCAAAAGGTGTAAAAGTTGGTGAAGATAATTTAATAATTTCCGAGTCTGCAAATTTAATTTTACCATTTCATAAAGAAATGGATGAAATTAGAGAGGATGCAGCAGGTAAAGCTAAAATAGGAACTACCAGAAGAGGAATAGGTCCTGCATATGAAGATAAAGTTGGAAGGAGATCAATAAGAGTAATGGATCTTATTTCAGAAAAAAATCTTGATCAAAGGCTTGAAACAGTACTTTTGCATCATAATGCTATTAGAAAGGGCCTTGGTAAAAGTATTTTTAAAAAAGATAAACTTAAAGATGATTTATTAAAAATTGCGCCTGAGATTTTGAAATTTTCAAAACCAGTTTGGAATAAAATATATGAATTTAAGAAGCAAAATAAAAAAATATTATTTGAGGGAGCTCAGGGAATATTGTTAGATGTAGACCATGGAACCTACCCTTTTGTTACCTCTTCCAATACTGTTGCGTCGGCTGCTGCAACTGGCTCTGGCTGTGGACCAAATTCTATTAATTATGTTTTAGGAATAACGAAAGCGTATACTACCAGAGTTGGTGAAGGGCCATTTCCTACTGAATTAAAGGATGAGATAGGGGAAAAACTTGGAACAAGGGGAAAGGAATTTGGAACAGTAACAAGCAGAAAAAGAAGGTGCGGATGGTTTGATGGTGTTTTAGTAAGACAAACAATAAAAATCTCTGGGATTGATGGTATTGCCTTAACAAAACTTGATGTCTTAGATGAATTAGACGAAATAAAAATGTGTATAGCATACAAGATCGATGGAAAAGAAATTGACTATCTGCCTGCTGCAGTAGAAGATCAATTAAAAGTAAAACCTATTTATAAATCCTTTAAGGGTTGGAAAACTAAAACAAGAGGAATAAAAAAATTTGAAGATCTACCTAAAAATGCAAAAAATTATATAAAAGAATTAGAAAAATTTATAGAAACAAAAGTTTCGAGTATATCAACAAGTCCAGAGAGAAATGATACTATTTTAATTGTTGATCCTTTTAAAATTTAATGTGCTGGTAAAAGATTTTTTGATTTAGCGGAATTAAGCATATGCTTTTGTAATTTTTCGAAAGCTTTGTTTTCAATTTGTCGAATTCTTTCTCTACTAATTTTAAATTTTTTACTTAAATCTTCTAAAGTTTCTGGTTCTTCATTAAGCCTTCTTGCATATAAAATTTGTCTTTCTCGGTCATTTAGGATTTTAATAGAATCTTGTAAAAGATCTTTTCTTTGTTTCATTTCTTCTTGTTGTGCAAATTTTAGTTCTTGATCCATTTCATTATCAATTAACCAATCTTGCCATTCATCTCCATCCTCACCTATGGGTGCATTCAGTGATTGTTCGCGTCCCGATAGTCTTCTATTCATTGATACAACTTCATCCTCAGTTACATTTAATTTTTGAGCGATGTTTTTAACATGCTCATCTCTCAAGTCACCTTCAGTTCGTGGTGCAATCTGGTTTTTTAATTTTTTTAAATTAAAAAATAATTTTTTTTGAGCTGTTGTGGTTCCAATCTTCACTAAGCTCCAAGATCTTAAAATATATTCTTGTATAGATGCTTTAATCCACCACATCGCGTATGTAGCCAATCTGAAACCTTTTTCTGGTTCAAACTTTTTTACAGCCTGCATAAGTCCAACGTTTCCCTCTGATATAATTTCATTAAGTGGTAAACCGTAACCTTTGTATCCCATCGCAATTTTTGCAACTAGTCTCAAATGACTCGTGACTAACTTTTCTGCCGATTTTACATTTCCAGTAGATTTCCAATTTTTTGCTAACATATATTCTTCTTCTGCATCCAACATTGGAAATTTTTTTATTTGATCTAAATAGGCAGCAAGACCACCCTCATTAGATAGCACAGGAAACTTTGTAGACGATAAACTCATAGTGGTATTTATTTAATAAAATTTTTCAATTTTACAATGGTTTTATTTGCTGGTATTTTTCAGCTTTTTAAGCACTAATTCCAAATCTTTTGGTAATTTAGATGTAAACTCTAATTCTTGACCAGTTCTTGGGTGAACAAAGCCAATACTTTTTGCATGCAAAAATTGTCTATCCAAGTCAATGAGGGTTTTTTCAAGTTGTGAGTCTATATTTTTAATTTTTTTAAACTTTTTTTTGTATTTTTTATCTCCCAAAATATTATTTCCTTTAAAAGCCATATGTACTCTTATTTGATGTGTGCGACCTGTTTCAAGTTTGCATTCAACTAAGCTAAATGTCGGTATTTTTTTATTTTCAAAAACATTTAAAGTTTTGTAATTCGTTATTGCTTTTTTTCCTTTTGATATACTCACTTCCATTAATTGTCTGTTCTTAGAACTTCTTTTGATATAAGTTTCGATTTTACCTTTTTGAGGCCTTAGTTTTCCCCATATTAAAGCCTGGTAAATTCTTTTGATAGTGTGGTTATTAAATTGGTTTGATAAATTTTCGTGGGATATATTATTTTTTGCTATTAATATTAAACCAGAGGTATCTTTATCTAATCTATGCACAATACCAGGTCTTAGCTCATCACCAATATTTGAGAGTTTTTTATTATAATTTATTAGCGCATTTACAATTGTATTATCATAATTACCTGGGCCTGGATGAATTGATATTCCTGCGTTTTTATTGATGATCAATAAATCCTCGTCCTCAAAAATGATATCTAATTCATATTTATAAGGTTTTAAGGATAATTGTTTAGGTTCAGGTATTTCTAATATGATTGAGTCACTAATAGAAATTTTTTTCGATGGATCTTTAATTACCTTTTGATTTATTTTTAATTTAGAATTAATAATTAAATTTTTTATTCTTGTTCTACTTAATGTAGGCTCTTTGTCAGCAATAAATTGATCTACTCTCCGATTATCCTCAACTTTATCTACAATTAAGTTAATGATATTTTTCATAGATTATAATATTAATACTATATGCGCTTGTAGCTCAACTGGATAGAGCGCCAGATTTCGGCTCTGGAGGTTCAGGGTTCGACTCCTTGCAGGCGCACCAAACTATTCACCTATATTTATTAAAGACCCCTTTTTTCTTGCTTGACTGAAAGAGTAATAAAATAAAGATATACCCACAAATAAATAAATTGCATTTAATAGAAACGCATTTTTGATATTGGAATAATTTACTACCTGATTTACAAGTATCGACCTAGCTTCCTCAAAAATATAAACCAACGGTAATCCTCTCGCTACATTTTGAAAAAAATCAGGTAAAATCTCAATTGGGTAATAAATGCATCCAAGAGGCGCAAGTAGAAATAAAGATGACCATGCAATATTTTCAAAAGCTGGTCCATATCTCAACAGTCCAGATGAAACGAAAAGACCTAAAGTGATTCCAAAAATGTATAAACTTAAAAATAAAAAAAATAATGGAATTCCCAGGTTCAAAATCGATATTCCAAATAAAGGACTTGTTATTAATATTGCGGGAACCAAACCAATTAATGTTCTAATTAATGCAGTACCAACCAAAGCAGTGATGATTTCACTAATACGCATTGGAGCAATAAACAAATTTGTAAAGTTTCTACTCCATATCTCTTCTAAAAATAACATGTTAAAACTGATACTTGATCTAAATAAAAAATCGTAAAGAATAGCGCAAGTTAAAATAACCCCTACAGTGTTGTTGTAATAATCACTATATGCTGTAAAAAATTTTGAAATAAATCCCCATAAAATAATTTGTATTGTTGGCCAGTATATTAAATCGAGGATTCTGGGAAGTGAACTTTTAATTAAAAAAAAATGCCTTAAAAATAATCCAATTATTCTATTTAAGCTCATGATTATTCCTATTAAGTTTTAAAAATACTTCTTCTAGATTTCTTTTACCGTGTTTTTTAATAAGGTCATCAGGTGTACCTTTATCTATAATTACTCCATTATTCATCATCAAAACATTTTTACAAAGTCTTTTGACTTCATCCATATTATGTGAAGCTAGCAAGATTGACATTTTTTTTTCTCTCGAAATTTTTTCAATAAAGGATCTTACAAAGTCTCCTGTCTCAGGATCTAAAGATGCAGTAGGTTCATCTAAAAATAATATGGATGGTTCATTAATCAATGCTTTAGCTAAGCTTACTCTATTTTTTTGTCCAGATGAAAGTTCTCCAGTTTTTTTATTTATAAATTCTTCTAATCTTAGTTTTTCAGATAAATATTCTATTCTTTCAGAAATAAATTTTACACCGTATAATTTTCCATAAACTATT
The DNA here is from genome assembly GCA_902582315.1 of uncultured Pelagibacteraceae bacterium. Classification (GTDB taxonomy): domain Bacteria; phylum Pseudomonadota; class Alphaproteobacteria; order Pelagibacterales; family Pelagibacteraceae; genus Pelagibacter. The sequence goes on from CACHRP010000001.1 coordinate 196,305, forward strand.
AAATTTTCTTTAACCGAGAGTTTTTTGGGCAACTCAATGTATGGTGAGATAAAATTCATTTTATGAAGTAAAGATATTCTATTTTTTTCAATGTCTAGACCATGAATAACAACTCTTCCATTTGAAGGTTTTAACAAACCCAACATCATAGCGATTGTGGTAGTCTTTCCACAGCCGTTTGGTCCAAGCAATCCTAAAATTTCATTCTCGTTTATTGTAAAACTAATTTCTTTAACAGCCTCTTTTTTAAAATAATTTTTTGATAAATTTTCTACAATTACTGATTTTTGCATGATTTATCTTTTTGATGCTCTTTTCAATCTATCGTTAATAGTTTGACCTATTCCAATATTAGGAATTTTCTCAACTGCAATTTTTTGAAATTTAAGTTTTTTAATTTTTCTTAATGTTTTATACAAATTTTTACCAGCTTCCTTTAAATTTTTATTTTTTGATAAGTAAAAATGATTTCTATCAAATTTTTTCCTTTTTTGTATTAATACAAATGCCTCATCCTGATAGAATTTTTTTACATTTAATCTTATGGGTATTCCAGGTGAATAATGAAATTTTGATTGTCCTGGAACTTTAATGTATTTTTTTTTTGTATAATTTAATTTTTTTTTTAAAACTTTGCTTACTTTTTTTATCTCTATACCGCCTAATCTTAAGACCTGAGGTTTATTTACTAAATTTATAATTGTAGATTCCAAACCAATTTTTGCATTACCGCCATCTAAAATAAATTTTATTTTATTTCCAAATTCCTCTTTAACATCCTTTTTTGATACAGGGCTTAGTTGTGTATAAATATTCGCACTAGGTGCCGCTAAGGGATATTTTAAACGTGAAAGTAAATTTGTGGTAACTGAATTTTTTGGGAATCTTACCGCCAAGGTTTTTTTTCCATTCGTCACATTTTTCGATATTTTACTATCTCTTTTTAATTTTAAAACAAAGGTTATAGGTCCAGGACAAAACCTATTGTATAATTTTTGAAAATTATCATTAATTTCACAATCCTTTTTTAAATCTTGAATGCTGGAATAATGAACTATTAAAGGATTAGACTTTGGTCTTTTTTTTAGTTTGAAAATTTTTGACGTAGCTTGATTGGAATATGCATTAGCCGCAAGTCCATATACAGTTTCTGTGGGTATTGCTACGCAATGATTTCTGTCTAATAAATATTTGGCTTTTTTAATATTTGAAAGATCTTTTTTCATGTAATATTAACAACTTTTATATGAAAGTTAAAAATTTGCCAGATGATATTAAAAATAAATCTCTTAATGAGTTAACGGATTTAGCAAATAATATTATCGAAAAACTAGAGGATAAAAACACCCTTGAAGGGTCAGTAGAAGAGTATCAAAAATTAATTAAATTAAATTTATTAATTGAAAAGGAATTTCAGAAAGCCTCCAAAGAATTATCTAAATCAACTAGGGAGAAAATACAAAAAGTGCTAAAGAAAAATGAAAAAAAAACTAAATAAAATCGCGAAAGATACAAATTTATTCCTTAAAAAATTTATATTGAACCAAAAAAAAACAGATTTATTGAATCCAATAAAGTACGGGTTATTACCAGGTGGAAAAAAAATAAGATCAAAACTAATTGTTGATGTTGGAAAAATTTTTAATATTGAATATAAAAAATTAATTCAAATTGGTGCAGCGGTCGAATGCATTCATGCTTACTCCTTAATTCATGATGATCTTCCGTGTATGGATAATGATAGGTTGAGAAGAGGAAAATTATCTACTCATGCAAAGTTTGGAGAGTCCACTGCTATTCTAGCTGGTAACTCATTACTAACTATAGCGTTTGAAATTCTGAGCCAACCGTCTTTAAAAATAGACTATAAATCAAAAATAAACTTAATTAGTCTCTTATCTAAGAGCGCAGGACATACAGGAATAGCTGGTGGTCAGTACTCTGACTTAAAGTATGAAAAAAAGAGGAAATCATTTAAAAAAATCGTTGATATGCAAATTAATAAGACAGGAAAGCTGTTTAGCTTTTGTTGCATGGCACCTGTTCTATTGTCAAAAAAAAAAAAATATTTAAAATTATTCAATTCTATAGGTTCAAAAATAGGATTGCTATTTCAAATTGCAGATGACTTAATAGACTATTCTGGATCTACAAAAAAAGCTGGTAAAAAAACAAGAAAAGATTCGAAAAAAGGTAAGGCCACCTTAATTGGTTTACTAGGATATAAAAATACTGTTAAATATGGAGATAAATTAAAATTAGAAATACAAAATAAAATTAAAAAATTTGGAAATAAAAATAAAGATTTATCAAATACTATAAATTATATTTTGATTAGAACTAAATGAAAAAAAATTATAAATTTTTAAATAATATTAATTTTCCTAGTGATGTTAAAAAATTGTCTCACAATGAATTAAAAATTCTTGCTCAAGAGGTAAGAGAGGAAATGATAGATGCTGTTTCTGAAACTGGCGGTCATCTTGGTGCAGGTTTAGGTGTAGTAGAATTGACAGTAGTTCTTCATTATATTTTTAATACCCCTAATGACAAATTAATTTGGGATGTTGGACACCAATCTTACCCACACAAAATTCTAACAGGACGTAAAGATAAAATCAGAACTTTGAGAAAAGGAAATGGTTTGTCTGGTTTTACTAAAAGGGCTGAAAGTGAATACGATCCATTTGGTGCAGCTCATAGTTCAACATCCATATCATCCGCTTTAGGCATAGCTATGGCAAATAAATTATCAAATAAATCTGACAATGTAATTGCTGTAATAGGCGATGGAGCAATCAGCGCTGGTATGGCTTATGAGGCAATGAATAATGCAGGATCAAGTAAGACTAAACTAATTGTAATTTTAAACGATAACGATATGTCAATTGCAAAACCTGTTGGAGCGATGAGAGCATATTTGGCTAAAATTTTTACTGGTAAAATTTATTTTAGCTTTAGAGAAACTGTTAAACTTATAATTTCAGCTTTCTCAAAAAGATTTAGTAAAAAAGCTGGAAAGGCAGAGGATTTTTTACGTTCAGCTGTAACCGGAGGAACTTTATTTAGTTCAATGGGTTTTTATTACGTAGGGCCTATAGATGGTCATGACATAGACGCTCTTGTTTCGGTTTTAAAAAATGCGAGAGAAATAAATTATGAGGGTCCTATTATGATCCATATAAAAACTAAAAAGGGTAAAGGTTATAGTTTTGCAGAAAAATCAGAAGATAAATACCACGGTGTTACAAAGTTTAATGTTAACACAGGTGTTCAAGAAAAATCTAAATCTAATGCACTTTCTTACACTAAAGTCTTCGCAAATACATTAGTTAAGCACGCAGAAAAAGACAGTAAAATAATTGGAATTACTGCTGCAATGCCATCAGGGACTGGGATGGATATTTTTGGTAAGAAATTTCCATCAAGAATGTTTGATGTAGGTATTGCAGAGCAGCACGCAGTTACATTTGCTGCTGGATTAGCAACAGAGGGATTTAAGCCCTATGCTGCAATTTATTCTACATTTCTTCAAAGAGCGTATGATCAAGTTGTCCATGATGTAGCAATTCAAAGTTTACCGGTTAGATTCGCAATAGATCGAGCTGGACTTGTTGGTGCTGATGGACCAACACATGCTGGATCATTTGATATTACTTATTTATCGACACTTCCAAATTTTGTTGTAATGGCTGCAAGTGATGAGTCTGAGTTAGTAAAAATGATTAATACTTCAATTGATATCAATGATAGGCCATCAGCTTTTAGATACCCAAGAGGAAATGGAAACGGTATAGAACTTCCAAATTTAAATGAGAAACTTGAAATAGGAAAAGGAAGAATTATTAAAGAAGGTAAAAATGTAGCTTTGATTAATTTTGGTGCAAGATTAAATGAATGTTTAATTGCTAGAGAAAATTTAATAAAAAAAGGTATAAATTTAACATTAGTTGATGCTAGATTTGTAAAACCTTTAGATGAAAATTTAATTTGGCAAATAGCCACTGATCATGAAGCATTGATAACTATTGAAGAGGGATCTATAGGAGGTTTTGGTTCACATGTTGCACAATTTTTGAATGAAAAAAATTTGCTTGATAGTAAATTAAAGTTTAGATCAATGTTTTTGCCCGACAGATTTATAGATCATGATAAACCTGATTTAATGTATAAATATGCAGGGTTAGACGCTACTAATATAGAAAATAAGATATTAGATACTATAAATTCTAAAGTTGTTGTAAAAAAAAGTAATTAACTATTGCATTGAGCATTATGCATTAAGTAATGATCCAGTAACACACAATGCATCATGGCTTCTCCAATTGGAACTGCCCTAATTCCTACACAAGGATCATGCCTACCTTTTACTGAGATAGACGTATTTTTGCCAAACCGATCTATTGTTTTTCTACTTGTTAAAATTGATGAAGTTGGTTTAACAGCAAAAGATACGGTAATTTCTTGACCAGAAGAAATTCCCCCAAGTATTCCTCCAGCATTGTTAGAGTCAAACTTAGTTTTATTACCTTTCTGAGATATCTCATCTGAATTTTGTTCTCCAGTTAATTGCGCTGAATTCATTCCAGATCCAATATTAACTCCCTTAACTGCATTTATACTCATCATTGCTGATGCAAGATCCATATCTAATTTTGAGTAAATAGGAGCTCCCAAACCCACTGGAACACCTCTTGCTCTAATTTCAATGATTGCCCCACAAGAGGACCCAGCTTTTCTAATACTTAATAAGTATTTTTCCCACAATTTTAAAATTGATTTATCTGGGCAGAAAAAAGGGTTTTTTGAAATAAACTTATCATCCCATTTTTTTATATCACAACCAAGAATGCCTAATTGAGTAACAGCTCCTTTGACATTATATTTTTTTCCAATTTTTTTTTCTAAAACTTTTTTTGCTATAGCTCCTGCTGCTACTCTAGAAGCGGTTTCTCTAGCTGATTGTCTACCACCACCCCTATAATCTCTAATTCCATATTTTTTGAAATATGTGAAATCAGCATGACCAGGACGAAATTTATTTTTTATTGTTTCATAATCCCTAGATCTCATATCCTTATTATAAATAATCATCGATATTGGAGTGCCCGTTGTTTTACCTTCAAAAACTCCAGACAAAATATTTACTTTATCGTCTTCTTTTCTTTGGGTTGTAAACTTAGACTGCCCAGGTTTTCTTTTATTTAATTCTTTTTGGATATCAGCCTCATTTATACTTACGTTAGGAGGACAACCATCCACTACACAGCCTATGGCTGGACCATGAGACTCTCCCCATGTAGTGAATCGAAATATCTTTCCAAATGTGTTAAATGACATAAAATATAATATATAGATTATTTTGTTTAAATTATGAATCAAAAAAACTCTTTAGGTCTTGATAAATGTTTTGGTGAATTAGATGATCCATTTCATTTATTTCAGGAATGGTTTAATGAAGCAAAAAAGTCGGAAATAAATGACCCAAATGCCTTAGCGCTTGGCACAGCAGATAAAAACGGAGTTCCAAATGTCAGAATGGTTCTTCTTAAAGGTTTTAGTGATAAAGGATTTGTTTTTTACACAAATCTTAATAGTAAGAAAAGTGGTGATTTAAAAAATAACCCGAATGCCTCAATGTGTTTCCACTGGAAAAGTTTATTAAGACAAATAAGAATAGTTGGAACTATATCTAACGTTTCAGACCAAGAGGCTGATGATTACTATAATAGCAGAGCATATGGTAGTCGTATTGGTGCCTGGGCTTCTAATCAAAGTACAGTTTTAAAAAACAGAGAAGAATTATATGAGTCGATTGAAAATTTTAAAAAAAAGTTTCCTGACGATAAAAAAGTTCCAAGACCCGACTATTGGTCTGGGTGGTCTCTTTCGCCAAAAGAAATTGAATTTTGGCTAGATGGAGATAATAGAATTCATCAAAGACTAAAGTATTTAAAATCAGATAATAAAAGTTGGAAAAAAGTTTTACTAAGTCCCTAAAAATTTCTTTCTAAACTAAATGATGTTAATTTTTTAAGAATTTCTTTTTCTTTATTATCTGGAAATATACTGAGCGAATTAGATGATAAACCTATAAAGTACTCTGCTTTTAAATAACAATCATTAATAATATCATATTTTTTTATCAATCCTAAAATACTTTTGAAATCGCTTTCAGATCTTTCAGGGTTTAAAAAAGAATTTTTAATATCTTTTTTTTCATCTGCATTTGCTTTTTGATTTAACAAAATGATGGGTAATGTAACTTTACCTTCAAAAAAGTCGTTTCCAATTTCTTTCCCAAATAATTTCAGTTCTGAGTTGTAATCTAAAGTATCATCTGCAATTTGAAAAGTTAGTCCCAAGTTCTTCCCATAAAACTCCAAAGCATCTTTTACTTTATTTTCTTGATTTGATAAAATCGCACCAACTTTTGTTGCTGCAGCAAATAGAGATGCTGTCTTCGAGGATATTATTTTTAAATAAGTTTCTTCTAGCATATCAATTTCTCTATTATGTTGTAGCTGTAAAACTTCTCCCTGTGAAATTTCTGCTGATGTCGAGGATAAAAGTTTTAAAACTTCTTGATCACCATCTTCAACCATCATTTCAAAACACCTGCTCAATAAATAGTCTCCAACTAATATAGATGATTGGTTGCCCCATATGTTATTTAATGTTTTTTTTCCTCTTCTTAAATCGCCATTATCAATTACATCGTCATGCATAAGTGTAGCTGCATGGATAAGTTCAACACAGGCAGCAAGGTTTACATCTCTGGTGCCTTTTTCATAGCCGCATAGTTTAGATGATCCTAATGTTAATAACGCTCTTAGTCTTTTGCCTCCAGTGTCTAAATGATATTTGGTCATTTTCTCCACCAGATCTACTTTACTTATAAGCTTTGTTTTAATTCTCTCCTCAACTAAAACTAATTTATCCTCAACAGAACTTTTAAGGTCTAAATAAGAATTATTTATCTTGTTTTTAAGTTGGACGACTGTTCCCATAAATTTAAAGTATTATATATATTACTTTATTATACTTAACAATTGACGCACCTCAATCTTCAACTATAAGGAGACTTTATATTTAATCATAAATTTTATAAGCATACATATGTTTTCAATTTTCAAAAAAAAAAAAATTATACCTCACATAAAACTAAATGGTGTAATAGGCAATGTTGGAAAATTTAAGCAAGGAATAGATTTTGCAGGTCAAGAGGAAATTATTAAAAAAGCATTCTCTTTAAAAAAATCTCCAGCTGTTGCAATATCAATTAATTCTCCAGGAGGTTCGCCAGTTCAGTCTCATCTCATTCATGATTACGTGAAACAACAAGCAAAGAAGCACAAAAAAAAGGTAATAATATTTGCTGAGGATGTTGCTGCATCTGGGGGATATTTAATTGCTTGTTGTGGGGATGAAATTTATGCAAACCAAAGCTCTATAATAGGCTCCATTGGAGTTATATACTCATCTTTTGGATTTACTGAGTTAATAAGTAAAATAGGCGTTCAAAGACGAGTTTACACTGCTGGTAAAAATAAAAGTACACTTGATCCTTTCATGAAAGAGAAAGATGAAGATATCGAAAGGCTTAAAAATATTCAATTAGATCTTCATAAAGATTTTATTGAAGTTGTTGAAAAAAGTAGAGGAACAAAACTTAAAAAAGATATGGGCATAGAACTCTTTTCCGGCGAGTTTTGGTCAGGAAGAAAAGCCAAAGAGTTAGGCCTTGTAGATGGAATTGGAAATGCAGATCAGATATTAAAAGAAAAATTTGGTGATGATGTCGTAATTAAAAAATTCGAGAAAGCAAAAGGCTGGTTAGCTAGAAAACTATCTTCAGAAAGTAGCACAGAACAAGTTATAAATATTTTAGAAGAAAGATCTATCTGGCAAAGATATGGTTTCTAAAAAAAAAAAGAAACAACCAAAATTTCAAACTTTTCAAGATACTATTTTGAATCTTCAAAAATATTGGAGCAAGCAAGGCTGTATAATTTTACAACCCTATGACATTGAGGTAGGAGCAGGCACATTTCATCCAGCAACAACACTTAGATCATTGGGACCAAAACCTTGGAAAGCAGCATATGTTCAACCTTCAAGAAGACCAACTGATGGAAGATATGGCAATAATCCAAATAGACTTCAACATTACTACCAATTTCAAGTTATTATAAAACCATCACCAAAAAATATAAAAAAACTTTATTTAAATAGTTTAAATACTGTAGGCATTAATCACAAAGAACATGATATTCGTTTTGTAGAAGATGACTGGGAAAGTCCGACATTAGGTGCAGCAGGACTTGGCTGGGAGGTTTGGTGCGATGGGATGGAGATAACTCAATTTACGTATTTTCAACAAATGGCAGGTTTTGAATGTAAACCTGTATCTGTGGAACTTACATATGGTTTAGAGAGATTGTGCATGTTCACTCAACAAAAAAAAAATGTTTATGATTTAATATGGAACAATGAAGATGTTAAATATAGAGATGTATTTCATCAAGCGGAGACGGAATTCTCCACTTATAATTTCGAATTAGCAAACACAGAAAATCTATTTAAAATTTTTGATATGATTGAAAAAGAAGCTAAGATGCTTACTGAAAATGATGTTTCGTTGCCAGCTTATGACCAGTGTCTAAAGGCAAGTCATATCTTTAATATTTTAGATGCAAGAGGTGTAATTAGTGTTGCTCAAAGAGCTGAATATATATCAAGGATAAGAGAAATAACAAAAGGTGCAGCTGAAATTTGGTTAAAAAGCCAAACTTAAAAATGTCTGAATTTTTTTTAGAAGTTTTTACAGAAGAAATACCAGCAAAATTACAAAATGATGCGAGAAATTCTTTATCTAATAATTTTAAAAAATTATTTGAGGAAAAAAAAATAAAATATAAAAGTAGCAAAGTCTTTTCGGTACCAAATAGATTGGTAGTATTATTTGATGGTTTAAGTAAACAAATTATTTTTGAAAAAGAAGAGAAGCGAGGTCCAAGCACAAAATCACCAAAAGAAGCACTAGATGGTTTTTTAAGATCAAATAAGATTACTGAAAAAGAAGTTTATAAAAAAGAAACAGAAAAAGGAGAATTTTACTTCTTTTTAAAACCTAAAGAAAAAATAAATACTAAAGATATACTTGAAAAAGAAATACCCATAATTTTAGATAAAATTGATTGGAAAAATTCTATGAGGTGGTCAGATCACAATTTACAATGGGGCAGACCTCTAAAATCATTAATTGCTATTTTTGATAATAAGCTTATTGATTTTGCTTACCACCATTTAAAAAGTTGTAATTTTATAATACTAGATAAAGAATTTGAGGATAAAAAAAAAATAGTAAGCAATTATAAAGGTTATATTGATTGTTTAAAAAAATTAAATATCACAATTGATCAAGATCTACGTAAATCAATAATTCAAAAAGAGCTTATTAGAAATTCTAAAAAGAATAACATTTATATTGAAATTAACGAAAAGCTTTTGAATGAAGTAACTGATTTAGTTGAACAACCTAATATTTTGTTATGCCAATTTGATAAACGCTTTTTATCTATCCCAAAAGAAATCCTTGTAATTACAATGCAGCACCATCAAAAATATTTTCATACTTTAGATAGAAAAGGGAATATTACAAATCAGTTTTTTGTTGTTGCAAATAACAAAGATACCAAAGGTTATATTAAAGCGGGTAATGAAAGAGTAGTAGAAGCGAGATTAAATGATGCTGAATTTTTTTGGAATAAAAACAAAAATCAAAATTTATTTAAACAAGTATCTAAACTAAAAAGTATAAATTATTTTAAAGGATTAGGAACTTATTTTGATAAAATTCAAAGAATGAGAAAATTAGGTGGATTAATTTCAGATGAACTTTTAATCAGTAAAGATAAAATTGAAATTTCATGCTCTATATGCAAAACTGATTTACTTTCAGATATTGTAGGAGAATTTCCAGAACTTCAAGGTGTGATGGGGGGTTACTTTGCTGAGACGCAAGGTTTTGATAAAGATGTTTCTCTCGCAATAAAAGAACATTATTTGCCTAATTCACTTGAAAGCAAAGTTCCAACAAGACCTTTTAGTCTTGGTCTTTCATTGACTGACAAATTAGATACATTAGTTGGTTTCTTTGGCGTAAACCAAAAACCTACAAGTTCAAAAGATCCATTTGCATTAAGAAGAGCAGCATTAGGTGTAATACGACTAATACTTGAAAATAAGAAAAATATTAGAATTAAAGATCTAATAAATCATTCTTTACTTTTGTACCAAGAACAAAATTATAAATTTGATAATGCGTCTGTACAAAATGATTTATCTGAATTTCTGTTAGAAAGATTAAAATATTACATGAAAGATAAAACAATTAGACCTGACATAATTAATGCCAGCTTAAATAATAAAAATATTAATAACATAAATGAAATTTTTAGAAAATCTTTTGCTTTAAACAAAATTATAAATAAAGAAAGCGGAATAGATATTATTTCAAGTTATAAAAGAGCATCGAATATTATCGAGAATGAATTAAAAGACAATAAACTAGAACTAGCAGACACTGCTGATCCTGGAATATTTAAGAATGATTTTGAAAAAAATTTATTTAAGAAAATAAAAGAATTAAAAAAATATTTTACAAATATAGATAATGATGAGAATTATGAAACGACTCTTAATAATCTTAAGACTGCAAAACCTATAATTTTTGCTTTTTTTGATAATATAATTGTTAATGACAATGATGAAATAATTAGAAAAAATCGATTGGAACTTCTTCAAATGTTTTGTAGAACATTCGAAAATTATATTAATTTTTCTAAAATCGAAAGCACCTAATGAAAGACTTAATTTTAAACTTTAATTCTAAGTTTTCAAATAAAATTAAAAACCCAAAGAATTTTCTGGGTGGAAAAGGTGCTAATTTATCTCAAATGGGAAGAATGGGATTGCCAGTTCCTCCTGGATTTACAATTACTACTAAAGTTTGTGATTTATTTTATAAAAATAACAAGCGACTTAACAAGCAAATATCAAAAAAAATCAGAAGCCAGCTATCTCAAATCGAGAGAGAAACAAATAAAAAGTTTGGGGATTTAAAAAATCCTTTATTGGTCTCTGTAAGATCAGGTGCAAGAGTATCAATGCCAGGAATGATGGATACGATACTAAATCTAGGTCTAAATGATAAAACGGTTATTGCTTTAGCTGAAAAAACTTCAAACAAAAGGTTTGCAAAAGATAGTTACAGAAGATTTATTCAAATGTATTCGAGTGTTGTACTTGGAGTAGATAGTTACAATTTTGAGGAGTTAATTGAGAATTATAAATTAACAAAAGGAGTTTTGTTAGATACTGAATTAGATGAGAGAGACTGGGATGCATTAATTGGTGACTTTAAAAATGTAGTAAAAGAAAAGACCAAGAAAGAATTCCCACAAGATGTTTACAAACAACTTGATGGAGCAATATCTGCAGTTTTTTTATCTTGGCAAAGCCATCGCGCCAAAGTGTACAGAAAAATAAATCATATACCAGATGATTGGGGTACTGCAGTAAATGTTCAATCAATGGTTTTTGGTAACATGGGTGATGACTGTGCCACTGGAGTAGTTTTTACGAGAGATCCATCGAGTGGAAAAAATGAAATATACGGGGAGTATTTAATCAATGCACAAGGCGAGGACGTTGTTGCAGGAACAAGAACACCTCAACATATCACAAAAAAAGCAAGGATTAATTCTGACGCAAAAGAATTCTCTATGGAAGAAACTATGCCAAAAGTATTTAAACAACTCAAAAAAATATTATCTACTTTAGAAAAGCACTACAAAGATATGCAAGATGTTGAGTTTACCGTAGAAAATAAAAAACTTTGGATGCTTCAAACTAGATCTGGAAAAAGGACCGCAAAGTCAGCAGTTAAAATTGCAGTAGATATGGTAAAAGAAAAATTAATTTCTAGAAAAGAAGCTATTTTGAGAATTGATCCAAATTCTTTGGATACACTTCTTCATCCAACTTTAGATGAAAAAAGTGAAATAAAAGTAATAGCTAAAGGATTGCCTGCATCTCCAGGTGCGGTTAGTGGAAAGGTAGTTTTCTCATCAGAAGAGGCAGAAAGACTTAATGGAATGATGCAAAATACTATTTTAGTTAGAGTCGAAACATCACCAGAAGATATACATGGGATGCATGCAGCTAAAGGTATTTTAACTTCTAGAGGAGGAATGACTAGTCATGCCGCAGTTGTTGCCAGAGGTATGGGAAGACCATGTGTTTCAGGATCAAGCGAAATTAATATAGATTACGAAAATAAATTATTTAAAACTGATCAAATTCAAGTCACAGAAGGTGAAATAATAACAATTGATGGTTCCAGCGGAAGAATAATATTGGGAGAAGTTCAAACAATCAAACCAGAAATATCAGGTGATTTTTCAAAATTAATGAGTTGGGCTGATAATTATAGAAAACTGAAAGTAAGAACTAATTCAGAAACTCCAACTGACACTCAAACAGCAAGAGACTTTGGAGCAGAAGGTATTGGACTATGTAGAACGGAGCACATGTTTTTTGATGAAGATAGAATTATGTCTGTTAGAGAAATGATATTGTCTAAAACAAAAAATGATAGAAATAAAGCTCTTGCAAAACTACTTCCTCATCAAAAAAAAGATTTTATAGAAATATTTAAAATAATGAATGGTCTACCAGTTACAGTTAGACTTTTGGACCCTCCATTACATGAGTTTTTACCAAAAAATGAAAAAGAAATAAACGATGTTTCTGATGCACTTGGATTAACGGTAACAGAGATTGAGTCACGAATAGGTGAGTTACATGAACATAATCCAATGTTGGGACATAGAGGATGTAGATTGGCTATTTCTTTTCCTGAGATTTATGAAATGCAATGCAGGGCAATTTTTGAGGCTTTAATCGAATGTAAGAATAAGAAAATTAAATCAATTATTCCAGAAATTATGATCCCTTTAGTTTCAACTGAAGCTGAAATAGAAATAATGAAAAATTTGGTTGACAAAGTTGCAGATCAAGTAAGAGCGGAAAATAAAACAAAAATAGATTACTTAGTAGGTACAATGATCGAATTACCAAGAGCTGCGATAAAAGCCGAAGATATAGCTAGACATGCTGACTTTTTTAGTTTTGGAACGAATGATCTAACACAAACTACATTTGGTATTAGCAGGGATGATAGTGGTAAATTCTTAAATGATTATATTGAAAATAAAATATTTGATGTCGATCCATTTATATCGATAGATGATGGTGTAGGTGATTTAATTGAAATTGCTACATTAAAAGGAAGAAAGCAAAATAAAAAACTTAAATTAGGAATTTGTGGAGAGCATGGCGGAGATCCAAAAAGCATCAATTTTTGTTCAAGCACAGGTCTTAATTACGTTTCCTGTTCACCTTACAGAGTGCCTGTTGCAAGACTTGCAGCTGCACAAGCGCAATTAAAAAAATAATTTAAATTTCTAATTTTAAATCAATTGCAGAAACACTATGTGTTAGACGTCCAATTGAAATTCTATTTATACCAGTTGATGCTATTTTTCTTATATTTTTTAAATTAACATTACCAGACGCCTCAGTTTCATATTTATTTTTAAGAAGCCGTAAACCTTTTTTTAGATTTTTGACATTCATGTTATCAAATAAAATAGTATCAAATTTTAAATCTAATATTTTTTTTAATTGATTTAAATTATCTACTTCAACGGTAATTTTTTTTCTATTTTTTTTTGCTTTAATTATTAATTCTCTTATGTTTGTATTGGCAATGTGATTATCTTTAATTAAAAATTCGTCACTTAAATTAAAACGATGGTTATATCCTCCACCCAAGTTAACTGCATATTTTTGAATGGTTCTCAGACCTGGTATAGTTTTTCTTGTACAACAAATCTTCGTATTTTTCCCAACTTTATTGACAAATTTATTTGTTTGAGTTGCTATACCTGAAACATGAGATAAAAAATTTAAAGCTACTCTCTCACCAGTTAAAATATTTTTAACATTTCCTACAATTTCTGCAATTACTTGTTTATTTTTGATTTTTGATCCTTCTTTTTTTTTAATTTTAAATAATATTTTTTTATCAACTATTTTGAATGTTTGTTTTGCTAAATCTAAGCCGCCAATTATGCCGCTAGAATTTGATACAATTTTTGCTTTTATTTTATTTGTGTTATTTAAAAGTTTTGAAGTTATGTCTCCATTGGGATAGAGATCTTCTTTTAAAGCCTCTTTACAAATTTTATAAATATATTTTTTTGATAATTTTATTTTAGACACAGAATTTATCTGCCAATCTCTGCCATTCTCTCTACTGATTTTCTAGCTTTTTCTATTGTTTCTTTGCTCATAACAATTTCGTTTGTCTCATTTTCAAGACAATCTAATATTTTCGGTAAAGTAATTCTCTTCATATGTGGGCATAAATTACATGGTCTTATGAATTGAACATTTGGATTATCAATTTGAACATTATCGCTCATTGAGCATTCAGTAACCATCATTACTTTCTCTGGCTGATTATCTTTTACGTACTTAATCATTCCGCTGGTTGATCCTGCAAAATCACTTGCACTAATTACTTCTGGAGGACACTCAGGATGTGCAATAATTTTTATTCCTGGGTTATTTTTTCTAATTTCATTAATTTCTTCATCATTAAATTGTTCGTGGACTTGACAAGTACCTTTCCATGAAATTATTTCAACATCAGTTTGTGATGCAACATATTTTGCAAGATAATCATCTGGAAGAAAGATTACTTTTTTAACATTTAATGAATTTACTATTTTAACTGCATTTGCTGAGGTGCAACAAACATCTGTTTCTGCTTTTACATCCGCAGAGGTATTTACATACGAAACCACTGGTACACCTGGATATTTTTTTTTTAGGTTTCTCACGTCTTCACCGGTAATGGATGACGATAAAGAACAACCTGCTCTCATATCAGGTAAGAAAACTTTTTTCTCAGGACTCATCAGCTTTGCAGTCTCAGCCATAAAATGTACTCCACACATTATTATAATGTCAGCTTTTGTTTTTGCTGCCTCAACGGCTAAAGCAAGCGAGTCAGCTGAAAAATCTGATATACCATGGTAAATTTCTGGGGTTTGGTAATTATGTGCAAGGATTACCGCGTTCTTTTCTTTTTTTAGTTTATTGATTTTGTATATATATGGAGCGTGAATAGCCCATTCAATTTCAGGTATAGTTTTTGAAATTTTCTTATAAATAGGATCAGTTGCTTTTTTTATTTCAGAGTTGAGTTCCATACTTTAAATCTATCAACTTGAAAGATAATTGTCATTCACTTATTCTGCCGCATAAATGCGGTCATGCTGAAATTGGTAGACAGGCACGGTTGAGGGCCGTGTGAGCCTAGCTCATGTGAGTTCAAGTCTCACTGACCGCACCATTATTCAAACCAATTTGGCTTTAAAAGCTTAATTTTTGCTGAACCACAAATAAAGTTTTCAAAAATTTTGATATCATTATCTTTGAACTTAATTAAACCGAAAGGATAACTTTGATCAATCAATACTTTTCCAAATATTTTATTATTTTGTTTAATTTCATCGTCTATTTTTATTTTACCTTCTAAAACTTTTATCGGAAATAGTTTTTTAGATTGTTTGTCTTTTAGTTTTATTCTTGCAGTATTCTCCTGCCCAACATAGCACCCTTTTTTAAAATCAAGACCATTAAGTTCCTCAAAATTGCATTCAATACCGAATAATTTATTTTGTAGTTTTTGAGTATCTATTTGAGGTATACCAATATCAAAACTATGGTCGTAATATTCTTTAATATTTGAAGACTTTAAATTTAATTTTTTTATAGACAGATAAAGCTTTTCTAAATTTATTATAATTCTTCCTCCCAAAGCTGAGTTTCTTGGATCTAAAATTATAGGATCAGATCGATATTTAATTGTGTTACCAACAATATCTTTTGCATTTTCAAAAGTTAAAAACTTTTCCTTACTTATTACAGCTACTACGAATTCATTGCTTAAATTTAAAATTTCAACTTTAGATCTTAGTTTATATAAATTTAACTTATTAAATAGCTCATTAATAATTTTTTTTTCGCAATCAATAAAATACCCCTCTTTATGTTTAACTATAATAAAATCAAATAAATATTTTCCTTGCGGTGTCAATAAAGATGCAAAACAACTATTATTCTCCGAAACTTTGTTAAGATCGTTTGTAATTAAGTTTTGAAGAAACTCAGTGCAATCATCACCATTGATGTAAAGAACCCCTCTATCTTCTAAAATATAAACTTTATCCACATTCATAATTGATTATTAATTACTAATAATATAATTACTATTTTCAAAAATGTTAGATCTTATTATCAAAAATGGCCTATGTTTTATTGAAGGCAAACTTCACAAAAAGGACATTGGGGTAAAAAACGCCAGAATAATAGAAATTTCAGATAAAATTTCAGATGAAACAAAAGAAACTTTTGATGCGCAAAATTTAATAGTTTTGCCGGGATGCATGGATACACAAGTACACTTTAGAGAACCAGGTTCAACAGATGCAGAAGATCTTCACACAGGTAGTAGAGCAGCAGTCGTGGGAGGTATTACAAGTGTATTTGAAATGCCCAATACAAATCCACCTACAACTTCAGCAAAAGAATTTAAAAATAAATTACATTTAGCAAAAAAAAGAATGTTCTGTAATTATGCATTTTATTTCGGTGCTACACCTGATAATTCAGAAGAACTTGCAAACTTAAAAAGCCTTGAAGGATGTTGTGGAGTAAAATTATTTGCTGGTTCATCCACTGGTACTCTGCTTGTTCATAAAGAAGAAGATATAGAAAAAGTATTTAAACATACCTCTAAAGTTGTTGCAGTTCACTCAGAAGACGAAGATATATTAAATCAAAGAAAAAAACTTAGGGTTAAGGGAGATGTTAATAGCCATCCAGTTTGGAGAAATGAGGAATGTGCAATGTCTTCTACAAGAAGAATTGTAAAGATTGCAATCAGATTAAATAAAAAAGCACATATACTTCACATAACAACTAAAGAAGAAGTTGATTTTTTATCACAACATAAAGGAAACATTACTTTTGAAATTACCCCACAACATTTAACAATTTATGCACCAGACTGTTATGACGAATTGGGATCATTTGCTCAAATGAATCCACCTATAAGAGATAAATCTCACTATGATCGTTTATGGTATGCTATTAGAAACAATTTCAATGATACAATTGGGTCAGACCATGCACCTCATTTAGCAGAAAATAAAAAAAAGGAATATCCAGACTCTCCATCAGGAATGCCAGGTGTACAAACTTTGTTGCCTGTAATGTTGAACCATATTAATGACGGTAAATTAAAACTTGAGCAATTAATCAAGTTAGTATGTGAAAATCCCGTTAAAATATTTGGAATAAAAAATAAAGGTTATATTAAAAAAGATTTTGATGCTGATTTCACAATAGTTGACATGAATAAAGAAATTGAAATCAAAAATGAAAATATCGAAAGCAAGTGTAAATGGT
>CACHRP010000002.1 GCA_902582315.1 uncultured Pelagibacteraceae bacterium
ATCTAAATTAAACGCACAAGCTGCACAAATTTATGAGAAAGTAAAAGAAAAGGAAAAACTTATTAAATCTGGGGATACTCTTAATGAGATTAAAGAAATAGGAAAAAAAATGGAAGATTCAATAAGTGAGTACTTTTATCAAGAAAATCTTAAGGATCCTACATCAAATTTTCAATGGGAATATATTTTAATTGATAATAAAAAAATTAAAAATGCATGGTGTATGCCTGGTGGGAAAATTGCCGTCTATTCAGGATTGCTAGATATTACCAAAAATAAAAATGGGTTAGCTGCAGTTATGGGTCATGAAGTGGCACATGCTGTTGCAAAACATTCTGTTGAAAGAGCAAGCAGGGGCGTACTTATAAATACCACTTTTCAAATAACTGATATATTAACTGGTGGTAAAATAAGCCAAGTAAATAGAACGACTGGAATGGATACTGTTGGTCTTTTAGCTCAATTAGGATTAATGAATCCATTTAATAGAAAACAAGAGACAGAAGCAGATTATTTAGGACTTATTTTCTCATCCTTATCTGGTTTTGATATCAGAGAAACAACAAAAATTTGGGAAAGAATGAAGGAAGCAAATAAAGGTAAAGAACCTCCAGAGTTTATGAGCACACACCCATCGTCTGCGAACAGAATTAAACAAATAAATGAGTGGATGAATGAAATAATACTAAAGTATCCACCAATCAAGATTAGTTAAAACATCTTAATGGTGAGCCGTGTTGGACTCGAACCAACGACCCATTCCTTAAAAGGGAATTGCTCTACCAACTGAGCTAACGGCCCAAAGAGTTTCTTATATAGACTTTTTTTTAATATAATCAATGTTTAAAAGGTATCATATTTTATTAAAATATTTCCTGTGAAACCTTTCAAAAGTTCCTTTTTTTATATTTTGCCTTATGGCTAACATCAATTCCTGATAGAAATTAATATTATGCAATGTCAAAATCATTGAAGCTAATATTTCGTTTGTATTAAAAAGATGATTTAAATAATTTTTTGAATATTTATTTAAGTTAAATTTATTACAGTTTTTATCAAGTGGAGATTTATCGTATTTAAATTTAGAATTTCTAATATTAATTCTCCCCTTCCATGTAAATGCAAGCCCAGTTCTTCCAGATCTTGTTGGCAATACACAATCAAACATATCTATACCTCTCTTCACAGCACCCAAAATATCTGATGGTGTCCCCACACCCATTAAATATCTAGGCTTATTTTGTGGTAAAAAATGCTTAATGCCATCAAGGACATTAAACATCTCATTTTGCGTTTCTCCAACAGCAAGACCACCTAATGCATACCCATCAAAATTTATATCCAATAATTTTTCTAAGGATTCTATTCGTAGATCGTTAAATAAACCTCCTTGAACAATACCAAATAATGCTTTTAATTTATTTGTACCAAAAGCATCTTTTGATCTTTTAGCCCAATACATAGATAGATCTAACGAAGCTTTTATTTTATTTTTATCTTTTGTATTCTTGGGACATTCATCCATAACCATTACAATGTCGGAATTTAAACCTTTTTGTATTCTTATACTCTCCTCTGGGCTTAATATAAATTTTTTACCATCGATGTGTGAATTAAAAATAGCACCCTTTTCCCTATCAATTTTATTTAATTTTGAGAGTGACATTACTTGAAAACCACCAGAATCTGTAAGTATAGGTAGTTCACAATTCATAAACTTATGAAGACCATTATGTTTTTTAATTCTTTCAACACCAGGTCTAAGCATTAAATGATAAGTATTTGCTAAAATTATCTCGCTTCCGGTTTTGATTATATCGTCTATAAAGACAGCCTTTACAGTCGCCTGTGTGCCAACAGGCATAAATGCTGGAGTATGAATTTTTCCTCTACTTGTGTGTATAATACCGGTTCTAGCGTATTGTTCTTTCGATAAAACCTTAAACGAAAACTTTTTTAATGACATTAATCATTTTACTTCGATTTAAAACTAATGATCTTATCAGGATCTGAAACAGAACCGTTTGGACCTGCGCCACGTTTTATTTTATCTACAAATTCCATTCCCTTAATTACTTTTCCAAAAACTGTATAATTTCGATCCAAATGTGGTGCATCTTCAAAGCAAATAAAAAATTGACTATTTGCACTATTTGGATCAGATGATCTAGCCATTGACATTGTTCCTCTTAAATGCGGTATATCACTAAATTCAGCAGGTAAATCTGGAAGTTCAGAACCACCCATACCAGCCCTATCAATATTATACTGTGCATTAGATGAATTACCAAATTGCACATCTCCTGTTTGGGCCATAAACCCATCGATAACTCTATGAAAAACTACGTTATCATATTTACCCTCATTAGCTAATTTTTTTATTCTTTCCACATGTTTTGGTGCAATGTCTTCAAACAATTCAATTTCAACATCTCCAGTTTTAAGTTTTAATATCATTATATTCTCCTTTGCTATTAAGTTATTTGATAAAAAAAAAATTAAAATTGTATAAAAAAAATACTTACGCATATTTATTTTTTAACGCTTTAATAGTACTTGGTGTTGTAAATTTTCTAATGTCACCACCAAGCTCGATAATTTCTTTTACAAAATTAGAAGATATTATTTGATTCTCAATATCAGACATCAGGAACATAGTTTCAATTTTATTGTTTAGTTTTTTGTTCATCCCTGCTAGTTGATACTCATATTCAAAATCTGAAACGGCTCTTAAACCTCTTAATATAATTTTGGAATTCATTTTTCTACACAAAGAAGTAGTCAATGAATTAAAAGTGATTACTTTAACTCTTTTATTACTTACTTTTAAATCCTTGAATAGAGCTTTTTTTACAATTTCTAATCTCTCTGATGCCTCGAACAAATAATTTTTATTACTATTTTCAGAAATAGCTACTATGACTGTATCAACGATATTAAGTGCCTTTTTAATTAAATCTATATGACCATACGTAATTGGGTCAAAAGTGCCAGGGTATAAAACATTTCTTTTCATTATTTCAAGTTATCATCAATTTTATTTGCTGAAACAACTTTTTCGTCCCCAGATAATTTTATTATTCTTACACCTTGTGTATTTCTGCCTGCTAGTCTTATTTCTTTAACCGCCACTCTTATTACCCTTCCAGTATTTGTTGATATTAAAATTTCATCACCCTCTACAACTGGAAAAGATGATGAGACATTTCCATTTCTTTGAGAATTTACTATCCCGATTATACCCTTTCCTCCTCTATTTGTTACTCTAAAGTCGTAATGAGTTGTTCTCTTTCCATATCCATTCTCTGTAATTGAAAGTATAAATTTTTCTTTAGCTTTTATCTCTGCCTTATTATCAGTACCATTTTTACCATTTTTTTTAATTTTATCATCTTTATCAATTATTGATAAGGATACAATGCTATCATCCTTTCCTAAATTTATTCCTTTAATGCCTTTGGATGAACGACCCTTGAAAGTTCTTAATTTTTTTGACTCAAAACGAATACATTTTCCAAGTTTGGTGCTTAACATTATATCTTGATTTTCACTACATATTTTAACACCAATAATTTTATCATCTGTGTCAAGTTTCATTGCAATTTTTCCAGATGTATTTATTGAAGAAAAATCCTCTAAGCTATTTTTTCTAATTTTTCCTTTACTTGTAGCAAAAACTATATGCATGTTTTTAATTTCTGTTTCATTATCGGGAAAGGGCATTATTGAGCTTATTGATTGGTGATTTTTAAGAGGAAGAATATTAAAAAGAGACTTACCTCTTGATATTGTAGAACCTTCAGGGATTTTCCACGCTTTAACCCTGTAAACCAAACCCTCTGTTGAAAAAAAAAGTACTGGTGTATGGGTATTTACAGAGAGTGTTTGGACAACAGAATCTTCATTTCTAGTTTTAATACCTGACTTGCCCTTACCACCTCTTTTTTGTTTTTTAACATTACTAAGTGAACTTCTTTTTATATAGCCTTGCAATGTTACAGTAATTAAAATTGATTCTTTTTGTATGGTTTCTTCAATATCATAGTTTAAAACTGCATCAATTATTTTTGTCCTTCTAGGTTCGCTATACTTATCTTTAATATTTTTTAATTCTCCACTAATTACTTTCATTAATTCTTTTTTGGAATTAATAATTTTTTTAAATTGAATAATCATTTCAGACAATCTATTTATTTCAACTTCGATTTCTTGAATTCCTAAAGCTGTTAATTTTTGCAATCTTAACTCTAGAATTGAATTAACTTGATTTAAAGTCAATGTATAAGATCCAGGACTTTTTTTATTTTCAATTAGTTTAATAAACTTTGATGCTTTATTTATTTTCCATTTATTTTTTAATAATGAATTGCGTGCTTCATCTGGGGTTTTTGAGGATCTAATTATTTTAATTATTTTATCTAAATTTTCGATTGATACAGTAAGGCCTATTAATATGTGTGCTCTTTCTTCTGCTTTATATAAATCAAATTTTGTTCTCTTTATTACAACATCTTCTCTAAAAGACAGAAAATTTTCTAAAAAATCTTTTAATGAACAAGTTTGAGGCTTCTTGTTTACAATGGCCAAGGTATTAAAACCAAATGAGCTTTCTATTGATGTGTATTTATAAAGCTGTCTTTTTACAGTCTCTGGTTCAACACCTCTTCTTAAGTCAATTGATACCCTAATACCTTCTCTATTCGATTCGTCTCTTATATCACTTATGCCTTCAATCTTTTTATCTCTAACCAGTTCAACTATTCTTTCATTAAGGCTCGATTTGTTTACTTGATATGGAATTGAAGTTATTACAATTCTTTCTTTTCCGTTTTTCCTTTGTTCAATATTTATGTCTCCCCTAATTTTGAACGAACCTCTTCCTATTTTATAACCTTCCTTAATAATATTTTTACCTATGATAGTGCCCCCTGTGGGAAAGTCTGGACCAGGTATATGCTTCATTAATTCATTTAATTTAATATCTTTATTTTCAATCAGTGCTAATGCACCATTTATGACTTCACCTAAATTATGAGGAGGAATGCTTGTTGCCATACCAACGGCTATACCACCTGCACCATTTACTAATAAATTTGGATATTGAGCTGGTAAAACTTCAGGTTCTGTTTCTGTCTCGTCGTAATTACTCTTAAAATTAACTGTTTTTTTTTCTATATCCTCTATTAAATATTGGGAAATTTTCGATAATTTAGTTTCTGTATATCTCATTGCTGCTGGTGGATCTCCATCGATTGAGCCAAAATTTCCTTGACCATCTATAAGAGGTAGGCTCATAGAAAATTCTTGAACCATTCTAACTAGTGCATCATAAACAGCTTGATCACCATGTGGATGATATTTACCAATTACATCTCCAACTACACGTGCGGATTTTCTAAATTGTTTTGTCCAATCAAAACCACCTTTATACATGGCATATAATATTCGTCTATGAACTGGTTTTAATCCATCACGTACGTCAGGAAGGGCTCTACTAACAATTACACTCATAGCGTATGATAAATATGACGAACTCATCTCATCATACATTGCTATGGATTTTATATTTGAATTTTTAGGATCCTGAATTTTTTGCATAAAAACTAAAAAGGAATGTCGTCATCAAGATCTTTTGAGATATCTTGAGATGTATCTTCAATTGATTTTCCATTATCTTGTGATGGTATGTTATTAGCTTGATTGTTGCCTCCTAACATTGTCAATGATGAGTTGTATCCCTGAATTACTATCTCAGTTGAATATTTGTCTTGGCCGGATTGTTCATCTTTCCATTTTCTTGTAGTTAATTGACCTTCAACATAGATTTGAGCACCTTTTTTTAGATATTGTTGAACAACATTAACTAAACCCTCGTTGAAAACTACAATTCGGTGCCACTCTGTTTTCTCCTTTTTTTCACCTGAATTTTTGTCTTTCCACGATTGGCTTGTAGCTAAACTTAGTCTTGCTACACTTTTGCCATTAACCATTTGCTTGATTTCTGGATCTGCGCCTAAACGGCCAATTAATAATACTTTATTTAAGCTTCCTGCCATAATATTTTAATGAAGATATAAATTATCTTTTTATATTTATATCATAGTATAGGAGTGATTATTAATTTTATTTACTGAAAGCAACTAAAAATATGCTTAAAAACATAGTTATTAAAGGGGCAAAAGAACATAATTTAAAAAACATATCTTTATCAATACCCAAGGATAAATTTGTAGTCATTACAGGTCTGTCAGGATCTGGGAAATCATCTCTTGCCTTTGATACTATTTATGCAGAGGGCCAGAGAAGATACGTCGAAAGTCTTTCGGCTTATGCACGGCAATTTTTAGATAAAATGAAAAAACCTAACGTAGACCTAATTGAAGGACTAAGTCCAGCAATATCTATTGAACAAAAAAATACATCCAAAAATCCAAGATCAACAGTAGCTACCGTTACTGAAATATATGATTACATGCGTGTTCTTTATGCAAGAGTTGGGATACCCTATTCACCATTCACAGGTAAAAGAATTCAATCACAAACAATCACTCAAATGGTTGACAAAATAAAAGAATTGCCAAAAAAAAGTACGATTTATCTTTATTCGCCCGTAGTAAGAGGAAGAAAAGGAGAATATAAAAAAGAAATACTAGGTTATAAAAAAAGAGGTTTTAGAAAAATTAAAATAGATGGTGTTTTATACGAGATTGATAAAGTTCCTGAATTAAATAAAAAAATAAAACACGATATTTATATTCTCGTAGATAGAATTGTCTTAAATTCATCATTGGGTAATAGACTGGCTGAAGGTATTGAAGTGGCTCTAAATTTATCAAATGGTCTTTTGTTTGTTGAATATGAAAATGAAACCTTGCCTAAAAAATATAGAAAAGTTGAAAAAATAATATTTTCATCAAAATTTGCATGTCCAGAGAGCGGTTTTACAATTGAAGAAATAGAACCAAGGCTTTTTTCTTTTAATAGTCCATATGGTGCTTGTGAAGAATGTGAAGGTATAGGTGTAAAATTGAATGTTGATCCAAAGCTAGTAATCCCAAATGAGAAAAAGTCTATAGCAGATGGAGCTATAGAACCATGGTCCAAATCCTCTTCATTATATTACGCTCAAACTCTATCTTCTTTATCTAAACACTATGATTTTTCATTAAATGAAAAATGGCAAAAATTACCAAAAAAAATTAAAGATATTATTTTATATGGTTCAGATGAAGAGGAAATTAAATTTTCTTATGATGATGGTTATGAAAAATATTCACATAAAAAAACATTTGAAGGTGTTATAAATAATTTAGAGAGAAGATACCTTGAAACCGATAGTGATTGGAAAAGAGAAGAAATAGCTCAATACCAGTCAGATACAAAATGCGATCAATGTAAAGGTCATAGACTAAAAGAAGAAGCACTATGTGTTAAAATTAATGACCTACATATAAGCGAGATAACAAATAAATCTATAATTGAAGCTCAAAAATGGTTTAAAGAACTGGAAGTTTATTTTAGCCAAAAAGAACTTAAAATAGCAGAACATATCTTGAAAGAAATAAATGAGAGATTAAGTTTTTTAATGAATGTCGGTCTAGATTATTTAACATTATCTAGAGAGTCTGGTACTTTATCAGGAGGAGAGTCACAAAGAATAAGGTTAGCATCACAAATAGGATCTGGACTTACGGGTGTACTTTATGTACTCGATGAACCTTCAATTGGTCTACATCAAAAAGATAATGTTAAATTAATAAATGCTCTTAAAAGACTTAGAGATTTAGGAAACACAGTTATAGTTGTTGAGCACGATACGGAGACAATGGAAAATGCTGATCACATAATTGACTTGGGACCTGAAGCCGGAAGCAAGGGTGGTGAAATAGTCGCTGAAGGCCAATACAATGAAATAATTAAAAACGATAATAGTATTACTGGAAAATATCTTTCAAACAAACGCTTTATACCAATTCCAAAAAATAGAAAATTAGCAAAGAATGGTAGATTTTTAGAAATTGGTGGAGCCACTGGAAATAATTTAAAGAATGTAAATCTAAAAATACCTTTTGGTTGTTTCACATGTGTAACAGGAGTATCTGGAAGTGGAAAATCAACTTTGATACTTCAAACTTTATATAATGCTCTTAATTTAAGTTTAAACAATAACAAAAGTAGAAAGATACCTATGGCATTTAAAAGTTTTAAAGGTATTGAACTAGTCGACAAAATTATAAATATAGATCAATCACCAATTGGGAGAACGCCTAGATCTAATCCTGCTACATATACCGGTGCATTTGGTCCGATAAGAGATTGGTTTACTGCATTACCAGAGTCTAAAAGCAGAGGTTATAAACCGGGGAGATTTTCTTTTAATGTTAAAGGAGGTAGATGTGAAGCTTGTGAAGGTGACGGAGTAATTACATACGAAATGCATTTTCTTCCTGATGTATATATAACTTGCGATGAATGCAAAGGTAGCAGATATAATAGAGAAACTCTTGAAATAAAATTTAAAGATAAAAGTATAGCAGATGTCTTGAATATGACAGTAGATGAGGGCTGTGATTATTTTGAAAATATTCCTTCTATTAAAACTAAATTATTAACCTTAAAAAAAGTTGGTTTGGGTTATATCAAAATTGGTCAGCAAGCTACAACATTATCAGGTGGTGAAGCTCAAAGAATAAAATTAGCTAAAGAGCTATCAAGACGATCTACTGGTAGAACTATATATATTTTAGACGAACCAACTACTGGTTTACACCAACATGATATTAAAAAACTTTTAGAAATTCTTCATACTTTTGTTGCAACAGGTAATACAGTTGTGGTGATTGAGCATAATTTAGACGTTATCAAAACTGCAGATCATATTATTGATATGGGCCCAGATGGTGGTGTTAAAGGTGGTAATATTATCGCAGAGGGAAAACCAGAAGATATTGTTAAAGTAAAAGATAGTTATACCGGCCAATTTTTAAAAGATCTTCTAATTACAAAATCTAAAAAAATCGCTTAATATATATATTCTGATATGCTATATTAAGTCATGGGAAAAATCTTATCATCTTTACCAAAAACAATTCACACATCTCTAGCTATTAGTATTCTCCTATTTTTAGGTCTTTTTTTTAATAACGAGGGATTTGATATTGATAGGATTTTCTGGAGCTGGTTGTTCAGATACATCCATGTTGTAGTTGGAATAATGTGGATAGGTTTATTATGGTATTTTAATTTCGTTCAAATACCTAGCATGCCAAAAATACCAGATGAGCATAAACCAGCTATTGGTAAAGTAATAGCCCCTGCTGCGTTATTCTATTTTAGATGGGCTGCACTAGCTACAATACTTTCTGGTTTAATTTTAGGTTGGCTGAATGGATATTTGCATGAATCGATGACTTTAGGCATAGGTTCAGGAGGTGGAAGAAACACTGCAATAGGTATTGGAATGTGGTTAGGACTCGTAATGGCGTTTAATGTTTGGTTTGTCATATGGCCAAATCAAAAAAGAGCTTTAGGAATAGTTGAGTGTGATCCTGAATTAAAAGCTAAATCTGCTAGAACAGCAATGCTCTTTTCTAGAACGAATACATTACTTTCATTACCAATGCTATTATCGATGGTAGCTGCGCAAAACCTGTACTAATTATTTTTCTTCTTTAACAACTGTTTTATAAGATACTTTTAAATAAACTAATGTTGGATTTGCAATGTAAATTGATGAATAAGTTCCAAAAATAACACCTAAAATCATTGCTAAAGAAAATCCTTTTAAAATTTCACCACCAAAGATAAATATTGAAAGCAATGCCAACAGTGTGGTAGCTGAAGTAATTATAGTTCTAGACAGTGTTTCGTTAATTGAAATATTTGTTAATTCAAATATTTTTATACTTATATGTTTTTTTAAATTTTCTCTCACTCGATCAAAAATTACAACGGTATCATTCATTGAATATCCAACAATTGTTAAAAGAGCTGCCACAATTGATAAATTTATTTCAATGTTAAACAATGAAAAAATTCCTATTGTTAATATAACGTCATGAAATAATGCAATTATAGCCCCAAGACTAAACTGCCATTCAAATCTTATCCATATATAAAATAGCATAGCCCCTAAAGATGCAGCTATAGCTATTAATCCTTTATTAAGTAATTCAGCGCTAACTTTTGGACCAACGCTCTCAACCCTTCTAAATTCGAAAACTGGTCCAATACTTGATTGAAGATCTTTTTTGATATTTTGAATTAAATTTTTATCTCTATCCTTTTTAACAAATTTTATTAAATAGTCATTATCATTACCGAAATTTTTAATTGCAACATCACCTAAATTCATGTTGTTAAAAGCACTACGCAAATTAGAAATGGTTGTTTGGTTATCATTTATTCTGAGCTCAATTAAAGTTCCACCTTTAAAATCTACTCCGTAATTCAAACCTTTGAATAATATAGATATTATAGATAGTATAACTAATACTACAGAAATTATATTAAACAATTTATAGTATTTATTAAAATTTAAATTTTGTATCATTAAATTAATTGATCTTTATTTTTATTTCGAATTACGTAAATTGATGTAAACAATCTTGCTATAAAATAAACCGAGAATAAAGTTGTAAATATTCCTATACCCAATGTTACAGCAAAGCCTTTAATTGGCCCAGATCCAAGAAAAAATAAAATTATTGCAGCTATTAAGGTTGTAATATTGGCATCTAGTACAGCATTTCTAGATTTATTATAACCAGCATCAAAAGCTATAATTTGATTTTTTTCATTTTTAATCTCTTCCTTAATTCTTTCAAAAATTAATACATTTGCATCTACTGCCATTCCAACAGTTAAGATAATTCCTGCTATTCCAGGAAGTGTTAATGTTGCTTCAAAAAGTGTTAAAATTCCAACCAAAAAAAATAAATTTAAAATTAAAGTAGCATTCGCAATTATTCCAAAAACTCTATACTTTATTAACATAAACGTAATTACTAAAATAAAACCAATCAATAGCGCGGATAATCCAGATTTAATTGAATCCTGACCCAATCCTGGACCTACTGTTCTCTCTTCTATTATTTCTAATGGTGCTGGTAGTGCTCCTGATCTTAATAATAAAGCAAGATCAGTTGCTGATTGAAAAGTAAAATCACCAGAAATTTGTCCTGAACCAGCAACAATAGCTTCCTGGATAACAGGTGCACTAATAACTTTACCATCTAAAACTATTGCTAATCTTTTACCAATACCTTTTGTAGTTGCCCTACCAAATCTCTTGGCCCCAACTCTATCAAAATCAAATGTAACAACTGTTTCATTTGTTTGATTATCCATACGTGGTTGTGCATCAATAAGATTTTCACCACTTACAATTATACGCTTACTAACATTGGCTACTTCTGAACCATCCTCAAACTCAAGTTCTTCGGATCCGAAGGTTTCCTCATTAGTTTGAGTTACAAATCTAAAAGATAAGTTTGCAGTTTTACCTAATAGATTTTTAATTCGCATAGGATCATCTAAACCAGGTAATTCGACTAATATCCTATCATTACCCCTCTTTAAAATATTTGGTTCGTTTGTTCCAACTTCATCAACTCTTCTTCTTACAATTTCAATAGCCTGATCAAGTGATGAAGTTTTTAATTGTATTAGTCCGTATTTTGAAAAAAAAATTTCAAAGTTCCCTTCTTGATTTGCAATTTCAAATTGAAAGGATTTAAATTGATCAAAATATGGATTAACTATACCATTTTTATCATTAAATAGTTGATTAAGCTTATCTACATCTTTTTTATTTATCGATAATAAAATCTTTTTACCATCTGTCACTCTAATATTAAGAACGCTTATATTATTTTCTTTTAGAACATTTTTTAGAGAAATGGCTTTGTTTTGAAGTTCTTTAATAATTACTGGATCGTTATCAATTTTGAGCAAAAGATATGAACCACCTTGCAAGTCTAAACCAAGGTTAATTTTTTTATTTACAAACTCATCTTCAAATTCAGTGAAATTTGAAATAGTAAAAAAAATTACAATTATTGACAATAAGGTAGTAATTAAAATATTAATTTTAGAAAATTTGAGCACTTTGTTTAGTAAATTATTTTTTTACTTCTTGAGTAGTAAGTAGTGCTTGTATACCTGTTGCTCTTACTACCTCAACTTTAACATTATCAGCAATTTCAACTTCAACTTTTTCATTATCTATAATTCGATCAACTTTTCCAACTATTCCACCTGAAGTTATAACTTTGTCCCCTCGCTTAAGATTTTCGACCATTGTTTTGTGTTCTTTAGCTTTTTTTTGTTGGGGTCTAATTAAGAAAAAATAGAATATTACAAATATAAGTATTAGGGGTATAAACTGACCAATTCCAGAGTTAGACATAATTTTATATGTGTTTTTTATACTAATTGATATTTGAAAACAACTTCTATTTGATTGAAATTATATCTAAATTTTTCATGTACGGTCTAAGAACTTCGGGAATTTTTATTGACCCGTCCTCAAGTTGATAGTTTTCCAATATTGCGATTAATGTCCTGCCTACTGCAAGACCACTGCCATTAAGTGTCCCTAAAAATACTGTTTCCTTTTTATCATTTTTGTATCTAGCTTTCATTCTTCTTGCTTGAAAAGATCCACAAGATGAACAGCTTGAAATTTCTCTATATTTGTTTTCTGAGGGTATCCATACTTCAATGTCATATGTTTTTTCAGCACTAAAACCCATATCTCCAGTGCATAAAACAACTTTTCTATAAGGCAATTTTAATGAATCTAAAATTCCAGTTGCACAATTTGTCATTCTTTCTAACTCACTTTTACAATTTTCTGGTTCAACAACACTTACTAATTCAACTTTGTAAAATTGATGCTGTCTTATCATACCTTTTGTATCTTTGCCGTAACTACCAGCTTCTTTTCTAAAACAAGGGGTAGATGCAACTAACCTTAATGGTAAATCATTTTTATTTAATATTTTGCCTTTAACCATATTTGTTAAAATAACTTCAGCAGTTGGTATTAAAAACTTTCTCTCAGATTTATCATCAAGCTTAATTTCAAACTGATCATCGATAAATTTTGGTATTTGACCTGTACCATACATTGTGCTCTCGGAAGCAATAAGAGGTGGTGAAATTTCTGTGTATCCATTATCGCTAGTATGTTTATCAATCATGAAATTCGATAAAGCTCTCTCCAATAGAGCTATTTTTTCCTTTAAAAATACAAACCTTGATCCTGTAGTTTTTGTAGCCAAGTCAAAATCAATCATTGATAAATCAACACCTAGTTCGCTATGAGACTTTGGTTTAAATTTAAATTCAGGTATTTTTCCTTTCTTTTCAACTTCTGTATTATGACTTTCATCTGAGCCCTCTGGTACATCAGCTAAAGGTAAATTAGGTATATTAGATAAT
This sequence comes from uncultured Pelagibacteraceae bacterium, assembly GCA_902582315.1. Lineage (GTDB taxonomy): Bacteria > Pseudomonadota > Alphaproteobacteria > Pelagibacterales > Pelagibacteraceae > Pelagibacter. The sequence continues at coordinate 13,447 of CACHRP010000002.1, forward strand.
AAATTATCTAAATCACTTTTTATTTTTAATTGTTCAGAAGTTATTTGATCTATCTCATTTGATAATTTTTTTGACTTTTCAAATAATGATTTATCTTTGCTTTTTGAAATAATTTTTTTTTCTTGTTCTAGATTTTCTTTTTTTTGGATTAAATCTCTATTTTTTGTATCTAATGTTTGCAGTAAACTTTGATCAACTTTGTGATTTCTTTTAGATATTGTTTTTACAAAATTTTCTAAATTTGCTCTAATATCCTTTATATTATGCATGTTCTTTTTCTTTCTCTTTGATTCTTTTCTCAATCAAATTTACAGAAAATATTGATAATTCATATAAAATTAATAATGGTATTGCTAAACCTATTTGTGTAATTGGATCTGGTGGCGTAAGCAATGCAGCAGCTGCAAATATAATAACAACCACATATTTTCGTCTCTCTTTTAAAAATTTAGCATCTATAAATCCAATTCTTGCAAGCAAACTAAGTACGACAGGTAATTGAAAACTCAATCCGAAAGCAAAAATTAATTTCATTACCAGTGATAAATACTCGTTTACTTTAGCCTCAAGTTGTATTGGTAAGTTTGTTGAAACACCAACACTTTCAAAAGAGAGAAAAAATTTTATAGCAAGTGGCATTATCAAATAATAAACCAACATTCCTCCTAATAAAAAAAGAATTGGTGTTACTACCAAGTAAGGCAATATGGCAGATTTTTCATGATCATATAAACCTGGAGCTATAAATTTCCATATTTGAATTAGTATAAAGGGGCTAGTAATAAAAAAAGCTGCAAAAAAAGATACTTTTAAATATGTTAAAAAAGTTTCCTGAAGTGCTGTAAATATTAACCTTCTCTCTACGTTATCGTCTTTAACTGCATTTGCATATGGCTCTACTAAGAAACCATAAATATACTCTGAAAAAAAATAACAAACTGCAAATAAAGAAAATAAAAAAATTAAACAATGAATTAATCTTTTTCTAAGCTCAGTTAAATGGCTGATAAAACCTATTTTTTCTTCACTTTGGCTCATTGTTTTCTAAATTATTATTTTCTTTTTTTTCTGCAGTTAAATCCTCTGTTTCAAGGGAAGTTATTTCACTCTGTATATTGCTAAAATATCTTTTAGCTGATCCTATCCATGAACCAACTTTTTTTAACATTACCGGAAAATCTTTCGGACCAATAACAATTATAGCTATGGAAACAATAATTAGAATTTCTAACCAGCCTATTTGCGGCATCAATTTTACTCTTTTTTATCTGAGTCTTGATTATTTTCAGAGATATTTTTTGGTTGGCTATCATCTGTTACATCACTAGCCATACCTTTTTTGAAACTTTTAATACCTTTGGCAACATCACCCATTAAACTAGATATTTTTCCTCTACCAAAGAGTAAAACTACTAATATTACTACGATTGCTATTTGCCAAAATCCTATACTCATGTCTAATATATATATCCTTTGTCTTTAATTTGAAAGAGCAATTTTAGTCACTATCAGTCTCTTTTAAAGTACTGCCTAACATTTCGTCAATATTAGAATAAATGTTTTCCTTCTTCTCTTCTTGCTTTTCTTTATAGAACTTACCAGTACCAAATACCGACGCGTCTATACTGCTTGAGTCAATTAAACCTGCAGAACCGAGTTCATCAACTGTTGGTAAATCGCTCAGTTTTTGTAAATTAAAATGGCTTAAAAATTCATCAGTTGTTCCGTATTGAATAGGTTTTCCTGGAACATTTTTCCTACCTTGTGGTTTAACCCAATTAAGTTCCATAAGTATCTCAAGTGTATTAGTTCCAAATGCAACACCTCGTATTTCTTCTATCTCAGCCCTAGTAACGGGTTGGTGGTAAACTATTATTGCTAAGGTTTCGATTGCAGCCTTTGATAATTTTTTTTCGACTGTTTTTTCTTGAGACATTAACTTTGAAAGATTTTGAGCAGTTCTAAAAGACCATTTGTTTGAAATACAAACTAAATTAATACCTCTGTTTGAATAAGTAAGCTGAAGTTTTTCCAAGATTTTTTTTACGTTAACATTCTTTTTTACTTTCGACTCTATTGTATCTATATCTAAAGGTTCAGCTGCAGCAAATAAGATCGCTTCAACTTCTCGTTCTCCATTTACGGAATTGCTAGGAAAATTAACTATGTTATTTTTAGTATCTTTTTTCATTTATTTTCTCTTATATAAATATCACTAAAAAGCTTTTCTTGTTTAATTTTTAGGTTACCTTCTTTAACAAGCTCTAAAGATCCAGCAAATATTCCTGCTTTACCAGTTTTATTAAGATTTTTATTGATAAAATTTTTTGGAACCAATTCATCAATATTTTTCCAATCATCTAACTTTCCAAAAAAACTTCTAATTTGATTAATGCCCTCTTCTGTTGTGAATACAGGTAATTTTGGAATATTTATTCTTTGAAAATCTTTTGTCATTATTATTGTTGCATACGTTTTTAATAATTCGAATAATGTAAGTGAATATTTTGAGCTATATATAGATCTAATCTGACCTTTTACCCCTCTTAAAAAAACATCCCGACCCAATCTTTTTCTTTTAAGCATTTGATCTGACAATAGTCTAATTAGCTCTAACTTTTTTAATTGTAGCTTCAATTTTTCAGCTACCTCTAAGGCTTTAAATTCTTCCTCGTCACTTTCAGGCAATAATAGTTTAGATTTTAAATAGGCAAGCCATGTTGCCATCAGCAGGTATTCTGAAGCCAATTCTAAATCTAGATCCTTTGAATTAGAAATAAAATCATGAAATTGATCTGCTAGTTTAGTAATTGAAATATTTTCTAAATTTACTTTTTGTGACTTTGCTAAATCTAACAAAACCTCTAATGATCCACTGAAGTGTGTAAGATTTACATTAAACTGTGCATTGTTTTCATTTAGCATCTAACTTACTAATTTATAAAATTCTTTAGTTTTTTTCATTAAAAAACTGTTTAGTTTTGGTGAGTTTTTAGCCACTTCTAACATTTCAGACAATTTAGCGTTGCAATGAAGTACGATATTACAACCGGCATCAAACGACCTAATAGTATTTTGTTTTATTGAATATCTCAATGCTTTCATCGAAATATCATCACTGATTAAAACATTTTTAAAATTCAATTTATTTCTAATTAAATTAATAATTTTTTTGGAATGTGTTGCGGTGTTGTTTTTATCTATTGAGTTAAATATTACATGAGATGTCATTGCGAAAATTGCATCTTTCTTTCTAAATGCTTTGAAATCGTTTTTATATAAATATTTGAGACTTTTATTAACTTTTGGTAATGAGTGGTGACTATCTAATTTAGCTAAGCCATGACCTGGTATATGTTTAATAACGCATGAAATGCCATTTTTTTTATAATGTTTAATAACTAAATCACCAATTTTACTAACAATTTTTGGATTTTTCGAAAAAGCTCTGCTTTTAATAATTTTATGCGAAAAGATATATTTTAGATCAAGAACAGGAGTATTATTTATATTTATTCCAATCATTTTTAAAAGATATGAGATTTGATCTACGTAAATTTTTAAATATGTTTCAAAATTTCTGTTATCCTTTTTGTAAATACTTTCATAATAATTTGAATTAAATGGTTTTGAGGTCAAAATATTTTCCAATCTTGAAACAACACCACCCTCTTGGTCGATCATTATTGGAAAGTTTTTATCTTTAAAAATTGATTTAATTTTCTCAGTTAATAGTCTAGTTTGCTCTATTGATTTAATATTTCTTGTAAAAAGTATAATGCCCCAAGGCCTGTATTTTTTTAAAAACGAAATCTCTTTATTTGTTAATTTATAACCCTTTATACCAACTATAAATGCTCTTCTTTTACTAATCATTATCTAACAAATCCCAGAATTTATATTTTTTTTTAGAAGTATTGTTATTTTCAACGTATGTAAGAATTTTATCTGTATCATTTTTTAATGTTGGTAAATTTTTAGCGTAAGTAATTGTCTTATCTTTATGTGACTCAAGACCTCTATAATATTTTTTTTTATAATCATCGGATATGTAATATCTGACAGAAAAAATGAAAAAAAAGGCTATAACAAGCAAATATATTAGATATTTAATTTCCTTAAACATTACATTTTTTCTGGAGTACTAGCTCCAACTAGATTCATTCCACATTTTATTACATTAGAAACTGACTTTAATAGTACTAATTTTTCATCTGAAATTTTTTTATCTTCACTGATAAATCTTTTACTTTTATCGTCTTTGCCCATGTTCCAGTAAGAATGAAATAGTGATGATAGTTCATAGAGATATGTTGGCACTCTGTGAGGCTCTAATTTTTTTGACGAGATTTCAATACATTTTGGCCATTCAGATATTTTTTTATAAATATCAATATCTTCTGGAGAAAAATTAAAATTATAGTCATCTACTTTTATATCCTTATCAATTTCTTTACCTATATGTCTGAATACCGAGCAAATTCTAGCATAGCAATATTGAACATAATATAAGGGATTATCCTTTGATTTTTCTTTTACTTTATCAAAATCAAAATCTATCTCTGCATCACTACTTCTATTTAACATTATAAATCTTGTAGCATCTTTTCCAACTTCATCGATTAGATCCTCAACTGTTATGTAATCGCCTTTTCTTTTTGACATCTTAAAAGGTTTGCCGTCTTTAATTAATTTAACTAACTGACTAACTTTACAAACTAATTTATTCTTTTCTCCTGATAAGGCTTCTACAGATGCAGTTATTCTTTTTATATATCCTGCATGGTCCGCACCTAAAATGTTAATATAAGTATCATACTTTCTATTTAGTTTATTTTCATGATATGCAACGTCACCAGCGAAGTAAGTCCAGCTGTTATCTGATTTTTGTAAAGCTCTATCTTTGTCATCTCCAAAATCTGTCGATTTAAATAAAAGTTGTTCTCTTTCCACCCAATTTTTTTTATCTTCACCCTCGGGTGCTTTTATTTTTCCTTTATAAACAAATTTTTTTTTAATCAGTTTATCAACTGTTTTTTGAACTTCATTATTGTTAACAATTTCTCTTTCACTTTGAAATTTGTCATGAACAATACCAATATTTTTCAAATTTGATTTAATAATTTTAATAGACTCGTTTACTGCTAGTATTGTTAATTTATCAGATATTTTTTCAAAATTTTTAAAATCCAGACCTTTATTATCATTGATTATATTTTTTGCGATTTGGATAATATAATCACCCGGATATAAATCCTCATTATCCTTTGGAAAAGGTTCATTATCGGTTTGTTCTTTAATTCTGTAGTAAACAGATTTTGTAAAATTGATTATTTGATTACCATAATCATTTACATAGTATTCTTTATGCACTTTGTGCTTATTGAATTTTAAAATATTAGCAAGTACATCGCCTGAAACAGCTCCTCTGCAATGGCCAACGTGCAGTGGTCCTGTAGGATTAGCGGAGACAAATTCTAAAAAGAAACTTTTCTTTTTAGCTATTAAATTTGTACCATATTCTAGTTTTTGATTAATTACATTTTGAATAAATTTATTCCAAAAAGTATTTTTGAAGGTTATATTTATAAATCCAGGTTTAACGATTTCAATTTTTTCAATATCCTTATCAATTTTTAACAGCTCAACCTCAATTTTTTTTGCAAGGTCATTAGGATTAGATTTATTTATTTTAGATAAAACCATAGCAACGTTTGTTGAAATATGAGCCTTAAATTGACTAGGTGGTAAATCTACGCCAATAGAGTCTAAATTGTCAGAAATTTCAATTTTTCCTTGCTTATTAATATCTAAAATTAAATTCTTTATTTTGTCTTGATATGTCTCAAATATATTCATTTTATTTTATTATATATACTGATTGCATACCTATCTGTCATACCCGATATAAAATCAGCTACTGCTCTTTGTTTATCAGATTTATTAGAGAGATGACTAATAAATAAATTAGGTTTTTTTTGAATTTTATTGAATAATTTTTTAATAATTTTTTTCCCATTATTATTATTCAATAAAACCTTTTTATTATTATACATGCTGATTCTTAAAAATGATCTAATCTCCCTAATAATGCTTTTATATTTGCTAGAAAAATCTACTATCAAATTAGTGCTTGAATATATTTTATTTTTTGAATTTACCTTATTTCTTTTTATATTTTCAATAGTGTTATCAATTATATCTTGTACCATTAAATTTATAGAGTCTCTTACTATCTGATTAAGTATTACTTGCTTATTATTGTTTTTTATTTGTGATTTATATTTTTTATAAATATTTCTAAAAAAATTAATTTCTAATAATTCATTTAACGAAAAAGTTTTTGCCTTTATTCCGTCTTGAATATCATGATTATTATAAGCTATGTCATCAGAAATAGCCGCTATCTGTGCTTCGAGAGAGGGATATTTATTAAAATTAATTTTATTTTTAAAGTTTTTAATTCCAATTAAATTGTCAATTTTTAATTTATTTTTTACTGGACCGTTATGTTTTATTAATCCATCTAAAGTTTCTAAGGTTAAATTTAATCCTTTAAATTTTAAATATTTATTTTCCAAAAACATCACGATTCTTAAGGTTTGAATATTATGATCAAAACCACCATAATTAATCATGCATTCATTTAAAGCATCTTCGCCAGCATGTCCGAACGGTGTATGACCTAAATCATGTGCAAGACTTAAAGTTTCTGTTAGTTCCTCATTTAAATGTAGATATTTCGATATTGTCCTTGCAATTTGTGAAACCTCAATTGAATGTGTAATTCTAGTTCGAAAATGATCTCCATCAGTATTAACGAATACCTGTGTTTTGTGTTTTAACCTTCTAAATGCTTCGCTATGTATAATTCTATCTCGATCTCTTTGAAAGGGTGTTCTGAATTTGTTAATTGGCTCAGAGACAAGGCGTCCATTGCTTTTAAATTGACCTAGTTTTATGAAATTATTCATACTTTAAAATTAGAAAAAAAATATTATATTACTAATAACAGTGATTATATATGAATAAAGAAATTAAATTTACTGATAAAGCTATAAAACAGATAAACAACCTTCTTGTCGAAAAAGCAAAAGGATCTTTTTTTAGAATCGCTATTAAAGGTGGTGGTTGCTCAGGTTTCCAATATGATTTCTCGTTTGATACAAAAGCTGAGCAAGACGATTTGGTATTTAATAATGTTTTGATTGATAAAAAATCAGCTGAACTTTTAAATGGATCGGAAATTGACTACGTTTCTGAGTTAATTGGTGAGTCATTTAAAATCACAAATCCACAAAGCAAATCTTCTTGTGGCTGTGGCGTTTCTTTCTCTCTTTAATGAAAATCAGCTCTTGGAATGTTAATTCTGTAAGAGCAAGAATTGATAATATAAAAGATTATCTTAATAAATTTTCACCAAATATTCTTTTAATGCAGGAGATCAAAACAGAAGAAAAAAATTTCCCCTATAATGAGTTTGAGGATTTAGGTTATCATAGTTATGTATTTGGTCAAAAAAGCTATAACGGAGTAGCTATTATTTCCAAAAAAAAATTAGAAAACGTAAGTACTGATATAATCAGGGATAAACTTAAACAGGCGAGAACAATATCTGCAGAGTTTGAATTTAAAAAAAGAAAAATATTGGTAATAAATATTTATACTCCAAATGGAAATCCAGTAGATACAGAAAAATATGATTATAAAAAAAAATGGTTAGATGATCTTACAAAGTTACTTAAAAAATTAGGTCAGAAAAATGAGAATATTATTTTATCTGGTGATTTTAATATCATTCCTGCAGCAGAAGATGTTTATAATGCAAAAAGTTTTGAAAATGATGCGTTATTTAGATTGGAAATAAGAAAAAAATATAGGGAAATATTAAACATGGGCTATGTTGATAGTTATAGACATAAATATCCCGATACTGAGGGTTACACATTTTGGGATTATATGAGGGGTGCATGGCAAAAAAATAATGGGATGCGCATAGACCATTTTCTATTATCAAATTCACTTATAAATATTTTAAAAAATGTAAGTATTAATAAGACACCGCGTGGAAAAGAAAAACCATCAGATCACACGCCTATTGAGATTGAATTAGCTTAAAGATTTTATTTTTTTTACTAAGTCCTCATTTATATTTCTTGGACCTTTATCTAATCTATTTTTATGACGTCTTTCACCTGGTAATCTTACTCCCTCTAAACCTTTCATCTTTTCAAAAAAGTTATTTGAGTGATCTTTCCAATTTCTCTCAGATATTTTGTCAGGTGACATTGCTAAAATAAATTCACCACCGCTAGGTGGGCCACCGTCGTTATTATCTTTTGCAGCTGTTTCATAACTAAAGTTATCACCTACTAAAGCTCCAGCTAATAACTCTACCATCATAGCGATACCTGATCCTTTGTAACCACCGAAAGGTAAAAGAACTCCTCCATCAGCAATCTCAGCCGGATCTGTAGTTTCTTTTCCCTCTTTACTCAATCCTGTACCTAACGGAACTTTATGACCTTCTCTTTTAGCAACTTGCACTTCTCCCATTGCCATTGATGCAGTTGCCATATCATAAACAACTGGTGTCATCCCAGGTCTAGGCCAAGCAAATGAAATTGGGTTCGTACCAAATAAAGGTTTTTTCGCCCCTGAGGGAGCTACAGCAGGTTTATACGATGTACATGCAAAAGCGACCAAACCTTGTTCAGCAATCATTTCTGTTTCAGGCCACATGGCTGCCATGTGATGCGAATTAGTTATGGCAAGTACAGCTACTCCATTTTCTTTTGCTGCAGCAATTAGATCTGGAATACTTTTATTTAGTACCATAGGAGCTAAACAATTTTTACCATCAACTTTTATCACGCTTGATGATATTTTTTTGATTTCAGGTCTACCCTTCCCATTAATCTTTCCACTTTTTAAACCTGATACATAAGCAGGAAGTCTAAACAATCCATGAGACATTGATCCATCTCTTTCTGCATTTGTAATTAAAGTACTTAGAATTTTTGCGTTTTCATCATCACAACCATTGGCTTTAAGTGTGTTAAAGGCAAGATCGTATATTTGGTCTAATGAAAGTGCAACTGTAGACATATATTCTTAGTTGTATCACTATTTATATTCTTTACTAGATGATAATTTAATAAAATCTTAACAAAACTTAAATATAAGAAATAAAAAGGATTAAAATGTTTTTAAAAAAATACTTAAAATGGATCAGTACATTCCTTGTATTAACCGGAATATTACTTACAAACTTAAACATCTACCCCATTAATATTTATTTTCATGGATTAGGAGTTGTTGGATGGACTGTCGCTGGATTTATTAGCAAAGATAAGGCAATTCTTACAAACTTTGGATTACAAATTCCATTGTTTGTAATTGGTATTTACAAGATTATTTTTTAAATGAAGAATATATTATTCGTGTGCACAGGTAATTCAGCAAGAAGTATTATTGCTGAAAGTATAATAAATAACGAGTATGACGATATGTATAAAGGTTTTAGTGCTGGGAGTAATCCAACAGGAAAAATAAATGAAGATGTGAAAAATTATTTATTATCAAAACATTATGATCTTTCAAATTGTAGATCTAAAAATTTTAGTGAATTTATCAATAGTCAAATTAAAATGGATTATATTGTTACAGTTTGTAATAATGCCAATAACGAAGTCTGTCCTATTTGGCCTAATAAAGACCAGATAATTCATTGGGATATAGAGGATCCTGTTAAATTACTTAATGAAACAAATGACTTAAATAAAAAAGACGAGATAATTGAAAAAGTTTACAATAATATTCATAAAAGAATAAGGGAACTAATAAATGAAAAATAAAAGTCGTTATTTTCTTGCTGAACTATTAGGCAGTTGTTTTTTAGTAATGATTATAGTTGGTTCGGGTTTAATGGCAGAAAACTTAACTGACGATGTTGCAGTAATGTTAATTGCAAACACTATAGCAACAGGAGCAGGTTTATTTGTACTTATCACTGTTTTTGCTGATGTATCAGGAGCTCACTTTAATCCATTTGTAAGTATCGCAATGGCAATAACGGGTAAATTAAAAAAGAAACTTCTAGCCTACTATATAATTGCTCAATTAGTTGGTTGCTTGATTGGAGTTGGTTTAGCTAATTTCTTTTTTGAACATGAAATTTATGAATTATCTTCTAAGTCAAGAGATGGGATTTACATATTCACATCTGAGGTAATAGCAACATTAGGGCTTATAATAATAATTTTTGGCTCTATGAAGTCAGGCAAAATTGCTGTTGCAGCTAGTGTTGGTCTTTATATTACTGCTGGTTATTGGTTTACTTCATCTACTTCTTTTGCAAATCCAGCTGTTGCAATTGCTAGAACATTTACAGAGTCTTTTACAGGTATTAGTTATTTAAACACTCCTTATTATATCTTAGCTGAGCTTATAGGAATGTTAATTGCTGTATTAATTATTAAAAAATTATTTTTAGAGAAAAATTGAAAGATATAAAACTTACCAATCAAATAAGTTTGATTAATAAAAAATTTAAAAAAAAAGAATTCTATCATTATCTTAAAACTTCTAATCTTTCATTGGTAATACCAAAAATTAAAAACAAATATATAGTAGTTTCTCAAAAAAGAATTCCAATTAATAAAATTAATTACGAGTTTCCTTCTGGCATAGTGGAAAAAAAGGAAACAACTCTGCAATCAGCATATAAGGAATTAAGAGAAGAAACAGGATATAGATCAAGATCAAAATTAAGTAAAATTATAACTTTTTATACTGAACCTGGACGACTAACTACTAAAATTACTGGTTATTACACAGAAGACTTAATTAAAATTTCGAAACCAGAACAAGGTATTAGAATTCATCTTTTTAATCAAAGAGACATATTTAAATTAATATTAAATCAAAAATTCAATAATAGTTCTCATATAGCAATGTTTTTTTATTTAATAACAGGTCTTAAAAACTATAAACTATAGGTTGTATCAAAATATCTTTTTTTTTTAAGAATTATATGATTAAGTTAAATATCAAACAATTCGGAGGCGGTAATGAGAAAAAAACTAAAAAAAAATGAGAAGAAAAAAACAAAAATTTTAAAAGCAATTGATAGATTGAAAAATAAAATTACGGCAAAAGAAAAAAAATTGTCAAAAGTTAATATTAAAATTGCTGGTTTAGAAAAAAAGGTTGCTGAAAAAAAAGCAAAAAAACTTGCTAAAAAAGCAGAGCAGTCTCCTGCATCTATAAATAATTAATATCAAATAAATTGTCTTCCTCCCTTCTTAATTTAAAAGAAGGGAGAAAGTAGTTAATTAACAAAATTTAAATAGGGGAATAAATAATGAATATTTAAATTTCGTAAATTATCTTAAAAAGATTAAGTTACAGAAATATTTACTTATTATTAAAGTTTAATTAACTTTGGTTTATTTTGAATTATTTGAATAAATTACTCTTGGCTCTAAAAATAATTCTCTAGCAAGAGCTTTAAATCTTTTAGTAACTTGTTTTGAGATTATTTCTTGATGTTGTGATGGAATTTTCAAAAATACAGCATTACCTCTTTTATACAATTTAAACTCTTCAAGAAATATCGTAGATATCGAGGTCAATGATTGTGAAAATCTCAATGCAGCTCCCACTTGTTTGCTTGAAAAAATTTCATTATTATTTAAAAAAGTTAGGTACTCCATTTTTGGATTATATTTGATACTGCAATAGCGCCAATAACATGACAAAGCTAATTGTATTCTTTCTTTGTGTGTCAGTCTAAGTAACGGAGTGTTTATCGTTTCTTGAAATACTAATTCAGCTTTTTGAAATGCTCCTAATCCCCAATCCATATGGCTTAATACACATGCTAGATATAATAATTTCTTATTAAAATGTTCATTGCCTTCAAAAACTGGCTGAATAAAATCATAATATTTTTTATAGTTCGATCCTAGATCACCTCTTTTTTTTGCAACATTCTCAAGTGCTTTGTAAAAGATTTCAGATTCTTTTACATCTTTAAAATAGTCAATTGATAAAGAACCTTCACGCAAACCACTTATAGAACAAATTATATTTCTTGGATTTGTAACTCTCATAATTTCATCAAGTATAATGCAACTATAGGGTAAATATGGTGTTCTAGATTTTGAAATATACTCAACTGTTTTAAGTTTAGATTTATTAAAAGATGAAATTTTTTCAACAAACTTAGATAAAACATTGTTATCAATACTATATTGATGAATTATATGTACCGGATGATTATTTTGAAAAAGATGTAACTTAAATAATGCACGCCAAGTACCTCCAACTAAATATAAATTATTAAACTTCTTTTTTGAGAGCCATTTTTCATCTCTTAATAATTTTTTAATATATTTTGCTAAATTTCTTTTTTTAACTATAGGATTATTTAATAATCTTAAAACGCCAACGGGTAATGAGGTTGTATTGGTTACTATATTGTTTTCAACTCGGGCTAACTCCAAACTACCACCCCCAAGATCAGCAACTAATCCATCAACATTTTCAAAACCTATTTTTACTCCCTCAGCTGAGCATGTAGCTTCTTCTTTGCCTGATAATATATTAATCTTAGTTTTAAAAAGTTTTTCAACTTCATCAATAAAAGGTTTTGTATCAGTTGCTTCTCTTATAACTGCTGTTGCAATAATCTTTAGATTTGTGATTTTTGAAATATTTAAAATTTCAGAAAATCTTTTTAAAACTTTTAAAGCATATTCAGTACCAGATCTGTGAAGTTTTTTCGATTTATCTAAATTTTTTCCAAGTTCACAAACAGCTTTTTCATTAAAAAAAGGCACACGAGAAGAACTGAAATCTTCATAAATTAGCATTCTTATAGAGTTTGATCCAATGTCTATTATAGCTAATTTTGCCTGTTTTAATTTTAAACTATTTTTGCTTTTAATTACTTCCACTTTTAATCAATCTTAAGTGCAGTTGTTTAGGCTGCATTTTTAATTTAGCCTTGCCTCTTCCAGATAAGCTCGGATTATTCATAAAATATTCATGAGCTGAAAAGGAATCGTTATTACTATATTTAATTTTTTTATAATTACCATCAGCATTGAGCTCCCAGCTCTGATTAGTATCAAGATAATTTGCTAACATTATTTGATCTAAAATTTGCTCATGAACGGTTTCATTTTCAATTGGCACTAGAAGTTCTACTCTTCTATTCAAATTTCTCGGCATTAAATCAGCTGAAGAAATATATACTTTTGCATTTCTATCAGGCATTTTTTTTGTACCGTTACTAAAGCAGTAAATTCTAGAATGCTCTAAAAATCTTCCTATGATGCTTTTTACCACTATGTTTTCTGATCTATTTTTAACTCCTGGTCTTAAACAACAAACACCTCTCACAAATAAATGAATTTTTACACCAGCATTTGAAGCTTCATAAAATTTATCAATAATTTCTGGATCTACTAATGAATTCATTTTTGCCCAAATAGCTGCAAATTTTCCATTTTTAGAATTTCTAATTTCAGCATCAATATTTTTATTTAACGTTTGCCTCATATTAATTGGCGAAATAGAAATTTTATTAAGATTTTTTGGTTTAGCGTATCCAGTTACATAATTAAAAAATTTCTCAACATCAGAGGCCATTTTTTTATCACAACTAAATAAAGATAAATCAGTGTAAATTTTAGCATTTACTGGATGATAATTGCCGGTTCCTAAATGAAAATAAGTTTGTATTTTTCCTTGTTCTCTTCTTAAAACTAATGATGATTTTGCATGGGTTTTATATTTAGCAAAACCATAAACAATTTGGACACCTACTTTTTCTAAACTTCTTGATAGTTGAATATTAGCTTCCTCATCAAATCTAGCTTTAATTTCAATTAAAGCGGTAACTGTTTTTCCGTTTTCTGCAGCTGTTATTAAAGCTTTAACAATTGGTGAGTCTAGAGTTGTTCTATATAAAGTTTGTTTAATAGCTATAACTTTTTTATCATTTGCTGCTTGGTTTAAAAATTCAATTACTGAGTCAAATGTTTCAAAAGGATGATGAACAACTAAATCTTTCTTTTTAATAGTTTCAAAAAAATTATCATTATATTCTTTTAATCTTTCAACTTCTCTAGGGGTAAAATGCTTAAATCTTAATTTTGGATTTTTTACTTTACATATTTGATCTATATCTTGAATTCCAACAAGGCCAGATACATCATAAATATAGTCAGGATTTATATCTAATTTATTAGTTATAAATCTTACCAATTCTTTATCGCTATTTTCAAGAACCTCTAAACGAACAATATCACCAGTTCTACGTCTTTTTAAAGCCAATTCAAAAGATCTAACTAAATCTTCTGCTTCCTCTTGAATCTCTACATCGCTGTCTCTTATTACTCTAAAAATCATTTTCTTTTCTAAATCATGATCTGGAAAAATTTCATTAGCAAAAAAACTTATTACGTCATCTAGAATAACAAACTTCTTATGATTTTTTGAAGACTCTATTTCAATAAATCTAGATAATGCTTTTGGTATTACAATTATTGAGTTTAAAATCCTTTTTTTATTTTTTTTTCTTAACTTCATTACAATTGCTCTTCCTTGATTGATTATAAATGGAAATGGGTGTGCAGGATCAATTGCTGATGGTGTTAATAAAGGGTAAATCTCTTCTTTAAATATTTCTAGAAGTTTTTTTTTATCCTTAGTATTTAAATTAACTGGTTTAACTAAACTGATATTATTTTTTTTTAATTCCATAATCAGTTTAATAAAAATTTTATTCTGTTTTTTTAATAAATTCTTAGTTTCAAGCACTACTTCATCCATTTGCTCTTCAGGTGTCAAACCATCAGAACTTAATGATTCAACTTCTTGTTTTATTTGACTATATAACCCAGCAACACGGACCATAAAAAATTCATCTAGATTAGACCCAGCAATTGATAAAAACTTTACTCTTTCATAAAGAGGATTTTCGATATTTTGCGCCTCTAAAAGTACTCTGTCGTTGAATTTTAACCAAGAAAGCTCTCTATTAATATATTTAGATTTTAGCTCTTCTTTATGTTGTTTTTTTAAAGCAGTCATATATTTAGATTTTATGTATCAATTATACGTCATGAGACACGCAAAATCTAGTTGGGATGATTTAAGTATTAATGATTTTGATAGACCACTTAGTAAAAGAGGCAAGAAAAATGCAAAAATGATTTGTGAATTTTTTGTTAAAAAAAAATTTAAATTTGATTATGCATTAATTTCATCATCAAAAAGAACAAAAAAAACTTTTCAAATTTTATCCAAGAAAATTAATAAGCCAAAAAAAGTTAATTTTTCAAAAGATTTATATTTAGTTGATGAGAATGCAATTACAAAAAAAATTAAAGAAATATCCAGTGAATATAAATCGATTTTGATTATAAACCATGAACCATCAGTGAAAAATTTAGTACGAAATCTTACAAAAAATCATAATACGAATAATTTTAAACTAATGAATTATAAATTCCCAACAGCAGCATTTGCAAAAATTGAGTTTGATATTAAATCCTGGAATGAAATTGAGAAAAAAGGAGTTTTAAAAGAATTTATAAGACCCAAAGATCTTCAAGATTCTAAAGAATAACCAGCTGATCTCACTGTTCTAATTAAAGGTTTTGTATTTTGTATGTTAATTGCTTGTCTTAATCTTCTAATATGAACATCTACTGTTCTAGACTCAACATATATATCTTCCCCCCAAACATTATTTAGAAGTTGTTCTCTTGAATAAACTCTTTTTGGATTTTTGATAAAAAAATCTAAGAGTTTAAATTCAGTTGGACCCAAAGTAATTTCTTTATCTTTTCTATAAACTCTTTTTGTAATCCGATCTATTTTTAAATCAGTAAATTCTACAATGTCTGATGATGATTGAGGTTTAGATCTTCTCAATAAAGATTTTATTCTAGCATTCAATTCTTTTTGACTAAAAGGTTTAGTTACATAATCATCTGCACCTGTATCAAATGCTTTTAATTTGTCTTCTTCCTCCCCTTTTGCAGTTAACATAATGACAGGAATATCATTAAACTTATTATCTTTTTTTAAGTTTTTACAAATTTCAACACCAGATAATTCTGGTAACATCCAATCCATTAATATTAAATCTGGCTGTTTTGATTTTATTTGTTTAAGAGCATCTTCTCCATTTTCTGAATGACTGACTTTATAACCTTCTTTTTCAAGATTGTACTTTAACAAACTAACAATTGATGCTTCATCTTCAGCTATGAAAACATGAGCTGACATAAATCATTTTTCTCCTGTTACAATTGGCTCGGTGCCCTTTGGTCTGTCACCTTCTAAATATTCACCTTTAACTAAGTAATAAATTTGTTCTGCAACATTTGTAGTATGATCACCAATACGCTCAACGTTTTTGGTCACAAACAACAAGTGAGTTCCATCCTCTAAATTTTTTTCATTGTCTTTAAGATATTTTATAACATCTTGCATACAAAGATTTGTTAGATCATCTATTTGCTCATCACCTTCCCAAACATTTACTGCTATTGGCGCAGATCTTTCTAGATAAGCGTCTAATGTTGATTTTAATTGTTTTTGAACATTGGTAGATACTCTATTTAGTGAATCTACCAAATTCTTTGGAAGATTTTCATTAAGCAAAAGTGTTCTCTTGGATATATTTTTTGCTAAATCACCTATTCTTTCTAAATCTGAAGACATTTTCAAAGCCGTTACTGTCTCCCTTAAATCAATTGCCATAGGTTGTCTTAAAGCAATTAAATTTACAACTTGTTGTTCAATCAAGGCTTCATATTTATCTATTTTTTCATCATCTTGAATTACATTTTCAGCAATATCACTATTTCTTGTTGTAATGGCTTGAATTGCTTTACCTAAAGCATCCTCACATGCACTTCCCATCTTAACTATATTAGCATTCAGATTTTTTAGTTCTTCTTCGTAAGATTTAACTGTATGTGGTGCTTCAGACATTATCCAAACCTCCCTGTTATATAATCTTGCGTTTTTTTATTATCAGGATTCTTAAATATTTTATCAGTAGATCCATGTTCAATCAATTGTCCTAAATGAAAAAAACCTGTATTTTGAGAAACACGTGCTGCTTGAGCCATAGAATGAGTTACAATTATTATTGTGTGCTCTTTTTTTAACTCGTCAATCAATTCTTCAATTTGCGCTGTTGCTATAGGATCTAATGCTGAACAAGGCTCATCCATTAATATAACTTCTGGTCTTACAGAAATCGCTCTAGCAATACAAAGTCTTTGCTGTTGTCCTCCAGATAATCCAGTTCCAGGTTCATGTAATCTATCTTTTACTTCTTCCCATAGTGCAGCCTTTTTCAAACTAGTTTCAACAATTTCATCCATTTCTTGTTTTGATTGAGCCATACCATGAATTGTTGGACCGTAAGATACATTTTCATATAAAGTTTTTGGAAAAGGATTAGGTTTTTGAAAAACCATACCAATTTTTTCTCTTAGTCTTACTACATCACAACTTTTATCATTGATATTAAAGTCATTAATTAAAATTTCTCCTTTAACACTACAAATATCAATTACATCATTCATTCTATTAAGACATCTTAGGAAAGTTGATTTACCACAACCAGATGGACCAATTAATGCTGTTACTTGATTTTCCTCAATATCTAAACTTATATTAAAGAGCGCTTGTTTTTTTCCATAAAAAACATCAACATCTTTTGCTTTAATCTTTATCATTTTAACTCCATTTTTTTTCAAACTTATGTCTAATTATTTGGGCAAATAAATTCATTGTTATTAAAAAACCAAGTAAGACCATTATACACGCCGAGACTTTTTCTACAAATCCCCTTTCAGCACTTTCAGCCCAAATATAAATTTGAACTGGTAAACTTGCAGCAGGATCCATAGGTGATCCAGGTATCGTGTTAACAAAAGCAACCATTCCAATTAAAATGAGGGGTGCGGTTTCTCCTAAAGCTTGAGCTAAACCAATTATTGTTCCTGATAACGTACCAGGCATAGAAAGAGGAACTGTATGATGCATTGTGGTTTGCATTCGACTTGCTCCCATAGCAAGTGCTGCCTCTCTTATACTTGGTGGAACCGCTTTTAATGATGCTCTAGCAGCTATAATTATTGTTGGTAAGGTCATTAAGGACAAAGTGATACCTCCAACTAATGGTGTAGATCTTGGTAATTGAAATATAGCCAATAAAACTCCTAACCCTAATAGACCAAAAACTATAGATGGAACTGCTGCTAAGTTATTTATATTTACTTCAATAAAATCAGTAAATCTATTTTTAGGGGCAAATTCTTCAAGATAGATTGCAGCTAGAACCGCAACAGGAAAAGCTATCATTAAACAAACAAGTATAGAAAAAATTGAGCCCATAAATGAACTAGCTATACCAGCTAGTTCAGCTTCTCTTGAGTCTGCATTTGTAAAAAAACTAATATTAAATTTACTTTCAACCTTACCATTTACAACAAGTTGATCAAAAATTTTTAATTGATAATCGCTTACTCTTCTTTGGTCTTCAGGTAAATCTCTTGGATAATTTCCTTTAAAGACTTGGTCTAAATCATCTGAAGCAGTTAGATAAACTTCTTTTGTTTTTCCTATTAAATTAGGGTCATTTAAAAGCTCATTTTTAATTTCTTTTTCGAAGAAATAAGACACCATTCTCTTCAATTCATTTTCTTGATCCTCATTGGCATTTAGATCTAAATCAGCCATTGATTTTAATGCTATATCGTAATAATCGGCATCTTGTATATCTTCTTTAGAAGGGTTTTGTTCTAACATCATTAGTTCGGGATCAAAAGTTACTGGAACAATGAGCCAAGTTTTTTGAAAAGCTGAATAGCCAGTTGAAAAAATTTTGAAAATAAAAATTGTTAAAAATAAAAGTGCCATAAAAATTGCACTTTGACCGTATAAGCGAAATCTCTGCTCAGCCTTGTATCTTTTATTTAATAATTGTTCTTTATTTTTATTCATATTTCTCTCTATATTTTTTAACAACTCTTAAGGCCACAATGTTTAAACAAAGCGTTACTAAAAATAATGACATACCTAAAGCAAAAGCAGCTTGCGTTTTTGGGTCACCAAAAGCTTGGTCACCAATTAGAATAACTACAATTTGAGCTGTAATTGTTGAAGTAGATTCTAATGGATTTAAAGTTAAATTAGCAGCTAAACCAGAGGCCATAACAACTATCATTGTTTCTCCAATAGCTCTTGAAACACCAAGCAAAATAGATCCAACTATCCCCGGCAATGCTGCAGGAAAAATAACTCTCTTGATTGTTTCTGATTTAGTTGCTCCCATAGCATAACTTCCATCTCTTAAACTTTGAGGTACACTTGTAATTACATCGTCACTTAAACTTGAAATAAATGGTATGATCATAATGCCCATTACCCCTCCTGCTGCTAAAGCACTTTCAGCTGAAACTTCGAGACCCATTGAGGTTCCTAATTCTTTTAAAAATGGGCCAACAGTTAGGGCAGCAAAAAAACCATAAACAACTGTTGGTATACCAGCTAAAATTTCAATTAATGGTTTTGCATATTGTCTAACTTTAGCTGATGCATATTCAGCTAAATAAATTCCACTCATTAATCCAATTGGTATAGCAACACACATAGCAATAAATGCAATAAAAAAAGTACCTGCAAAAATAGGAACTGCTCCAAAAGTATCTGAATACATTGTCGGATCTAAAGCCTCAGAAGAATCTCTAACAAAAGCTTTTGCTGGATACCAGTGAGTTCCAAAGACAAAATCAAATAATGGAATTACTTTAAAAAAATCTATAGTTTGAAATATAAGTGAGAAAACTATTCCAACAGTAGTTAATATTGCAGCTAAAGAAGCTGTAAATAAAACTGCGTTCAAAAATTTTTCAACTGGTTCTCTTGTTCTAGAATTAGATGAAATTCTTTTATACGCATAAGCAACAGAGGCAATAATTGCAGATAATACTATAACAACTTTTGAACTTTGTGCTATTGATCGAAGACTTAAATATTTTTCAGCAGAAGCATCAATGAAAGGTGTAATTTCTCCGGTGAATTGACCTCGAGATAATGCTTTTGTCTTTTCGTATATTAAATTTAATTCATCATCAAGATAACCTTGATTTGAATAATCACTTAATATTAATAGTTTTACAATTGTGGGCTCAAAAATTGCCCATAAAGAAAAAATTATAAAGGCTGGTATTGCACACCAAATTGCAAGATAATAACCATAAAATTGTGGTAATGCAGTTAATCTTTTTTTTGTAGATTGAATTGTATATGCTTTTTTTCGTCCAAAATAATAACTTGTGAAACCTAGAAGAACAATAAATATAAATAATATTAAGTTCAAAGAATCTCCTTTATTGAGGACTGTACTATTAATTTAAAAAAAAGGGGTCTAAAAAAGACCCCCTTTTTTAATCATTTGTTAACTGAGGAACAATTAATTACCCATAGCAACTAGTTTGGTAGCATTAGTTCTAGTTGTTTTATACAACTTAGAGTCTAATGGCACTAAACCAATGTCTGCTAGGTAACCACCTTTTCCAATAGCTTTCTTCGTTGTGAATTCTTTCACAAACTCATGTAAGCCTGGAATTACTCCAACGTGAGCTTTTTTCACGTAGAAGAATAAAGGTCTAGCAACAGCATAACTGTAGTCTTGAATAGACTTCAATGATGGTTGTCCACCATCAATACTTGCTGCTTGCAATTTATCTTTTGCAGCTAAGAAATAACTGAAACCAAAGAAACCAAACATATCTTTATCTTGAGTTAACTTTTGGATGATTAAACTATCATTTTCTCCAACTTCAATAGCAGCACCATCTTCTCTGTAAAGTTTTTGAGGTTTTTTGTATTTTTTATTTCCAGCTTCAAAACCAGCTTTATAAAGAGCTTTAGCTTCTTTGGTCATACCTTTTTTCATAACTAAAGAATTCCAAGCATCTCTAGTTCCTGATGTTCCTGGTGGGATCATCACTGAAATTTTTTGTTTTGGTAAGCTAGGGTCAATTTGGTCCCAAGTTTTATAAATATTTGGAACTAATTTACCGTCAACAACTGTATGAGCAGCTAGTGCTAAATACAATTGTTCTTTAGTAAAGTTTACTGGTTTTGCATCTTTGCTGTAAGCTAATGTAATACCATCGTTACCAATTACGATCTCAACGATTTCATTTACACCATTTTTCTTACAAAGAGCTTTTTCTTTATCTTTCATAGCTCTTGATGCATTTGTAATATCAGGATGTTGTTCACCTACACCAGCACAGAATAGTTTAGCTCCACCACCAGTACCAGTAGATTCGATTACAGGAGTTTTAAATCCTGAACCACCAAATCTTTCAGCAACAACTGTTGCGTAAGGGAATACCGTAGAAGAACCAACTATCTTAATTTGATCTCTTGCTTGAGCAACAGTTGCTATTGATAAAGCAACTAATGAAGCAATTACTATAGTTAGTTTTTTCATTATCTTTAATCCTTTCTTTATTTTTTATTTAAAAGATTGCTGACAAGTATAAATTTATTGAATCTTTAATATTACAGAATTGTTACACTTTTGTTAAAAAGGTAACTTTTTAGTTGTATTTTTTTGATATAATTATCTGATCAATATCACTTTCTAGGCCACCAATACATGAAACAGGGTTTACCTGTTCATTAAGAGCTAGTTCATTGCTTGGACGTAAAGTTATTTCTAGTTTTACTAAGTTTACTAATTCTTCTCTAATTTCTTCATCATATCTCCAGCTTGGCCATGAACTTGGGGTTGAAAATATAGAGGTTAAATAACTTGTAGCCATAGTATATCTGTAATTACTCAAATTTTCATTCCTCAATAAAAAATCTCTTACAGAATTAAAAATATTTTTACATCTAAAAGAATCTGAAAAATAATTTTCCTTCTTGAGATTTTCATTCATAGGAACAGAAACAATTAAATCAATTGAATTTTTAGAATACGAGGTAACTACGTCTGTATAAAATTCATCTTCAGTAACTTCTAAATGATCTTTTATAGAAGGATATGAGGTTTTTAAATCTGCTTCTAATCTAAAAATTCCAATATCAAAAACTGTAAGTTGCTGATTTCTTAATAATGTTGTGATATCTTTTGAAAAAACACTTGTTGTTATAGAACTTAACAAAAAAGCAAAAATCAAAATATTTTTGAATATTTTAACCATATAAAAAATTAATTAAAAGATTAACATTAATCAAGTAAAGAATTGTTAAAAAAACCTTCTAAAACTATTACAATATAATACTTTTTAAATTTAAGTTTTCGCTGGTAAATAAATTTGAATTTCAGTTCCTTGGTTTTCCTCACTTAGAATCTCATAGTGTCCACGATGTTGAGTAACTATATGTTTAACAATAGCTAATCCTAAACCAGTTCCACCAACCTTATTACTTTGTTCAAGATCTACTCTAAAAAATCTTTCTGTAATTCTAGAAATATATCTTTGAGGAATGCCAACACCTTCGTCTTTAACACTGATCATAAAATTTTTTTCTAACAATTTACCATCACTAATTTCACTTGATATAAAAATAGACTTATTTTCCTTTGAATACTTAATTGCATTATCTAAAAGATTAGAAAAAACAGTTTGTAATTTTTTTTCATCTCCAATAACAATTGTTGGATTTGTGAGAGATAAATTAATATTTAATTTCTTTTTTTTTAAAACAATCTCAAAATTACTGATGATTGTTTTGAAAAGATCATTTATATTAACTAAAGAGTTTGGCCTTATGTGTTCTTCTAATTCAATTCTTGTGAGTATTAAAAGATCATTAATTAAATTTTCCATTCTATTTGATTGATCAGTCATTATTTTCATAAATTTTTTTTTTGCTTTATCGTCTTCTGCCGCTGGACCTTCAATAGTTTCTAAAGATCCTTTGATAGCCATCAAGGGTGTTCTTAATTCATGGCTTACATTGGCGACAAAATCAGTTTTAAATTTTTGTGCTTTTGTAATTTCAGTAAAGTCTTTTAAAAATAACACAACAGAATCTGGTTCAGTAAATAAATGAGTTGGACCAGGAATAATATAAATTTTATAAAATTGATATGATGGCAAGCCTATTTCAATATCAATATTTTTTGTTTTATTTTCAACTATAGCTTTTTCAATATTTTCTATTAATTCTGGTTTTCGAATTACAGATGATATGTTTTTATCAATTAAACTACTACCAAATCTTTTTAATGCACTTGGATTAGCATATTTAATTATGTTAAATTTATTTAATGCAAAAAACTGATCCTCAAGCTCATCGATAATTACTCTTTTTGTTTTTTCTTCTCTTTTGTTAATTATTGTGGCGGTATTTATTGGTTTGTTTTTTTTTTGATTAAGTAGATATAGAAGATAAATTATAACAACTATAAGTAGAATGACGAAATATTCCATAAATTTAGATAGGTTAATTTTGCATCATTACACTTTTTAATGCAAACAAATTAAGAAAAATTAGCTAACGATTTGGTGAAATATTATTAAAAAATATTTTTGCTGTTTCTTCCCATGTGAATTTTTTTGCAAATTCAAGACAATCATTTCGATCAACTTTTAAAGCTTTATAAGCTGAAACTTTAAGATCATTATCTAGACAATCTATTTTGGAGCCTTCAAAAATATCTTTAGGACCTGGTACGGGATACGCAGCAACAGGCGTACCGCAATTTAAAGCCTCAGTAACTACAATTCCAAATGTATCTGTTTTACTAGGGAATACAAAAACATCAGAAGATGCAAAATATGATGCAAGTACACCATTTGTTTTTTCTCCTAAAAATATATCTCTAGGGAATTCTTCTTTTAATTTTTTTAAATCGGGTCCTTTTCCTATTATTATTTTTGTACCTTCTAAATCACATTCTAAAAAAGCTCTTATATTTTTCTCAACAGCAACTCTTCCAACATAAATCCAAATTGGTCTTTTGTGGGGTAAATTAATTTTTTGAGGTTTTTTAAAAGCTCCGTGATTTCCTCCTCTGGTCCAAGTAATCATTTTATTATTATCTATACCTATATCGATTAATTCTTTTCTCATAGATTCTGTTGTTACTAAAATTCTCTCAGCCTTATTATGAAAGTTTGCTAAGAATTTTTCAGCCCATTTTGCAGGTATAATTGGAAAGTATAGTTTAAGATATTTATCAAACCTTGTATGAAAACTCGTAGTAAATTTTAGATTATTTTTTAAACAATATCTTCTTGCCATAATCCCAATGGGACCTTCGGTAGCGATATGAATTGCATCAGGTTTGATTTTCTTTATTAAACTACCAACTCTTGGCCATACATTTATAGATAACCTTATTTCATTATATTTAGGCATCGGAAAGGTTAAAAATAAATTTGGAGTAATATATTCTATAGTATGACCTTGTTCTTTTAAGATATTACCTGTTTCATGCAAGGTTCTTACGACACCATTTACTTGTGGAAAATATGCATCTGTAGCAATTAAAATTTTCATTAACTATGAAGCTTTTTTTAAGTCTTCAGTTTTAATAGGTTTAATTATATCTTTAGTGTCTAAATATTGTTCTCTTATTTTATCCCAATATAATATTTCAAAACTACCATCATAATTTTCAGCTAATGCAGTACAAGATTCAACCCAGTCTCCACAATTTAAATAATTGACACCATTAAAATCTCTATCCTCAGCATGATGGATGTGACCACAAATTATTCCATCAAACTTTTTTCTTTTTGCATAATCTGAAACTGTTTTTTCATATTCACCAATATATTTGACTGCGTTTTTGACTTTATACTTTAAAAATTTTGCAAGGGACCAATATTCTTTTCCTCTCAACCTTCTAAAAAAGTTAATTATTACATTAAATTGTAACAATAAATTATATGCTATTGATCCAATTTTAGATAACCATTTAGCATGTTTCATTACTCCATCCCAAGCATCACCATGGACAACAACATATTTTTTTCCATTATTTGTTTCATGAATTACTCTATTTAACATATGAATATCACCAAAATGCATTGGAATAAATTTCCTTAACATCTCGTCATGATTACCCATTATGTAGAACACTTTAGTCCCATGTCTTGCTTTTCTTAAAATTTTTTGGATTACATCATTATGTTCTTGAGGCCAAAAAAAACTTTTTTGCATTGCCCAGATATCAATAATGTCTCCTACAAGATAAAGATTTTCAGATCTTGAATTTTTAAAAAACTCTAAAATTTTATTCGCCTGACAACCTTTGGTACCTAAATGCAAATCAGAAATAAATATACTCTTATATTTTAATATATTAGGCATTTAAAAATCTTTTTTTTAACACAACTGTAACACGAATCATGTAATTCTTATCTCATTCAAATGTTACAAATTTGTTAAAAATTATTTAAGAAATAATTATGTTATATTGTTTAATTTATAATCTAAACTCTTCTTCAGGAAGAAAATCACAATTCATAAATAGAGTTTTATCTAAGTTAAAAGAAAATAATTCTGTAGACTACTTTGAGACAAAAACAACAAATCAAGCTAAAGAAATTTTTAGAAATTTTAATCAAAAAAAATACGATCGACTAATAATAGCTGGTGGCGATGGATCGGTATCTTTTGCAATTAATGAACTAATTAAAAATGATTTTAACTTTAAACACGATTTTGCCATAGGTTATATACCCGCTGGTACAGCAAATTTACTTCAAGCTGAATTATCAATGAATAAAAAAGTTGATGATATAGTTAATGTATTGATTTCAAACAATTATAAAACCTCTAATCTTGTAAAAATTAACGAAAGTTATTTCTTTTTAATGGCTGGTATAGGATGGGATGCAAAAATTGTTCATTCAATTAATTCAAAAATTAAAAAGATTCTTGGTAAAATTATATTCGGCATCAAGGGTTTTCAGTATTTCTTATTTATGAATAATAAAAAATTAAATGTTACTTTTGATGGACAATTTTATCAAGCAGACTGGATATTATCCTCAAATACCAAATATTACGCTGGCCATCATAAAATAAATAAAACAAATATTTTTGAAGATAAATTAGTTACTTATATATTTAAGGATTTGACTAGAATCAATTTATTATATTCCATATTTTTAATAATCCTTAATGGCGACTTAAGTAAAAACAAAAATGTTATTACTACTTATTCTCAAAATATCACTATTGAAGGAAATGATTTAATACCTGTTCAAATTGACGGGGATAATTTTGGTTCATATAAAAAAATTCATTTAAATCAGTCAAATAAAAAAATGAATTTTCTTGTAAAATAATTATTTTATTCTACCATAAATATCTTGGTATCTCACAATATCGGTTTCCTTTAATATTGAACCAAGTTGCGCTTCAATAATTTTAACAGGCTTTTTAAAAGGATTTTCAATTCTATGAATGGCCCCTAGTGGAATGAATGTAGCTTCATTTACTTTTTTATAAAATACCTTTTTATTTAATGTTATTTTAGGTTTTCCTTGAGTAACTAGCCAGTGTTCTGATCTATGAAAATGCTTTTGAAGACTTAAGATACCTTTAGATTTAACATACAATTCCTTTATTAAAAAATTTTTACCATTATATAAATTTGTATAACTACCCCATGGTCTATAAAAAACATTTTTCTTTTTAAAATATTTAGATTTGTTTTTTCCATACATTTTACAGATTTCTTTCCAGCTACCTAAATCAGACCATGGAATATCCAATTTAATCGCATTTATATTTTTTGTTTTTTCTAAAATTGCATAATCAAAAGATTTTTCAATTGACTTAATGAATGAAGATTTATTTAGATAATATATGTTATTTCGATATTTTGACTTATGAACTGATGCTAAACAATTTTTGTAAGTTTTTGGTTGAAACTTTTTAAAATTATTAATGATTGAGTCTTTTCTTAAAAAAAACATGCCAGAATTCCAGTATCCCTTTTTTTTAATAACTTGCTTTGCTTTTGTAGGCTTTGGTTTTTCAATAAATCTTGTAACTTTATTGATATTTCTTTTATCTTTTTTGGTTAAAAAATATCCGTATTCGCTAGATGGGTTAGTTGGTTTAATACCAAAAATAAATACATTTTTATTATCAAGATTAGATTTATTTTTGTTTATTTCTTTATTTAATTTATTTGGATTTTCAATTAAGTGATCTGCAGTAAAATACATTAAAGGCTGACTATTTGGGATGTCTTTTATTAGTGCCGAAGTTAATATAGCTGGGGCTGTATTTTTTTTTGCCGGTTCTAAAACAATCTTAAATTTTTTTATTTTACTTTTTTTTAAAGCCTTTTTAACTTCTTTAATATACTTAGCATTTGTGCTGATGATGGGATAATCGTAGATATTATTTTTAATTCTCTCAAAAGTTTTGTTAATTAGTGTCCAACCACCAAAATCGATAAATTGTTTTGCTTGATGTTTTGATCCTTTGGGCCAGAGCCTAGTACCAGCTCCACCACATAAAATAACAGGTCTTATTTTCATTAAATATCTGCGTATGTCCTGACTTCTTCTTTTGCACCTGGATGTGTAGGCGCCCCAAGGTATGCAGGTCCAACAGTTTGTGCGTACTTCCAAAGTGTTCCATTACCAAAATTAATCTTCTTTGGTTTCCATTTTTTTCTTCTTTTTGCTAATTCTTTTTTAGACAAACGAACATTTATTGTTCCTTTCTTAGCATCTAGATCAATAATATCTCCATTCCTTAATAAAGCTATTGGTCCTCCAACTGATGCTTCTGGCCCAACATGTCCAATACAAAATCCTCTTGTTGCTCCTGAAAATCTTCCATCTGTAATTAGCGCAACTTTTTCACCCTTCCCTTGTCCGTATATAGCTCCTGTAGTTTGAAGCATTTCTCTCATACCTGGGCCACCTTTAGGACCTTCGTATCTAATTATAATGATATCACCATCTTTATACTTTTTATTTTTAACAGCTTTGTAAGCAGCTTCTTCTGTATCAAAACATCTTGCCTTACCAGTAAATTGTAATCTTTTTAAACCAGCGACTTTAACAATAGCTCCATCGGGTGCTAAATTTCCTTTTAAACCGACCACACCACCATCTGGTGATAATGGTTGATTGTATGTTCTCATAACTTTTTGATTTTTATTAAACTTAACATTTTTTAAATTTTGTCTCATAGTTTTACCTGTAACAGTCATGCAATCACCATGGATGTATCCACCATCTAAAAGTGTTTTCAATAACATTGGAACACCACCTGCCTTCCACATATCTTTTGCTACATACTTTCCACCAGGTTTAAGATCAGCTAGATAAGGTGTTTTTTTAAAAATTCTTGCAACATCCATTAAATCAAATTTAATTCCAGCTTCATTTGCAAGTGCTGGTAAATGTAATGCAGCATTAGTAGATCCACCTGTTGCAGCAACAATAGTGGCTGCATTTTCTAAAGATTTTTTTGTAACAATGTCTCTTGGTCTAATTTTTTTTTCTAATAAACTCATTACTGCTTTTCCACTTTTTAAAGCGTAAGAATCTCTTTGGGTATATGGTGCTGGAGTTCCTGCAGAATAAGGTAAAGCTAAACCAATTGCTTCTGAGACACATGCCATAGTATTTGCAGTAAATTGACCGCCACAAGCACCAGCACTTGGACAAGCTTTAAGTTCTAATTTTCTTAATGCATTTGCAGACATTTTTCCTGAAGAGTATTTTCCAACACCTTCAAAAACATCAACTACAGTTACATCTTTCCCATTAAATCTACCTGGCAATATAGATCCACCATAAATAAATACACTTGGTACATTCAAACGAACCATGGCCATCATCAAACCAGGTAATGACTTATCACAACCAGCTACACCGACTAGTGCATCGTAACAATGTCCTCTAACAGTTAACTCAGTAGAATCGGCAATTACGTCTCTTGATATCAATGAAGACTTCATACCCTCGTGCCCCATTGCTATACCATCTGTTACGGTGATAGTACAAAATTCTCTTGGCGTTCCACCAGCTTGATGAACTCCTTTTTTAACCGACTGTGCTTGCCTCATTAAAGCAATGTTACAAGGAGCTGCCTCGTTCCATGTTGAAACAACACCAACAAAAGGTTTTGCAACATCTTTTTCAGTTAAATCCATTGCATAATAAAATGATCTTTGTGGTGCTTTGTCAGGACCTACTGATGTATGACGACTAGGTAATTTTTTTTTATTAAATTTTGGCATTAAAGATTTTTTATAGTTAATGATAGTTTTTTAACATCATTTTGTAAATTATTATAATTACTTTTTTCTTGATGAACAATATGTTTCGGTGCTCGTTTGACAAAATCTTTGTTGCTTAATCTAGAACTTATTTTATCAATTTCTCCCTGATATTTTGCTTGTTTGGCAATAAGATTTTGCTTTATTAAATTTAAGTCTATATTTTCTTCAAAATAAAGTTTAAATACATTCCCTTTAATTATCATAGAAGCTGAGGGATGGCTCTTATCTTTTTCAAGAAAATTTGAAATACGTCCAAGTTTTTTTACAACTGTACTGTTTTTATTTAAAAAAGTTTTGTTTGTTTTGTCTATTTTGGCAAATGAAATATCAATAAAAGATCCAGGACTAATGCCTAATTCATTTTTAAAGGATCTAATTTCTGTAATAAAATTGATAATTTTTTCAACATCATCAAATTTTTGTTTTTTTGATTTATCAGTAATCCAATTTGAATACATAAGATAATTTTTGCTATTATTATCTAATTTGTTTTTCAGCCAAATTTCCTCTGTAATAAATGGTATAAATGGATGAAGTAAAACCAATATTTCTTTAAATACGAAACTAGCCATTTCTTTTGTCTCTTTGATGTCTGTTTTTTTCTCTGAACTAAAGATGGTTTTGCTTAACTCCAAATACCAATCACAATATGAATGCCATACAAATTGATATACATTACGTGAAGCTTCATCAAATCTATAATCTTTTATATTTTTTTCGATTAATTGCTTTGTTTTGATCAATTCACCATAAATCCATCTATTTATGTTTAGTTTTGCTTTTGGTGATTTTTTAACGTTTTTAAGTTCACATTTGTTATGAATTAAAAAGTTATTTACATTCCAAAGTTTATTTAAAAAATTTCTATTACCTTTAACTCTATCTTCAGACAATTTAACATCTCTACCCGGTGAAGCCATTGATAAAAGAGTAAAACGTAAAGCATCTGCACTGTATTTTTCTATAAGTTCTAAAGGATCAATAACATTGCCTTTTGACTTTGACATTTTTTGACCTTTTTCATCTCGAACAAGAGCATGAACATATATATCCTTAAAAGGTTCTTTATTAAGAAACTCCATTCCAAACATAATCATTCTAGCAACCCAAAAGAAAATAATATCAAAACCTGTTACCAATACAGACGTTGGATAAAATTTTTTTAGATAATCATTTTTTTTAGGCCATCCAAGTGTAGCAAAAGCCCAAAGTCCAGACGAAAACCATGTATCAAGTACGTCGGGATCTCTTTTTAATTCAACATTTTTTTTATATTTTTTTTTTGCTATTTTTATTGCTTCATCTTCATCTGCTGCAACTATAATTTTATTATCAGGTGTGTACCAAGCAGGTATCTGGTGTCCCCACCACAATTGTCTCGAAATACACCAAGGCTCAATGTTATTCATCCATTGAAAATACGTCTTTGACCAGTTTGTTGGAAAAAAATTTGTTTTTTTGTTTTTAACAATTTTTTTTGCTTTAACGGATAATTTTTTAGCATCAGCAAACCATTGATCTGTTAAATAAGGCTCAATAATTGAATTTGATCTGTCGCCATATGGAACTTTATTTTTAATTTTTTCTTCTTTGACAAATAACTCACCTAAGTCATTTAAAATTCTTTTTCTTGCTTCAAATCTATCTAAACCTTGATAATTTGTTGGCGCATTGTGATTAATTTTTCCATCATCTGTAAAAATATTAATAATCTCTAATTTGTTTCTTTTTCCTACATCGTAATCATTAAAGTCATGAGCAGGAGTAATTTTTACAGCACCTGTGCCTTGTTCTGGATCTGCATACTCATCAGCAATAATTTTAACTTTCCTATTAGAAAGCGGTAAAATTACATTTTTTCCTAAATACTTTTTAAATCTTTTATCTTTAGGGTGCACTGCTACAGCGCTATCTCCCAACATTGTTTCAGGACGAGTTGTTGCTATAGTGATAAAATCTTCAGAATTTTCTATTGGATATTTTATATAGTATAATTTTGAATTTACTTCTCTTTGATCAACTTCTAGATCTGAAATTGCTGTTTTTAAAACTGTATCCCAATTTACTAATTTTCTTGATTTATAAATTAGACCTTTATTGTACATCTCTACAAAAACTTTTATTACAGATTTGGAAAGATTTTCATCCATGGTGAAAGCATTCCTTGACCAATCGCACGAACATCCTAATTTTTTCAACTGATTAATTATTATGTCTCCGTATTCCTTTTTCCATTCCCATACTTTATTTATAAATTCTTCTCTTCCTAAATCTTGCTTATTAATATTTTCTTTTTCTAATTTTCTCTCCACCAAAGCCTGTGTAGCAATACCAGCATGATCAGTTCCTGGTTGCCATAAAGTTTCATAATTATTCATTCTATGAAATCTTGTTAGTAAATCCTGAATTGTATTATTTAATGCATGCCCCATATGTAGACTTCCTGTAACATTTGGAGGAGGTATAACTATCGAAAAATGTTTTTCATTTTTTTTCGGTTTAAATAGGTTTTTCTTTTCCCAATACTTATATATTTTATTTTCTACCTGGTTATGAATATATTTATCTGAGCTCATATGCTGATTTATAGTTTATAATTTAATAAACGTAATTAACAATATTCAAATTAAGATTGAATTTGAGGGCCTATTTACTATAAGCATAGTATAAATTATTTTATTAACAAATAATGGTAACGTGGCGGAATGGTTACGCAGAGGATTGCAAATCCTTGTATCCCGGTTCGATTCCGGGCGTTACCTCCAAAAAAGTAGTTGTTTTACATTTAAAAAAAAGTAAATTCTGAACTTTACATTCCTCGGTAGCTCAGTTGGTAGAGCAGTTGACTGTTAATCAATTGGTCGCAGGTTCGAGTCCTGCCCGAGGAGCCATTAATTCTTTTTTAATTTAAAAGCCACAAAAGCATCACCCTGTTCAACTAACTCAGGATAAATTTTAGATAAACTCCACCCTCCTGTCGCTGGAACAACTACATATTGTTCGTTCTTAACTTTATAAATACTTGGTGGAGCGGAACCAATATAAGGTAGTTTATGCGACCAAAGTACTGCACCAGTCTTGGCGTCAAACGCTCTTATTAATTTGTCCAGGGTTCCGCTTGCAAATATTAAGTCACCTGATGAAGCGGTAGCTCCACCAAAGTTAGCTGTACCAGTATCAGGAAACCCTTTTTCTTTTAGCTTATCAAAATATCCTAGTGGAACCTGCCATAAAATTTTACCACTATTTAGATTTATTGCTGTTAAACTTCCCCATGGAGGCTTAACACCAGGATAACCCTCAATATCATCAAGTTTGTTATTTTTGCCAATACTTAAAAAATTAGTGCTGAATTCTAAATTTTTATTTATATCAAAAGATTTAAATACCTTAAATTTTGTTGGTAAGTTATGAGATGTTACATAAAGAACATTTTCATCTGGATCAATCGATGCTCCTGGCCATTGTGATCCACCCCATAAATTATAAGAGATTGTAAATTTATTAGTTTCATATGTGGGGTAGAAACCATAATTAGATTCTTTTACTTGATTTAAAACATAATTTCTGTCTTCGGGAGATTTATTTGTGATATGTTCGAGTTTAAATTCATTTCTTGAAAATGGTTCAGGTAATTTTAAATCGGGTTGGTATTCGCATGTTCTTTGACCTGGTAATTTAGAAACTGGAGCCTTTCTTTTAACAAAATCAAATATAGGTTCACCAGTATTTTTATCTAAAATTAGTGTATTTCCGGTTTTTGATACAGCTACGACTACATCAATTCTTTTTCCATGTTTATTAATTGTGGTCAATATAGGAGGACCTGCAATATCATTGTTCCATAAATCATGACATGTTTCTTGAAAATACCACTTTATGTTTTTTTTTCTTATATCGAATGCAATTACACTATCTGCATATAAGTTTTTTCCTGGTCTTTGAATTCCAACAAGATATGGGGCAGCATTACCGGTGGTTAAATATAATATACCATTTTTATTATCTGAGGCTATACCGCCCCAAGGTGAACCCCCCTTAAAATCTCTGTAATTTGTTAATTTTTTATTTAATTTTCTTAAGTAATATTTCCATTGTAGCTTACCATTATAAACATCATAAACTTCAACTGCAGGAATGACTGAGCCTATTATAATTTGTTCATCTACTATTACTGGTGTAGTAGGTGATGAGCCAATTTTAACAATTCCACTTTTACCGAAATTTTCTAAAGGCACTCCTGTTTTAGCATTAAGTGATATCAACTGATCGTCGTTTGTAAAAATAAGTCTTAATATATTATTTTTTTTATCCTGCCATAAAAGAAGTCCTCTTTTCGCTGCATGGAACCCTCTTTGAACTTTATATTTCCAAATCTCCTTACCAGTTGCAGCATCTAAACATACGATTGAATTTCCTGGTGTTGGAAAATATATCAGACCATCTTTTATAATTGGATTAGCTTGAATACTTTTTTTAACATCGTTTGACTTATATACCCAAGCGACCTCTAAATTTTTTACATTTGACTTATTTATTAAGTCCAAATTTGAAAATCTGAGATTTGAATACCCTCCATGGCTTCTTGTCCAATTTTCGTAATTTCTCTCAATTTCATCTTTTTTTGAACCATCTACAAAATTTTTTGTCTTAGCAGGTATTATTTGAAATTCAGGTAATTCATCTCTTGTATTTTCATCTTCAATTTTCCAAAATTCTTTATGACTATCTAAAAACTGGTAACCTAGGAAATAAGGGATTTTTTCTATATGTGTATAAAATTTTTTTATTTTTTTACTGTTTAGATTATTTTTATTAAAGGTAATAGCACTTCTGTTCACATATGACGGATCATAATAAGACAGATCATATAAAACTGCTAAAAATATTAGTAATACAATTGATAATGTAGAAAAAATAAAAAATTTAAATATTTTCATTAACTCAAATTAAAATATTTAAACAAAATTAAAATTTGCTAAGTAGTCTCAGCCAGTTTTAGAAATTCCTATCTGAGAAACTTGAAGATTTTTACTAAATTTTAATTTTTGGTCCTGTGTAAGTTCAGAATATAGCTTCAAAAGAAAATTATAATTAACATTCATATGGTTTTCTTTTATTTTTTCAGCATTAATTGCATATTCGGAAAAATCCTCATAAAAATAATTAATCGGCACTTTCAGATAATTAGACAATTGTAGAAGTCTAATAGAACTTACTCCATTTGTGCCTTTTTCATATTTTTGGATTTGTTGAAAAGTAACATTAATTGCTTTAGCTACCTTTGTTTGTGTTAAGCCAAGAGCTAATCTTCTTAGCTTAAGCTTATTACCTAAGTGTTTATTAAAATTTTCTTCCATTAAGACCCCTCTTAAAATTAAGATTGAACTCTATCCTGAAGGTTTATGCAAGCCCTAAAATATTTTTTTTTTGCCTATTTATTGGCTTGACATAAGGCTAAAAAGCCTAAATTGCTTTTACAAAATAAAGTAAACTTATTTAGACTAATTATAAAATTTGACTTAAAAATAGCTTAGTTCTATCGCTTTTTGGATTTGCAAAAAATTCTTTGGTCTCTGCTTTTTCTACAATCATTCCTTCATCCATAAATATAACTTCGTCAGCTACTTCTTTTGCAAAACCCATTTCATGCGTAACAACAATCATTGTCATTCCACCTTTTGCAAGGTTTACCATTGCATCTAAAACCTCTTTTATCATCTCTGGGTCTAATGCAGACGTAGGTTCGTCAAAAAGCATTATTTTTGGCTGCATACATAAAGCTCGTGCAATAGCAGATCTTTGTTGTTGACCACCAGATAACTGACCAGGAAATTTATTTGCTTGATCAGCAATTTGAACTTGTTCTAATTGTTTCATAGCTAATTCCTGAGCATCTTTTTTAGGCATTTTTTTTACCCAAATTGGTGCAAGTGTGCAGTTATCTAAAATAGATAAATGTGGAAATAAGTTAAATTGTTGAAAAACCATTCCAACTTCTGCTCTTACTTGTTCTATATTTTTCGTATTCTCAGAAAGTTCAGTACCATCAACTATTATGGTACCTTTTTGATGTTCTTCTAACCTGTTAATGCATCTAATTAAAGTTGACTTACCAGATCCAGAAGGACCACAAACAACAATTTTTTGTTTAGCAGAAACATCAAGATTTATGTCTTTTAAGACTTGAAAATCTCCAAACCATTTGTTCACGTTTTCAATTTTAATTATTGGTTCAGACATTTTATCTTTCTGTTTTATATTTTGCTTCTAAGTTATAACTATATTTGCTCATAGCATAGCAAATTATCCAGAAAATTATAGCAGCAAATATATATCCCTCCATTGCAAATCCTAACCATTTTGGATTTGTTTTTGCTAAAGCTAACATTCCAGCCAATTCTGCTAATCCAACTACAAAAATTAAAGGGGTATCTTTAACAAGTGCTAAGAATGTATTGCATATACCAGGAATTACTAATTTTAAAGCTTGGGGTAAAATTACAAATATATGCATCTTCCAATATCCCATACCCAAAGATTTTGCAGCATCATATTGACCTCTTGGTAGTGCTTGTAAACCACCTCTTATAACTTCAGCGCAATAAGCTCCTTCGAAAAGTGTAATAGCTATGATTACTCTTACAAGTTTATCCATGAAGAAATCCTCAGGTAAAAACATAGGAAACATAACTGAAGACATAAATAATACTGTTATAAGAGGAACACCCCTCCAAAACTCAATATAACCAATTGATATATATCGTATCATTGGAAGATTTGATCGCCTTCCTAATGCCAAAACCATACCCAAAGGAAAACAGAAAATTAAACAGAAAAAAGAAACAATAAATGTTAAAGATAAACCTCCCCACGCACCTGTTTCGACCCAAACTAAACCGAAAGCACCACCAGAGATTAGATAATAAATTACTAAAAATGCAATTATTGGATAAATAATTACATAGTATAATGCTAAATATTTTTTTAAATTATCCTTTAAGAAAAAACCAAAAAATCCTAAAGCAATAACAAGAATAAATGCTAAATTGATCCTCCAATGTAAATCATTTGGGTACATTCCATACATAAAACGTCTGAACCAAACTTTAACATAAGTCCAACAAGCTCCAGTCCCTGTACAAGCTTCTTTAGTATCACCAGAAATATTTGCATCAAATATCATCCAACTTAAAGATGGAGGGGTTGCTTTAATAATCGCAAAAATAATAAGAAGTGTAAGTATTGCGTTAAAATTATTTGTATTGATATTTTTATTTATAATATCCAAGCTTTTTATTCCAGAATATTCGGTTCTAATAAAATTTAATCCTACAAAACCAAGAATTAGAGGAAGAAAGATACCTAATATACCTGGTAGAAAGGATGTGATATTAATTTTTAAAAATGCATTTATCGCAACATCTATTATACTTATAGAAAATAAAAAAAGGCCTAAGTATAGAAAATAATAGAAATTCTGCTTATTTGATTTTAGGAAATTTAAACTATTCATTATTTTTCCTTAATTTCTATTTTTTTGTTATACCAATTCATTATTGCTGCAATTGCTAAGCTTATAGATAAATAAGTAAGCATTGTAATAGATACTATTTCAATCGCCTTTCCAGTCTGCATTAATGCTGTACCAGCAAAAACTAATACCAAATCAGGGTATGCTATTGCTGCTGCTAAGGAGGAATTTTTTGTTAAATTAAGATATTGATTAGTAGTTGGTGGAATTATAATTCTTAAAGCTTGCGGCATAACTACTAATTTTAATATTTGATTAGGTGTTAAACCAACTGATGCAGCAGCCTCTTTTTGCCCTTTTCCAATACCTTGAATACCAGCTCTAACACACTCAGCAACAAATGTAGATGTGTATAATGATAAAGCTAAAACTAAAGCAATTAGCTCAGGTGGTAAACCTATACCTCCTTCAAACACGTAAGAAGTTTTTGATAATTGTTTTAAGACAGGAATTCCAAAATCTAAGGATACACCTCCTATAAAAAACGTTAAAGCGGGAAGTACAAATATTAATCCCAAGGCAATAAAAAAAACTGGGATTTGTTTTCCTTCATTCTCTTGAAGTTTTTTTGCATAAGTTGAGATTATAATAATAGAAACAACAACTGCTAAAATTGAATATAAGAAAATATCTAAATTTGTCCAAATAAATGAAGGAATATAATATCCCTTGATAGTCATGTAAGTAACACCAAACCATGGTCCAGCTTTTTCTGGAACAGGAAGTGCTCTTAATGCTGCGTAATACCAAAAGAAAATTTGAAGTAATAATGGAATATTTCTAAAAAATTCAACATACCAAGCTGCAGAATTTCTAATTAGATAATTTGAAGATAATCTTGCTACTCCAAATATTACACCCAAAATTGTACAAAAAATT
Organism: uncultured Pelagibacteraceae bacterium; assembly: GCA_902582315.1. Taxonomy (GTDB): domain Bacteria; phylum Pseudomonadota; class Alphaproteobacteria; order Pelagibacterales; family Pelagibacteraceae; genus Pelagibacter. Next base: position 51,198 of record CACHRP010000002.1, read on the forward strand.
ATGCTTATAAAAGATACTAATAATGTATTGAGTAATCCTACAAGATAAGCTCTAGCATATGAGTGTGAACCACTATACTCGATAAGAGAAAACTGAACATCAAAAGAGGATTCTTGTGTTAAAAAACCAAAACCAAAATCAATTCCTCTATTATCCATATTGATTTGAGCATTGAAGGTAAAAAAACCAAATATGCCTAAAACAAATAAAACTGTTATGATTTGTGGTAGAATTTTTTTGATTTTGTTATTCATTAGATCGCGAATATAAAAAAAAGGGCTAGAAAAATCTAGCCCTTTTTAAAGTATTTAAATCAAGAATTATCTTGCTGGTGGTACGTATAAAATTCCACCTTTAGTCCAAAGTTGATTTGGACCTCTGTCAGGTAAGATACCTGGGTCAGCTATATTTCTTTTATAGCTTTCACCATAGTTTCCTACTTGTTTAATAATCCTTAAACTCCAGTCATTATCTAGACCAAAAGCTGCTCCTAATTCACCCTCAGCACCTACAAGTCTTTTAATTGCAGGGTTATCTGAAGTTTTCATAGAATCAGCATTAGAAGAAGTAATTCCATACTCTTCAGCTTCGATCATAGTGTTTAATGACCAACGAACAATGTCTTCCCAAACAGCATCACCTTGTCTTACAACTGGTCCTAAAGGTTCTTTAGAAATAGTTTCAGGTAATACCATGTGCTCATCTGGGTTTTTCATTTTTGTTCTTTGAGCTGCTAATCCAGATTTATCAGTAGTGTAAGTATCACATCTACCTGCATCATAAGCAGCAACAACTTCGTCAGCTTTTTCAAAAGCTACTGGCTCATATGAAATTCCTCTTGAATTAAAGAAGTCTCTCATATTTAGCTCTGTTGTAGTACCAATGTTAGTACAAGCAGAAATACCATTTTTAAATTGGTTTACTGAAGTTATGCCAGAGTTTTTTCTTACCATGAAACCTTGTCCATCGTAGAAGTTAACTCCAACAAATGTAAGACCAATATCAGCATCTCTAGAAAGTGTCCAAGTAGTATTTCTTGATAAGATATCAATCTCACCAGAAGTTAGAGCGGTAAATCTTTCTTTAGCACTTAATGGAGTGAACTTAACTTTGTTTGCATCCCCAAGTACTGCAGCAGCAACAGCTCTACATACATCAACGTCAACACCAGTCCAATTTCCAGATGCATCAGCATTTGAAAATCCTGGAAGACCTTGAGAAACACCACATCTTACGAAACCTTTCTTCTGAGTGTTTTTAAGAGTTTTTGATTTCTTTGCCATAGCTTCAGTTGTAAATGCAAATAGCACTGCAACCATAGCTACGAAAGAAGTCAATTTTTTTATAACTTTAAACATATATTCTTCCTCTTGTTTTTAAGTTTATTTGTTAACAAATAATTCAAAATTGTTTTTGAATTTTAACAAGTAAAGCATGATCTATATCTCTCATCAATAATAAAATTTATTTTTTTTTGACGATAATTTAATAACTTTTCAAATAAAAAGGCTCAATTTGACGTACATTGGTATTAATTATGAAATAATTGAGTTCAGTTTTTTAAAATGTCTGAAATTAGTGTACTTCAAAGTATTTTTCTTTGCTTTTATCTTTTTTAAAAAATTCTCACTGTGATCTTCAAGAGCCTTAGATAAAGCCCCTTTTTTATTGTTTTCAAATAGCTTGCCAGCATCACCATTTAAAAGAAATTCCTTTGGTCCATTGGAACAATTTGATGATATAATTGGAAGATTGCATAAAGCAGCCTCTATGATTACAAACCCAGGATCTTCCCACAATGAAGAGAGAACATATATAGATGCATTTTTCATGTATGAATAAACATTAGCAGTATAATCTATTAGATAAACTCTATCATTTAATTTTTTTTTATTAATTAAATTTTGTAATTCTTTTTTTTGCTCACCCTCACCAATAATATAAAGATCATAATTTTTGTTTGACGCAAAAAAATTAGAAATTTCATTAATCAGATATTTAAAATTTTTTTGGGGTGTCAGTCTTCCTACTGATAGCAAAAATTTTCTATCACTTTTTTTTTCAATTTTTTCGTATTTCAATTTAACGAATTTTTTTACATTAATTATAGCATCAGGCAGAAATATTAATTTTTTTTCAATTAAAAAATTTTTATTTTTTAATTCATTTATTAACTCAATTGAGGGACAAGTAATTTTAAAGATATTTTTTGTAGTAATCATCCAAAATATTTTTCTTAAAAAATTTAATTTTGGCAAACCAGATATTCTTAAAATTACCTTGGATTTTGGTTTTAAAAAGTAATTTATTAATAATGGTAGCGATGTGATTAAATGAATTATTAAATAATCTGGTTTTTGTTTATTTAATAATTTTATTAGCGGGAAGAATGATAGGATAAAAATCAAAAAAAATGATATTCTACTTTGTATATACCCATTTTTAGGTAAATATTTGAAATAACTAAAATTTAATTTAATAAGATTTAGGTTATTTTTTTTTATTTCATCTTCATATTCATCCCACTCACCACAAACATTTATTATACCAACATTGTTAGTTCTTAAACTATATCTTGAATATGCTATTGCTGAATTAAGAGTCGATTTTACTGTGCCAACATTAGAAATAAATGGAGACCAATATAAAATTTTTTTTTTCATTCAAGAATATGGCGCGCCCTGAAGGATTCGAACCTACGACCCACGGTTTAGAAAACCGTTGCTCTATCCAGCTGAGCTAAGGGCGCAATTTAACATACTTATATAAGTAAACTAATTTTTAAAAAAGAATTTTTTAAAAATAATAAGGATTGATAATAATTCAACTCTCCCGATAATCATAAATAATATTAAAAAATATTTTGTTAAATTACTTATTTCTTCGAAATCTATACTATTTGTATCTGTCATATATGAATTTACCGTATTCATAAGTGTCAATATCGAAAGATTAAATGATTGCTCAAAAGATAGGTTGCTCATTGATATTACGCTAGATAGAAATATGAGTGAAATTATAAATATTATAATTGACAAAAAATATTTATAAAAATCAGTTTTATCCATAATTTTGTCTGAGAATAATAATTTATTTATAAACACATTTTTAGGTTTGGCATTAGAAATTATTTCATTAATGGAAAATTTAAATAAAGAAATAATTTTTAAAAAACGTAGACCTGAACTTGTTGAAAAAAAGGATCCACCTACAATAATTAAAATTATAAATATGAATGATAAGTGCTGAGGTGTATTTTTTAATGACACACCAATATTTGAAACACAGCTTGCTATAGATAGAAAAATTATTGAAAAGTTTATTTCTTTATCAATTAGAAGAAAAAATGCAAAAATTACAATTACCAAATAACCTATAAGATAAATATCTTCTTGGATAAATTTAATCCCCTTCCTCCTATATACTGCTAAATTATATATAAAGAATAAGCTAAAAAAAGAGAGTAACATTAGTAGAGAAAGAATAATAATTTGAGTTTGACTATTTAGAATTGATTCAAGATTATTTACCGGTAAAAAACCACCTGATGATATTAAAGTCATTGATAAATTTAGTGATACAAATGATCTAAAACTAAACAAGTTTAAGATAACAAAAATTATAACGGTTAAGAAAGAGTAAAAAATGAATATTTTAAGTGACTGTTTAAAAATTTCAGCTGTATTGAAAGCTAAAAAATTAGTTAATGTCTTTTTAAGATTATCATCGAAAACATCAATTAATAAGATTATTGAAAATAAAAAATATAAACCTCCTAACCATTGAGATGATGAACGCCAAAGTATTAAGCTTTCATCCAAATGCTTAATATTTTCAAATACTGTAAATCCTGTAGAGGTAAAACCAGATACTGACTCAAAATACGCATTTGCAAAGGTTATATTATAAATGCTTAAATAATACGGTAATGCTATAAATAATGGTAAAATAAAATAGCCTAAAACTACTGAGAAAATTTTTGTAAAAACACTTATCTTTGTCGTATTTTTTTTTAAAAAAAAGAAACTTAACAAAGGTAATGTAGAAACTAGAAAAGTATATAAGTATGTATCTACATTTAGGTATAAATCAAAATAATATGAATAAAGAATATTCAAAAAGCACAGAAAGCAAATTAAAATATTGAAAAATCTTAAATAGTAAATACTGAAATTAAGCATTAAATAGAGCTTATACGAAACATATTCTCAACAACCGAAATTTGGTCATTTTTAGCGAGAAACACTACTTTATCATCTTTTTGAAAAACAAAACTTGAACGTGGGATAATTATATCATCTCCTCTCAAAATAGCTCCAATTCTTATTTCGTCAGGTAAATTTGCATTTTTTAACTCTTTGTTAATTAATTCTGACGTTTCAATTATTTCCGCCTCAATCACCTCATACTCACCATTCAGTATACTGTATGCTGTCTCGATAGTTCCCTTGTGAACATGTTTCAATATACTTGAAACAGTGCTCATCCTTGGATCTATAAGATCGTCTATTTTTAACGAGGATTGAAGTAATGAATAATTAGATTTATTTGTTAGTGCTATTGTTTTTTTATTTTTTGAGAACTTTTCAACTAAAACACTAATCATTAAATTATCCTCATCGTCATTAGTAAGTGCTAAAACTGTCTCAATTTCATCAAGGTTTGCCTCTGATAGAACATCTTCATCTAAAGCATCACCATTTATAATAATTGAATTGTTTAATTCATTTGCAATAAATTCAGCTCTCTCTTTATTTTTTTCAATAATTTTAATTCTAGCTGAGTCAAAAGTTTCTTCGATATTTTTTGCTAAATTATAGCCAATATTTCCTCCACCTATAATTAATATTTTACTTGATATTTTTTCGTTATGTCCAAAGGCTATAAGGGTTTTTGCCATTTGAGAAGAATTTATTATTACGTAGGCCTTATCATCTTTTTCCATTACGTCATTTTTTTTTAAAATAATAAATTTTTCGTTTCGAATGACTCCTAAAATATTTGCCTCTAAATCTGGAAACTTTTTAGTTAATTCATTTAATTTTATATTTTTAATAGGACAATTTTCTTCTATTAAAATCTCTAAAAGTCTTATTTTATTGTCAGCAAATGGAATATTGTCAAGAGCACCGGGTGCCTCAAGTTTTCTCAATAAGGATTTTGCAATTTCAAGTTCAGGTGAAATTATAACATCTATAGGAAGATTTTCTTTATTATATAATTTACTAAATTTCGGCTCCAGATAATTTTGTGATCTTATTCTAGCAATTTTTTTTGATATTTTAAAAGTGGTATAAGCAATTTGACATATAAGCATATTAATTTCATCATTTCTGGTAACTGCAATTATCATGTCAGCATCAGCACCTTTGGCTTTTTCTAAAATTGAGGGATAAGTTGCTTTTCCAACAATAGCATTCACATCTAAAGAATCTTTAATTTTTTGGATATCTTCACTCGATTGGTCGACAACAGTAATAGAATGGTCTTGTTCACTTAATAGCTTAGCTATAGTGAATCCAACTCTTCCTGCACCGCAAATTATTATATTCATTAATTCAGATCTTTTATATTAAGCCCTTTTAATTTTCTGTGTAATGCTGATCTTTCCATTCCAATAAATTTAGCCATCTTAGATATATTTCCTCCAAATTTTTTTAATTGAGATGATAAATACTCTTTTTCAAAATTTTCTCTAGCCTCTTTTAATGGTACAGATAAAGATTTTTCATGAAACACATTTTCACTTTCTGAAATTTTTAATGACTCTTTAATTATACTAAATATCTTTTCAGGACTATCTGGTGATAGTATAGCTATTCTTTCTATCAAGTTTCTTAATTCTCTAACATTTCCAGGCCAAGAATAATCAATTAAATTATGATTATTTGGATCAATAACAAACTTTTTGAGATTATAATTTTCAGCAATTTTTTCTGAGAAGTATTTAATTAATAAAGGTATATCTTGAGCTCTTTTATTTAAGGGTTCAATGTTAATTTGAAATACATTTAATCTATGAAATAGATCTTCTCTAAAATTTCCTTGAGATATTTCGTAATTAATATCTGTAGATGTCGAACATATTATTCTTACATCAACTTTTATATCATGATTCCCATTTATTCTTTTGAATTTTTGGTCTGTTAGAACTCTTAAAATTTTCGATTGTGTTTCTAGAGGTATTTCTGAAACCTCATCAATCAAAAGAATTCCTCCTGAGGATTTTTCAAGAGCGCCATAAGAGATTGATCCATCTTCTTTTTCTTCTCCGAATAATTCCTGTTCATATTTTTTTACATCCAATAAAGCTCCATTAAGTATTATAAAAGGCTTATTTTTTCTATTTGAAATTTTATGAATTTTACGAGCTATCAATTCTTTTCCAGATCCAGTTGGTCCACAAATAAAGACTCTTGACTCTGTAGTTGATACTTTTTGTATCTGATCATTTATTTTATTTATATTGTTGCTTGAACCAATTAGGTCAAAAGAGTGAAAAAGTTTAGTTTCTAGATATTTATTCTCTTTAATTAAGTTATAATTTTCTGATGCTCTCTTTATAAAGTTCATTAATCTTTCTTTATCAAATGGTTTTTGAATAAATTCAAATGCTCCTGATTTAAGTGATTTCACAGCCATTTCTATATTCGCGTGCCCAGAGATAATGATTACAGGTATATCTTTATTTTTTTGTTTGATGTGATTAAGTAGCTCGATTCCATCATTGTCACCCTTATCTAATTTAACATCTATAATAGCTACTTCGGGTAACTTTTTATCAATTTCTTTTAATGCCTGATTATAATTTGCAGCAACTCTAGTTTTATAACCAGCGTCGGAAATAAGATCATTTAAAATATTTCTTATATCAGGATTATCATCAATAATTAAAATTTCAGTAGACATTTTAAGCAGGTAAATCTATTTTAATTGTTGCTCCAATTTTATTCTCAACAAGTTTCAAAGTTCCATTATGGTCATTAATTATTTTATTCACTATAGGAAGTCCTAAACCAGTGCCATTATTCTTTGTTGTGAAATATGGTTTAAGCAAATCATCTAAATTTTTACTACTAAATCCTAGACCATTATCATTAATAATGATTTGTATATAATCATCTTTTTTTAAAATTTCTATATCAATTTTCTTTGTAAAATCAGGACTTTTTGAGAATTTCTCTTTTAAACTCTCAATAGAGTTTTTAAAAAGGTTTGTAAAGATTCTATTTAATTGCTCTGAGTCACAATTTATATTTAATGGTTCCTTAAAGGATTTAAAGTTTATATTTACTGATTTATCAATTTCATTCATCAATAATATATTTTCTTTAATTATTTTCACAATATTATGCTTTTTTAAAATTGGTTTCGGCATTCTAGCAAAATCAGAAAATTCATTTATTAAATTTTCTATTTGTTTAATTTGCTTGTTTATAATTTTTAAATTTTCATTAAAATTTGATTTATCATTCTCACTCATTAGATTTGAAAACTTTGAATTAAATCTATCAATAATTAATTGAATGGGCGTTAGAGGATTTTTGATCTCATGTGCTAATTTTCTAGCAACATTTTCCCATGCTTCGTGTCGCTCAGTAAGAAGTAATTTGTCTTGTTGGGTTTTTAAACGATCAATCATCAAGTTGAAATTTTTATTTAATGACTCAAGCTCTTTATCTGTTTTTATTTCAGGAACCTTAGTATCTAAATTTCCTCTACCAATGCTCATTGATGCGTTTACTAAATTATTAATTGATCTAAAAAACCTAGAGGAAAACCTTATAGCTATTGAAACACTTAAAAATAGCATTAAAGAAACAACTATTAAATAAATTAAAATAAATGAGATTTGTATTCCTGTTCTCTTATCTTCAACAGTATAATAAAAATTAAGTGCTTCTTGAGACTCTGTCAAATATTTGGAAATATCTTGTTCTAAATATTTAACAACATATAGATATGTGTTTTTATAATTAGGTAGCTTAAGTATTGCAGCAGATTTATTCTCAAATGCATTAATGATTTTAAGAGGCCTGTCATCTTTCATTACTAAATCAAATGCTTTTTGATCTGGTGCTATGAATTTCTTCATATCGTTTAAAGTTGACATGATAATTTTTTTTTGGTCAGTTATTATATGTATCTCATCTACATTACGTAAAATTTTTTGGTTAATTAAGAATTTTTTAAAATCACGTGGATCACTTTGATAAAAATTTCCACTTTTGTTTATATCGAAAGCTATCATCACAATATCGCTCTCTATCTTATTTCTTACATCCTGGACATAGTTTTTAGCTAACTCATAAGAGTTGTTGACAGCGGTTGTAATTTTTTTATCAAAATATTTCTCTAGAGCGAAAGAAAACAAAAAGAGAGAGAAAATTGATATTAAAATTGATGGTATTAAAGTAAATAAGGCAAAAAAAGTAATATATTTTTTATTTGATTTTGAACCTTTTACGTCGATTTCATTTTTAATGGATTTTTTTATTTCTAAAAAAACAAAAACAAAAAAAAATAATAGTAATACAATGTTTACGATTAATAAATATTGTAAATTGACCTCATTTAATTCAATAAAACTTTTATCAATAAATGTTAAAAATGTAATAAAACCAACAAATAATGTAATAAGAAAGATTAAAATAATAAAAATATTTTTTTTTATAAATTCAAGCATTGTGTAATAAATTCATTATCTTATATATAACGAAATGAGTAATTGTTTTATAATACTAGCCGCGGGACAAAGCAAAAGGTTTAAATCAATTAATTTAAAGCAATATACATATTATAGAAATAGACCCGTATTTGAGCACACATTAGATAAAGTCTTAGAATGTAAACTCTTCAAATACATAATTTTAGTAACCAATAAAAAATCATTTATCAAAAAGAAATATTTATCAAAAATTAAGGTCTTAAAAGGTGGAAAAGAAAGGAGCGATTCTTCTTTAATAGCCATTAAATATGCAAAGAGGTTTAAAGTCAGAAATATCTTAATCCATGATGCAGCAAGACCAAATTTTTCACTTAAATTAATTAAAAATGTATTATTTAGTTTGAAAAAAAATAAAGCTGTGGTGCCATACATTAATTCTACAGATGCAATTAAATACAATTTTAAAAAATCACTATTTAACTTAAGAAAAGAAAATATTTATTTAGCACAAACTCCCCAAGGTTTTAGGTTCAAGGATATATATAAATTAGCAAAAAAAAATAAAAACAAGATTCAGGATGAGTCTAGTCTATTCATTAATAATAACTATAGAGTTAAATTTATTAAAGGTGAAATAGAGAATACTAAAATTACATATAAGAGTGATTTAAAATATATATCAACATTTTATGGAATTGGTTTTGATGTCCACAGACTTGTCAAAGGAAGAAAACTTTATTTAGGTGGATTAGATATTAAATCATCATTAGGCACACTGGGACATTCTGATGGGGATCCTGTTTTACATGCCATAACAGATGCAATTCTTGGAGCTTGTAAAAAGGGAGATATTGGTCAGAAATTTTCAAATAAAAATTCTAAGTATAAAAATATAAGATCAACAATATTATTAAGTAGAGTAATTAAAGAAATGGAAGAAAATAGTTTTTATATAAATAATCTTGATATTAACATAATAACTCAAACACCTAAAATTTCAAAATATAAACATAAAATTGTTAAATCAATTTCAGATATTTGTGGAATATCGAAAAATAAAATAAATATAAAAGGTAAGACAACAGAAAAATTGGGATTAATAGGGAAGGAAAAAGCAATTGCTTGTGAAGTAATCACTTCAATTTCAAAATATGATTTATAAATTTAATTCTTTATTCGTAACATTATTTGGTATTGGCAGAATAAGCAAAATTCCAGGAAGTATTGCATCTTTAGTAACTATTATTTTTTTATTTTTTATATTTCAAATTCTAGATTTAGCACCTGATCTAGTTTTAATTTGTTTGATTGTAATATTTTTTGTTTCACTTTATTCCATAAATCAGTTTATTAAAAATAAAGAAAACAAAGATCCAAAAGAAATTGTAATAGATGAATTTATTGGTCAATCAATACCAATATGTTTATATGAAATAGCTCACGAGGGTTCAAAAGAAACTAACGAAGTTTTAACATTTTATTTTATAATGTTTATTCTATTTAGAATTTTTGACATTACGAAACCTTACCCCGTTAGTTATTATGATAAAAATTTTAAAAATAGTTTTGGTGTAGTTATGGATGACGTTTGTGCTGGGTTATATGTTGTGGCAGTTATGGTATTGTATATGGTTTTCAGCTCATGAAAAAAATTTCTAACAAAGTAGTAAAAAAACTTAGGGCAAAAAAATTAAAAATTTCTTTTGCAGAGTCATGCACAGGTGGTTTATTAGCTAGTTCGATTACTTCGATCGGTGGATCTTCTAAGATTTTTACTTTAGGAATGGTTACTTACTCAAATCAATCAAAAATAAATATTTTAAAAGTTCCAAAAAAAATTATAGCCAAATATGGCGCTGTTAGCTACGAGACATGTTTGGAAATGGTAAAGAATTTGAGTAAAATTAGTCGAACAAATATATCAATTTCTATAACAGGAATTGCTGGACCCAAAGGTGGAACTAAAGAAAAACCAGTCGGACTAGTTTATATTGGGTTAAAGAAAGGAAATAAAATTGTCGTAAAGAAATATTTATTTAAACACAAAAATCGAAATTCAATTCAAAAAGCTACAGTTATAAAAGCTTTAAACCTTATTTTAAGTATTTTTAAATAGTTCTTCAGCTCTGTTTTGAAAGGCATCTGCAATTTTATTAAGACCATATGTAAAAGACTTATTCATTAATATATTTAAAAATTTATTTTTTAGCTCGAAATCTACATCAAATGATACTTCGGTCATGTTACCTTTTTGATTAAAATACCACCTATTTTCTAGATATTTTAATGGACCATCAATATTAGTAACGTAAATTGTGTCTTCTTTTTTATTAAATCTCACATCACTTTTATATGTGTCTTTAAAAATTCCCTTTCCAATAGTCAAATCTGCAATAATATATATATCCTCCCCTTTAACGTTACGCTCATAAACTTTTGAGTTAATACAATAAGGTATGAAATTGGGATACTCGTCTATATCTAAAACTAAATCAATTAATTTTTTTTTTTCAATTTGAATTAATCTTTTGACCGATGCTTGGGGCATTTGTTTTTAAACGTTGGGTTTTTAGTTTTCTAAAATCTTCATCTGCATGATAAGAGGATCTAGTTAATGGCGTTGAAGATACTAGTAAAAATCCTTTTGATTTTGCAATTTCCCCAAATTCTTCAAATTCATCAGGATGATAATATTTTTCGAGTGGATGATGTTTTGAGGAAGGTTGTAAATATTGACCAATTGTTAAAAAATCAACTTTGGCAGATATTAAATCATCCATAACTTGTACGACTTCATCCTTTTTTTCACCTAGACCAATCATTATTCCAGATTTAGTAAATATATTTTTATTTATCTCTTTAGATTTTTTTAAAAGATCTAGAGACGCAAAGTATCTAGCTCCTGGTCTGACCTTTCTATAAAGGCTAGGCACTGTTTCAATATTATGATTAAATACATCTGGATTAGCCTCAATAACTTTTTTATATGACTCACCTTTTCTAAGAAAATCTGGAGTTAGTACCTCTACTGATGTGTTTGGGTTTAATTTTTTTGTAGCTAAAATTACCTCATAAAAATGATTTGATCCACCATCGGGTAAATCATCTCTATCAACGGATGTTATTACTACATGGTTAAGATCTAATTTTTTTACTGCATTTGATATTTTGTATGGTTCAAATGGATCGAGCGGCTGAGGTTTTCCAGTGCTAACATCACAAAAAGCACAAGCTCGAGTACAAGTGTCTCCCATTATCATAAAAGTTGCGTGCCTTTTGCTCCAACATTCAGTTATATTTGGACAATTCGCTTCCTGACAAACTGTAACTAATTTACTTTTATTAATTAAACTTTTAGTAATAAAAAATTCTTTACTATTAATTATTTTAGATTTAATCCAATTAGGTTTCCTCTTTATTGGATTAACTGGTTTATTTACTTTTTCTGGGTGTCTAATTTTCATTATCAGTAACTATATAAGTCGTTTCCCCCTTTTTACCAAGCATCAATTTGTCCCTTATAAGCATATCGATGTAATCATAATCAAGCCTCTCACTTAAAAGAGTATTTTTTAATTCAATATTTTTTATCTTTTCAAGCGTTTCTTTTTCTTGGATTTTTAGATTTTCTAAAACTTCCTTTTTTTCAAAATATGCAAATAGACCTCTTTGACCCCCAAAAAGATTTATTAAGATGTATACAAATAAAATAGTTAAAATAATAATTTTTAGATTTTCTTTGATTTTTAATAAAACACTCACAAATAATTCATCCTAGCATTGGACCCCAAATCTTCCTCAATTCGTATTAATTGATTATATTTTGAAACTCTTTCAGATCTTGACAATGAACCAGTTTTTATTTGATTTGAATTAGTACCTACCGCAAGGTCTGCAATGAAAGTATCTTCGCTGTCTCCTGATCTGTGTGAAATGACGGTCTTATATCCAATATTATTTGCAAATCTAATAACATCTAATGTTTCAGAAACTGTCCCAATTTGATTGAGTTTAATCAGAATTGAATTGGAAGACTCGTATAAAAAACCTTTTTTAAGTCTCTCCAAATTGGTTACATATAGGTCATCACCAACAATTTGTATTTTTTTTGTGGCTTTATTGAATCTACTCCATGCCAACCAATCGTTTTCAAAAAAAGGGTCTTCTATAGACTTAATTTTAAACTGTTTAATTAATTTGATATACTTATTAATTGTTTGCTCTACATTTAGGTATTTTTTTGAATGAATTGAGTATTTCTTGTTTTTATATAATTCATTAGCAGCAACATCTAGGCAGATTGATATTTGCTTACCATTTTTAAAGCCGGCTTTTTCAATTGATTTTACTATTAGTCGTAATGCCTCCTCATTACTTGATATCATTGGAGCAAATCCACCTTCGTCACCAACAGAAATTGACATTCCTCTATCTGAAATAATTTTTTTTAAACACTGTATTACTAAAAAACACATTCTCACAGCCTCTGAAAAATTTTTTGCTCCATCCGGACGGATCATAAATTCTTGTATTCTCAATTTATTATTTGCATGTGCGCCCCCATTAATTATATTCATCATTGGAAAAGGTAGTTTGAAGTTTTTTTTAATTATAAAGTTTTTATAAAGTGGAATTTTTTTAATTTTTGACGAGAGTTTTTTTACAGCCATTGATACAGCTAAAATTGCATTTGCCCCAATTTTTGTTTTATGTTTAGTGCCGTCTAAATTAATTAAAATTGAATCGATAAGTTCTTGATTATGAACATTTTTATTTAATAATTTTTTTGATATTTTTGAATTAATGTATTTGACAGGGCCAAAAACACTCTTTCCAAAATATTTTTTATTTTTTTTGTCTCTTTTCTCATGCGCCTCATAAGAACCCGTTGATGCACCGGATGGACAAATTGCGCTTGAACTTTTTTCATTGCTGAAAACTTCTGCTTCGATGGTTGGGTTTCCTCTACTATCAAATACCTGCCTTGCTATAACTCTGGTAATTTTACTCATTTAATTTTTACAAGCTTATCTATTTCATATAATTGATTTAATAATTGTTCTAATTTATTAATTGGTAACATATTTGGCCCATCCGAAGGTGCGTTATCTGGATCTTGATGCGTTTCGATAAAAACGCCTGCAACACCAACTGCTACAGCAGCTCTAGCTAAATATTCAACAAATTCTCTTTGACCACCACTTTTATCACCCATCCCACCAGGTTGTTGAACAGAATGAGTAGCATCAAATATTACAGGATATCCAAGTTTAGACATTATTGGTAATGATCTCATATCTGATACCAAAGTATTGTAACCAAAACTTGCCCCTCTCTCTGTAACCAAAATATTATTATTTCCAGATTCAGAAATTTTTTTTGTCACATTTGCCATATCCCATGGTGCTAAAAATTGACCTTTTTTAACATTGATTATTTTTTTTGTTTTTGCAGCAGCAATTAATAAGTCAGTTTGTCTACAAAGAAATGCTGGAATCTGCAAAATATCTACATGATTTGATACAGCCAAGCATTGCTCCTCGTTATGAATATCCGTTAAAACAGGAACTTTTAAATCTTTTTTAATTTTATCAAAAACTGGTAAAGACTTTTCTAATCCAGCACCTCTTTTACCTTTTAAACTTGTTCGATTGGCTTTATCAAACGACGTTTTGTAAATAAAACCAATACTAAATTTATCCGCTATTTCTTTTATTTTTCCAGCCATATCCATTGAATGTTGTTCGGATTCCAATTGGCATGGACCCGCAATTAAAGTGAATGTCTCTTTATTTGAGATTTTTATTCCATTACAATTAATTATTTTATTTTCCATTATTTTGATTTAGCAGCCTTAATAAAGGAAGAGAATAAAGGATGAGGGTTTAAAGGTCTAGATTTAAATTCTGGATGAAACTGAACACCGATAAACCATGGATGACTCTTTAATTCGATTATTTCAGGCAAATTATTGTTTGGCGACATTCCAGAAAAAATCATACCATTGGACTCAAACTTACTTTGCAAATGTTTATTAACCTCATATCTATGCCTGTGTCTTTCTTTAATATTAGTTGAATTGTATATTTTTTTTACTAGGGAATTATGTCTTAATTTTGCTTCATAAAGACCTAGTCTCATAGTACCACCTAATTCTTTATTAGTACCTTTAATTATTTTCCCATCTTTATCCCATTCATTCATCAGACCAATGACCGGAAAGCATTTTTTATCTAACTCAGATGATCCTGCATGCTTAATATTCAGTTTATTTCTAGCAAATTCAATAACAGCCATTTGCATACCAAAACATATTCCAAAGAAAGGAATTTTATTTTTTCTAGCAAAATTAATTGCTGCTATTTTGCCCTCTGTACCCCTTTTTCCAAAACCACCCGGTATTAGAATACCTGACACATTTTTAAGTAATTTCTTAACATCTTGTTTCTTTAAATTATCAGACTCAATTCTTAGTAGATTTACTTTTACTTTATTAAAAATTCCACCATGAATTAAAGCTTCATCTAAAGATTTATAAGCATCTTTTAAATTAACGTATTTTCCAATAATCGCTATATTCACCTGTTTTTTTGAATTTAAAACAGTATCGGTTATTTTTTTCCACGGTGTTAAATTTGCATTTTTTTTTGGTCTAATATTAAAATATTTTAAAACTTGTCTATTTAATTTTTCTTTGTGAAAACTTATTGGTGCTTCATAAATTGTTCTTACATCAACAGTTTCAATAACATTATCTATTGGCACATTACAAAACAAAGATATTTTTTTTCTTTGGTCTATCGGAATAGATTTTTGTGATCTACATATCACTATATCTGGTTGAATACCTAAACTTCTAAGCTCCTTAACTGAATGTTGTGTTGGTTTGGTTTTAATTTCATCAGATGATTTTAAAAAAGGAACAAGTGTCAGATGTATAAATAAACTTCTTTTTTTTCCTACATCATTTGCAAATTGTCTTATGGCTTCGACAAAAGGTAAACTCTCAATATCCCCTACGGTTCCACCTATTTCACAAATTACAAAATCTTCATTAGTTATATCACCTTTAATAAATTCTTTAATTCTATCAGTTACATGAGGTATCACTTGTACAGTTTTACCTAGGTACTTGCCTGTTCTTTCTTTTTTAATTATATCGCTGTAAATTTTTCCTGTAGTTATATTGTCTGTTTTTTTTGCAGAAATATTTGAGAATCTTTCGTAATGGCCTAAATCTAAATCTGTCTCTGCGCCATCGTCAGTGACAAAAACTTCACCATGTTGAAATGGACTCATCGTACCAGGATCTACATTTAAGTAAGGATCCATTTTTCTCAGTCTTACCTTATAGCCTTGAGACTTAAGTAAATAAGCTAGTGATGCTGAAGATAAACCTTTTCCTAAAGATGAGACCACGCCGCCAGTAACGAATATATATCGCGCCATGGAATTATGTTATAGCGAATTATTTTAAAAATGAAAATACTTAATTATTATTTTCAGGAATTTTTGGAACTTCTCCTGAATTTTGCTCCATTTTATCAATCACTGACGACTCTGTCTCAAGATCGCCCCTAGATATGATTGTTAATGAAAGACTGCAAATTATAAATAAAGTAGCAATTATGGCCGTTGCTTTTGTCATAAAATCACCTGCTGTTCTAGAAAACATAAAACTTTCTTGAGAAACACCAATTCCTAGCGCTCCCCCCTCAGATTTCTGCAATAAAACGACTATTACCAATATTACAGCTAATATTACATTTACCACTAATAGAATATTTTCCATGAGAATTAATTAAACGTTTTTTTTATTATATCAATAAATATATTGCTATTTTGGGATGCACCACCTATTAAAAAACCATCAAGATTTGTTATATTTTTTAAAAGATTTACATTCTTTTGATTAACAGATCCACCATATAAAACTTTTGGATTTTTATATTTCATCTTATTACTTAGAAATAATTTTATTATCCTAGTGGTATTTTCTAAGTCTTCTATTTTTGGAATCATGCCTGAACCTATTGACCAAACTGGCTCATAGGCGATTATTATATTTTTTTTGTTTTTTATTTTTTTAAGACCTTTGCTTATCTGACTTAGTAAGGTTTTTTTTGTTAATTTTTTCTTTTTTTGTCCAAATGTTTCACCAATACAAAAAATTACTTTTAAATTATTTTGAAGAGCAGAGATAATTTTTCTGTTAATGATATTATCGGTTTCACCTTTAGCTCTTTTTTCGGAGTGTCCTAATATAACATATTCACATTTTAAAGATTTTATCATCATTGCATTTATAGATCCAGTGGGTGGACCATAGTTAGACCCAAAGCTACAATTTTGTGCTCCAGTCTTAATAGTGGTATTTTTCAATTTTTGTATAAAAGGATGTATCAATGTGAAGGGAGGACAGTAAATGATTTTTAAATTTTTCGCTTTTTTATTTTTTTTCTTGAATTTTATAACTTTATTTAATGAATTAAGGCTATTTAAATGGCCAAACATTTTCCAATTAGCAACAAAATATCTTAATTTATTTGTCATATTTAATTATTTAATCTATAGGTTTGTCGTTTATAGTTCAATAATTTAAAAAAAACGATGTTAAATAGTATTAGAAATTTTTCAAAAACGATAACTGCAAAAATATTCTTATTTATAGTTGCAGTGCCTTTTGTCTTTTGGGGTATGGGTGATGTATTTACGAGTGGAAATACAAATTCTTTAGCAAAAGTAAATAATGAAAATATATCAACAGAGGATTTTATTGATCATATAAATGAATTAAATATTAATCAAAACTTAATAAAGGATAGATTAGAAGACAATATTTTGGAGGAAGTTCTAAGCAGATTAATATCAAATAAGTTAATTGAACTTGAAATAAAAGAAGCAAATTTAGTTATATCTGACAAAATTTTAGCAGAAAAAATAAAAACAAACTCGAATTTTTTAGATGAAAATTTAAATTTTTCAAGATCAAAATATGAAAAATTTTTAATTTCGAACAATCTTACAGCAAGTCGGTTTGAGAAAAATTTTAAAGAAAATGAATTTCGGGAAGAACTATTTAATTATTTAGGTGGAGGAATTAAATCTCCTAATTTTTTAGTAAATAATTCCTATGAAGACGAAACTAAAAAAATTAACATAGAATTTATTAATCTTGAAAACATTTATTCAAAAAAAGAAAATATCAATAATGATGATGTTAAAAATTATATTAATAAAAATAAAGAAAAACTTAAAAAGGATTACATAGATTTTTCTTATTCAAAAGTAACTCCAAAAGATTTAATAGGTCTAGACGAATATAATGATGAATTTTTTACAAAAATAGACGAAATCGAAAGTAAATTACTAAATAATGTAAGTTTTAAAGATACAATTCAAACATATGATTTGAAAAGTATATCAAAAAATAACTTTATTCCGCAATCTGATAAAGAAACAATTGAAACTAAAATTTATAATCTTAGAAACAATGAAAAGTCTGGTGTTATTGACGAAAACGATTTTTTTGTAATTTATGAAATTACAAAAATTGAAAATAAAATTCCAAACGTAAATGATAGTAATTTTGTAAACCAGGTCAAACAATTTATATTTAATAAGAATAAGTTTGAATTTAATAAAAAAATCTTAAAAAAAATTAATGATAATAATTTTTTTAATAGTGATTTTAATAAATTAGTCTCAGGCAAAAACAAAATTGAGAAAATGTTAATTAAATCAAAGAATGATGTAGAAAAATTTAGCTCAGAGTCATTAGAGGTCATTTACTCTCTTCCAATTAAAAGTTTCGCATTGGTTGCTGACAATGAAAAAAATATTTATTTAGTAAAAATTCTAAATCATAAAGTAGATAAAATCCTTGAAAATAATGAACTTAAAAATATTTATTATATTGAAGCAAATAATTTAATAAAAGATAAAATATTTCAAACTTATGATGTTTATTTAAATTCTAAATATACAATCAAAATAAATGAAAAAACTCTTGAAAGAGTAAAAAACTATTTTAGATAATGTTAAACAGAAGCTATAAACAATTTAAGTTTCTACATAAAAATAAAATAAATCAAGTTTTATATTTAGAAAAAAAATTAAATGATAATAATCAAATATTAAATCTTATTAATAATTTTTTAAATGAAAAGAATAGTTTTATATTTGAGTCAGTTGAAAAAGGTACAAAAGGAAGATATACAATTTTTGGGAAAAAACCTGATAAAATTTGGGAATTTAATAACGATAAATCTTTTAGAATTCAGAATAAAAAAAAAATTCCTATAAAAGGTAAACCAAAGAATATTATTGAAGATATTTTAGAAAATTTTAAATTTAAAACTCCGAAAAAACTTCCTCCAATTTGCTCATTAATATCTGGGTATTTTTCATACGATACAATCAGATACGTAGAAAAAATCCCAAATAACTGTAAAGACGATTTAAAAATGCCCGATGTAAGACTTCTAAGACCAACAGTTTTAATAATACACGATAATCTAAAAAAGAAAATTTTTTACATAGTTAATGTCTTCAAAGACCAAAGTATCCAAAATTATAAAGAAAAGTACGACGATATTAAAAACCAAATTAACTTTATGATTCACCAATCTAAATTAAGTTTTAACATCCCTTATAGATCCAAAAATGATAAAAAAATAAAAGTAAATTCAAATACCACTAAATCTCAGTATTTAAATATGGTAAAAAAGGCTAAAAAATTTATTGAGATTGGAGATATTTTTCAAGTTGTACTGAGTCAGAGGTTTGAGGCAAAACTTACAAAAAAGCCTATAGATATTTACAAAAAACTTAGGATATCAAATCCCTCACCTTTTATGTTTTTTTTTAACTTTAATGACTTTCAAATTATAGGTGCTAGCCCCGAAATTTTAGTTAGATTACGTAAAAACATAATTACTATTAGACCAATTGCTGGGACACGCCCTAGAGGAAAAACAAAGAAACAAGATAATTTTTATAAAAAAGATCTGCTTAAGGATAAAAAAGAACTCGCTGAGCATTTAATGTTGTTAGATTTAGGAAGAAATGATGTTGGTAAAGTAGCTAAAATTAATACTGTGAAAGTAACTGAAAAATTTTTAATTGAAAAATATTCTCATGTTATGCATATTGTTTCAAATGTTGAAGGAATTCATGATAGAAGTCTCTCGAAATTAAATTCTCTCTTGGCCGGATTTCCAGCTGGAACAGTTTCTGGGGCTCCAAAGATTAGAGCAATGGAAATAATTGATGAATTAGAAAAATCAAAAAGAAAAGTATATGCTGGTGGTATTGGGTATTTTTCTTCAAACGGTGATTTTGATACTTGTATAGCTTTAAGAACAGCAGTCACAAAAAAAAATAAATTTTATGTTCAAGCTGGAGCAGGAATTGTTGCTGATAGTAAACCAAATAATGAATACGAAGAAACGGTAAATAAAGCAAAAGCATTAATTAGCGCATTAAAATAATGAAAATAATATTAATTGATAATTATGATAGTTTTACCTTCAACTTGTTTCACTATTTATCCTCTTTGAAAATTAATGTTGATGTAATTAGAAATGATAAGATTAATGCAAATCAAATATTGAAAAAAAAATATAACGGTATAGTTATTTCTCCGGGTCCTGGTAATCCAAATCAAGCTGGAAATTGTATCAATATAGTAAAGTCTCTTTATAAAAAAATTCCAATTTTTGGAGTATGTTTGGGTCATCAGATAATTGGTCAAGTATTTGGATCAAGAATAATCCAGGCAAAAAAACTTATGCATGGGAAAACTAGTGAAATACTATCAAATAAGATAGGTGTTTTAAAAAATTTACCTAGAAAATTTGAAGCTACTAGATATCATAGTTTAATAATTGATAAAAAAACCTTATCAAAAGATCTTTTAATAACTGCTGAAACTAAAGATGGTCTTATAATGGGCATTAAACACAAAAAGTATAATGTGCATGGTGTACAATTTCATCCAGAAAGTATTAAAACTAAATTAGGAATTAAAATTTTAAAAAATTTTGTTAAATTTAAAAAATAATGAAAAATTATATTGAAAAAATTCAAAATAAACAAAATCTTACGTTTGAGGAAAGTAAGTCTGCTTTTAAAATATTAATGGAAGGTAAAGCCGATGAAAATGAAATTTTTGATTTTTTGACCGGATTGTCATCAAAGGGTGAAACATCTGATGAAATTGCTGGTGGCGTTTACGTATTGAGGAATAAATCAAAAAGGGTAAATATCAAAGATTGTATAGATACATGCGGTACAGGTGGTGATGGTATGAATACTCTCAATATTTCAACAGCCTCTGCAATTCTTTTGGCAAGCCTAAATGTAAAGGTTGCTAAACACGGAAATAAGGCAGTCTCATCCAAATGTGGATCGGGGGATGTATTAGAGGCTTTAAATATAAATATAAATCTTGAACCAGAAAATGTTGAAGAACAAATAAATAAAAATAATTTTGGTTTTATGTTCGCGCCTAATTATCATAGTGCAATGAGATTTGTGGGTCCTACAAGAAAAAAAATTGGAAAAAGAACAATATTTAATATGATTGGCCCATTAAGTAGTCCTGCTTTAGTAGATAGGCAAGTTGTAGGTGTTTTTGATAAAAAATTATTAAATATTTTTGCAAATGCCTTACAAAATTTAAAATTAAAGTTTGCTTGGATTGTAAATAGCGAAGATGGTCTAGATGAAATCTCGCCATATGCAAAAACAAATATAGTGCAACTTAAAAATGGTGAAATTTCAGAAATCATGATAGATCCTAATGATTTAAATGTGAATGCTGAAAATTTTAAAAATCTAATTGGTCAGGACTCAAAGTTTAACTCTGAAAAAATCATAGAAATATTTAAAGGTGAAGATAATGATTTCTCAAAAGCTGTATGTTTAAATGCAGCTGCTGGACTAATAGTTTCAGGAAAATATGAAGATTATAGAAAAGCATATAATGCTGCTAGGGATTTTATTAAATCAGGTTCTGTACATGATTATTTGACTAAAATACAAAATGACTGAAAATATTCTTGAAAAAATAATTAAAAGGAAAACTATTAATATAGAGAAATTAAAAAAAACTCTAGATCAAAATAATTTAAAAGATCTGATTGAAGAAAATACATCTTTTGTAGACTTTAAAAATAAAATTAATCAAAATACAAAAAATAATAAAATTTCAATAATTGCTGAAATTAAAAAAGCAAGTCCTTCAGCTGGTATTATAATTGAGGATTACAATCCTTTAGAAATAGCAAATATATATCATAAAAATAATGTAACATGTTTATCTGTCTTAACTGAAGAAGAATTTTTTTTAGGCAAATTAGATCATATCCGTCAGATTAAACAAAAAATTAAACTGCCAATTCTTTGTAAGGATTTCTTTGTTGATAAATTTCAAATCCCTCTTGCTAAAAGTTATGGTGCAGATGCTATTTTAATTATTTTGGCTGGTGTAAAAGAAAATCTTGCTGATGAACTATATAATGAGGCTCTCAAACACAAAATGTCAATCATTGTCGAGGTTCATACGGTAGACGAGGCTAAAAAAGCATTAAAATTTGAAGATGCCCTAATAGGTATTAACAACAGAAATCTTAAAACCCTTGAAACAAACATTAATACAACTTACGATATTAATGATGTTTTGGTAAACCATAAAGGACCACTTATTTCTGAAAGTGGTATTAAGAGCAAAGAAGAACTATTAGATTTAAAAAGCAAAACTTCAATTAAAACTTTTTTAATTGGTGAATCACTTCTTAAAAATTTGAAAAATAATTCAATTTTTTCAGTTCTTTAGTCAAATAACTCTTAGTTTTCATGGTTTTTTAACTGTTGTTTAATTATAAGAACTTTTATAGAACATTATTTGTACGATATTTGTTCTTATGCTTACTAAAAAACAAAAAAATTTATTACTTTTTATCAACAAAAAGTTGAGATCATCTGGAATTTCACCATCTTATGAGGAAATGAAGGAATCTCTTAATTTAAAGTCTAAATCAGGAATACATAGATTAATCAGTGCTTTAGAGGAAAGAGGCTTTATAAAAAGGCTTGCTCACAAGGCGAGAGCATTAGAAGTTGTTAAATTGCCTGAAACTGCTTCTGCAAACGATATTTATAATAGCTTTTCACCAAGTGTAATAAAAGGTGGATTAGATGAAACAGCGAATAAAACAAATGACACAGAAATCCCTGTCTTAGGTAAAATTGCTGCGGGAACACCAGTCGAAGCAATACAAAACGAAGTGGCAAGAATTCCCTTGCCAGAAAATATAGAAAAAAAGGGTGAATATTTTGGATTGAAAGTTCAAGGTGATTCTATGATTGACGCAGGAATTAATGATGGTGATACAGTTGTTATAAAAAAAACAGATACAGCAGATAACGGAAAAATTGTAGTTGCTCTAATTGACGACCATGAAGCAATGCTTAAGAGAATAAGACGAAAAGGCAAAACTATAGCTTTAGAGAGCGCGAATAGAAATTACGAGACTAAAATATTTGGCCCAGATAGGGTAAAAGTTCAGGGTGTGCTTGTATCTTTATATAGAAGTTTCTAAATAAATAGTCTAAAAATCTTAAATGTCAAAAGTAGCAACAAGATTTGCTCCATCTCCTACTGGTCCATTACACATTGGAGGGGTTAGAACCGCCTTATTTAATTGGTTATATTCTAAAAAACAAAACGGTAAATTCTACTTAAGAGTAGAAGATACAGACAAAGAAAGATCTAAAGACGAATATAAAGATCAAATAATACAATCGCTTAAATGGATTGGTATAAATTATGATGGAGAAGAATATATTCAATCAGAGAAAGTAGAATATCACATTAAAATTGCAAATGAACTTCTTAAAAATGGTCATGCATATAAATGTTATTGTTCAAGCGAAGAAATTGAGGAACAAAAAAAAAGAGCAAGACAAAAAAAAATTCCTTATATTTATGATAGAAAATGGAGAGATAAAAAAGATTCTGATGCTCCAGAAGATATTAAGCCTGTTATAAGATTTAAAAGTAAGATTGATGGGACATCAGTGTTGAAAGATTTAGTTCAAGGTGATGTTGAAATTGAAAATAATACAATTGAAGATTTTATTATATTAAGAAATGATGGAACTCCTACATATAATTTATCAGCAGCTGTAGATGATCACCAAATGAATATGACACATATTATTAGAGGTGATGACCATAAAATTAACACCTTCAAACAAATACAAATTTATCAAGCTTTAAAATGGGAGCTGCCCTCATTTGCTCACATACCATTGATACATACAATAGAAGGAAAGAAACTATCAAAACGGGATCAGGCTTCTACATTAGATGATTACTCCAAGATTGGAATTATGCCTGATGCTCTTAGAAATTATCTATTAAGATTAGGTTGGTCTTACAAAGATAAAGAAATATTTACATTAGACGAAAGTATAAAATTTTTTAATTTAGAAGGTATCGGAAAATCTCCTTCTAAACTTGATATGAGTAGAATTTTGTCAATGAATGAGCACTATATTAAGAATATTGATGAGAATGATTTGTTTATTCAATTAACTGAATATTGCAAATTATATAAAAGTGAAATTAAGCCTGATAAGAAAAAAAAGATCAGAAAATCACTTACTTTCTTAAAGAATAAAGCAAAAACTTTAGAAGATATATTTAATAATGGTAAATATATTATTAAAGATGAGGTTAATTTTAATAAGGATGATATTAAATTAATTGATGATAAAGCAAGAAAAGTAATTTCCGATTTTAATGCTCAATTTGAAAAAATAGATCTGCTTTCTCGAGAAATTTTAGAACCAATAATAAATGGGCTCATAAAATCTCACGATACAAATTTTAAGGGGGTTGGCCAACCATTAAGGATTGCCCTAACAGGTTCAAAGTTTGGACCTGGTATATATGATATAATTCTATCCTTAGGAAAAGACGAAGTTCAAAAACGATTAAGTACTAAGATAGCTTGAAACTACCTCTGAGGCTTCTGATGATGAAGAAGTTTTAGATTTTATCTCATTTAATGTATTATTAACATCGAGAATTTGTTTTCTCATAAGTTCGGGGTTTTTTAAGAAGTATACTACAGATCTAAAAATTTCTTTTGCATTACATT
The DNA here is from genome assembly GCA_902582315.1 of uncultured Pelagibacteraceae bacterium. Lineage (GTDB taxonomy): Bacteria > Pseudomonadota > Alphaproteobacteria > Pelagibacterales > Pelagibacteraceae > Pelagibacter. The sequence goes on from CACHRP010000002.1 coordinate 76,038, forward strand.
CTTTTTGAATCAATTCTGGAATTATTTCTTTTTGGTTAATTATATTAATTATATTTGCAAATTTTGTCTTAACTAAAAATTTTACAATAAAAAAATTAATAAAATTCATTTTATAAATTATGATAGACGGAACGTTTGCATTACAGATTTCAAGTGAAACAGTTCCGGATTTCACCACAGCAAATACTGAGTTTGATAAGATTTGTGATTTTATATTTTCTTCTGATATCACATCAACATTATCAAAATTTGTTTTTTTAATCTCGTCTTTTATCAAATCTTTATTTTGATCTGTTGCATGAAAAATAAAATTATATTTGTTAAATTTTTCATTCATTAATTTAATAAAATCTATTAAGATTGGTAAAAGAATATTTGTTTCTGATATTCGGCTTCCAGCAAATAAAGATATAATCTTTTTATTTTCATTAATTATATTTGATAAATTTGTTTTAACATTTTCTTTATTTTCTAGTAAAGGATGACCAACAAAAGTATTCTTAATACTTTCTTTGTCAAAATATTTTTTTTCAAAATTAAATAATAATAAAACATGATCGAGAAACTTTTTAAAATTCTTAACCCTACCCTCTCTCCATACCCATACTTGTGGTGCAACATAATGTATTGTTTTAATATTAGGGTTGATACTTTTTACTTTTTCAGCAACCCTTAAAGTAAAATCTGGACTATCTACACTAAATAGAATATCGGGATTGAATTCAATTATCTTTTTTACAGTTTCATTTATTTTATTTCTGATTTTAAACAAATTTAAGATAACACTGGTAAATCCAATATAAGTTATCTCTTTAAGATCATATATTGATTTTACCCCAAGTTTATTTAAATGAGATCCTCCAACACTTAAATATTCTATATCAGAATGATTTTGTTTAAGTTTATCAATTACGGTTGATGCTAATTTGTCTCCTGAAGGTTCGCCAGTTAATACAAAAATTTTTTTCATTTCACGGAGATAAACATCCTATTTTTATTAGCAAAGCTAATACATTTATTCTTGTCTAAGAATATATGTTGTTTACTTTTTACAACAATACCTTTTAATCCAGCTGCCTTACATTGTTTAAACGTTTTTAATCCAATAGTAGGTAAATCAACTCTGAGGTCTTGTTTTTTTTTGGGAAACTTAACTAATACACCATCATTTTGAAATTTTTTATTTTTACTTTTTTCGAGTAATTTTTTTGTTCCACCTTTTCCTTCTATAAAGACTATTTTTTTATTTCTGACTACTACACCTTGACTATAACTGTACTGTTTTAAACTATTTAGTGTTTTTATGGCCTTCTTAATGTCAAATTGATCTTTATTATTGGGCTTAATATTTGAATAATTACCCTTTTTAAGGGTTAACTCTGGATTAAATTTAAGTGAATTTTCAGTTTTTATTTTATTTTGAGCTAGTATTTTTATGATTTCTTTCAAAATTGCAGCATCACCAAGCCTCGATGCTTTAATAATTCTTGGAATATAATAAATTCCCTTAATGTCTAACTTTAACTTAGAAAAGTTTGGTTTATTAACTCTTCCTGCAAATAAGACTTTTTTGCAACTATTTTCAACAAGAATTTTAATTATTTTTCCAAATTGACCTATGGATACTGAATAGGATCTATTATCTTTTTTAAATTTTTTTGATTTAGATAAATCTATTATTAAGTAATTTATTTTTCTTTTCTTAATTGTTTTAAGTATTTCTTTTGGAAAATCTGTATCGCCAAAAATTAATCCTATCATCTTATGAGAATGGGGTGCAAATGGATCTTTTTTTATCCTTAGTAACAAATTCTATTACCTCTTTAACTAATGGATTATCCTGCAATGAGCCATTTAATTTACTTATATTCTCATTAACGTTTTTTGTAGCAAAAATCTCCTTATACGCCTCACTTAAACCTAAAATATCTTTATTTTCAAATTTTGCTCTTCTCAACCCTATTAAATTTAATCCTTGTAATGAATTTCTATTTCCTGTTGATAACCCATAAGGAATAACATCGTGTAGAACTCCTGTCATTCCTCCAATCATTGCCATTTTACCAATTCTTGTAAACTGTTGAACAGCAGAGTTACCACCTATAACTACATTATCTTCAATAACAGCATGACCACCTAAAGGTACATTATTTGCTATAATGACATTATTACCAACCTGGCAATCATGGGCTATATGAGATGAAATCATAAATAAACAATTATTTCCAATTATAGTTTTACTTCCACCACCAATTGTTCCAGGGTTAATGGTTACATATTCTCTTATTTTATTATTATCTCCGATAACTAAATTTGTTTCTTCACCATTATATTTTAAGTCTTGTGGGTCATTTATTGAAACAAATGGATAAATCTTATTCGCTTTTCCAATTTTAGTATTTCCTGTAATGCTTACATGTGATTGAATTTCTGTATTTTCTCCAATTTCTACATTGGGACCAATGATAGAATATGGTCCAACTTTAACACTCGAATGCACTTTTGCGTCTTTATTAATTATGGCTGTTTTATCTATCATTTATTTTCTCTTATAAAATTTTTTAAATCTTTTGCTGGGTAACCCATTACTTTAGAATTATCAGGAATATTCTTTATAACACCGCTACCACCACCTATTTGTACATTGTTGCCAACCTTAAGATGACCTGAAATACCTGCCTGACCTCCAATCATAACATTATTTCCTAAAGTAGAACTTCCAGCGAAACCTACTTGTCCTGCAATAATGCAATTCTCGCCTATTTTTACATTGTGAGCTATATGTATTTGATTATCTAAATATGTATTTTTTCCTATGCTTGTGTTCGAAAGAGAACCCCTGTCAATTGTAGATCCACAACCAATTTCTACATTATCTTCAATTATTACAATGCCTATTTGAGGATACCGAATATTTGAGTTCTTATTTGGAAAAAAACCAAACCCTTTTTTTCCAATCACACAACCATCTAAAATATGAACGTTGTTTTTAATTAATGAATTTCTAATAATTACATTTGATCCTATAGAACAATTATCACCTATGTTTACATTTTTTTCTATGATTGAATTATGACCAATTAAACAATTAGCACCAATTTTCACATTTTCACCAATAAGAACATTTTTTCCAAATTTTACTTTTTCTTTAAATTCTGTCTCATCTATGTCTTTTACAGTGTTATCATAGTCATCAGTAATGGAGTCTGGATAAAAAATTTTTGTTATTTGAGCAGTATGCAATAAAACCTTGTCGGAAATAATAGCCTTACAATTATTTGGTAAGAACGATTGAAAATTTTTGGTCGTTAAACAATATGAAGCTTTAGTTTTTTTTGCTAAATCAACATATCTTTTTGAATGAAAAAAAGTAATTTCATTTTTTTGAGATGAATTCAGATCTTTAATATCAGTAATTTGATCATCAGGTAAATTTAAATTCTTTAAATTAACTGTCTTAAGTAAAAAATTTATATTATGAGGACCAGTATTTTTAAAAAAAGGATTGATCATTAATAAGTTTAATATCAAAACTTATTCTAAATGCTTATCAAGATTTATTGCTAATTATTTCCTATCAACTATAGTAGCAGACCATAAGGCATCAGCCATTTTTTTTCCATCTACAAAAGCCTCACCTTTATATTTCCATACTCGACCATGAGATCTAACAGCTTCTATTAATAATTCTAGCCTACAATTTGGTATAACTGGATTTCTAAATCTTGCTTTTTCAACACTCATTAAAAATACAAGCTTATTTTCATATGTTGATTTATCAATTCCATGGGCGGTGAGTGCGGCTGCTGCTTGACCGAAAGCCTCTACTATTAATACTCCAGGCATGACTGGTTGACCTGGAAAATGACCTTGAACATAAAAACTATCTTTTTTTACATTAACAATTGCTCTTGCTGACTTAAGTTTAACTATATCTATCAATTCGTCGATAAGCAGCATTGGTTCCCTGTGTGGAAGCAAGTTAGTAATTTCATCTTTAGATAATTTTATAGACATGCTAATCAAATTTAATTTTTTTTATTTTTTCATCAACAATTTTAAGAATATCAGCTGTTATATCTAATTCTTTTTTTCCCATTATAATATTTTTTTTTTGTACTATTATTGAAATATTGTTTTTAGCTGCATAATCACCTAAGATTGGTTTAATTTGATTTGAAAACTGTGCGCTAGCCTGTATCCTTTTTTGTGCGCTTTGTTGAATAATATTTTGTCTTTTTGCTCTATATTCTCCAATCTCTTTTTTTAGATTTTCAAGTTTTGACTTAAATTCATCTTCACTAATTACATTTTTTTTAGAAACTAGATCCTGTTCTTGTTTTTTCAAATCTTCTTCTATTTTTTTAAACTTGTTTATATTTTTTTCATTTGACTTTGAAATTTTTTCAATTATTTCTTTACCCGCTTTAGAATCTTTCATTATTTTTTCCATATTAATATAGACTATGCGTTCAGCATTTACATTTTGAAAATAAAATATGAAAAAAAATAAAAATATTATAAGTTTTTTTATAAATTGCATTAGAAAGTTGTGCCAATATTAAATCTAACTGTCTCTGTTTTATCAGTATCTGCCTTTGAAATTGGCTGTGCAACGGAAAAATTTAATGGACCTACAATAGTAAACCAATCGACACTCAGACCAACAGATGATCTTAAATGTGAATTATCGAGAGAGCTATTGTAATCCACACCCCATACATTTGCTGCATCAAAGAATATTTGAAAATCAATTGTTTCTAAATTTGCCCCAAATTCTGGAAGCGTGGTTGAAGCATTTAAAACTGCAGTATAATTTCCACCTATAAAATCTCCTGAGTCTTTAGGTCCTATTTTTCCTGATTCAAATCCTCGTAATTTCTTTGATGGTATATATAATCTTTTTGAAATTCTAACGTCTTCATCACCAATAGCATTAATGGCAGAGCCTTGTATTGATAATCTTGTGACCATATCAGAAATTTGATTGAATGTGGTAAATTCATAGCTATTGAAAAAAGCTGTATCTTCTGAAATTATTGGGATTGATTGATTAAATCTACTTCTATATCCAGATGATGTCTGAAATCTTTGATTTCGTTTATCCAAATCCAATCCGTATGCAAATGAAGTATCAAAATATTCACCTTCTTGCTTTTTTAAATTTTCAGTAGCAGATTGATTTGTATCTAATTTTTCATGAAAAACTCTTATTTTAGGAGAAAAAATAACATCATCATATTGTTCCCATGCAGAACCTAAACTAACACCAGTTTTTCCAGTCTCATAACCGTAATCTGTTAACCTGTCAGTTACACTGCTTTCAATTGATGCTATTAACGTTTTGTCTGAGTAATTCCAATTAGGGTTAACAATGGAAAAAGCTCCTTTTATCGTTTCGTCATTCAATCTAAGATTAGTGTCTAAGGCAATATTTTTTCCTAAAAAATTATTTTCCTTTACACCAAATCCAATTGTACTTCCCTGGGTTCCCGCTCCTGCAGAAGCAAATATTTCGCCTGTTGGTTTTTCAGAAACACTAATATTTAAGGATTTTTTATCTTCATCTTCTGAAACAAGCTCATAATCAACTTTACTAAAAATGTTTAGTGCTTTTAGATTATTAATAGATTTTACTAACAACAGTTCGTTAAATGGATCTCCCTCATCAACTTCTAGATTATCTCGAATAACTTTTTCCTCTGTTATATTATTACCAAAAACATTTACTTTAGTCAGATATCTTTTCTCAAATTCTTTAATTTCAAAAGTAAGTTCTAATTCATTTTTACTAGTAACTTTTTCCTTGAACGATGCATTAATAAACTCATAATCATTCCTATATGTAAGTTTATCAACTTCTTTTGCAATTTTATTTAATTTATTAAGTGAATAAAATTTTCCTTCTAGTTTATTTAGTTTTTCTTTTATTTTATTAAAATCTTTTTCATTATAATCATCAGGAAGTACTAATGAACTTTTTATAATTCTAAATTTTGGTCCTGCGTTTATGTTATATTGTAATTTAAAATTATTATTTTCTGTAAGTTCTACATTGCTATCATTAATCTCAACCTTATAATGACCTTTATTTAAGTAATAATTTTTTAAAAGTCTTTTATCTAATTTAATATTTTCTGAGTTTATAAACTTTCTATTAGTTATAAATTTCCAAAATCTACTTTCTTCGCTTATAATTATATTCCTTAATAATCTGTCCTTATAATATTTATCCCCAGTAAACTCTATAGACTTAATGTATGCTTTTTCTCCAAGATCAATATCGAATATTAAATTTACTGTGTTATTTTCATTAAAAATTAATTTTTCTGAAACAGATGAGAAGTAGTAACCAGAATTTTTTAATATTTTTTGAATTCTATCAATGTCGCTTGAAACATAATTTTCAACAAATGGATTTTTATCTTTTAATAATAATTGTTTCTTCAGAATATCTACTAACTCAGTTTTTTTTATACCGTTTATTTTTATTTCTTGAATAATTTTATTTTCAGTAACATCTATTGTTAAAATTCCATTGTCTAAATTAAGTGATATATTTGAAAAAAAATTTGTTTGATATAAATCTTGAATTATTTGATCTAAATCATTTGAGTCATAGTTTTTACCAATTTCAATATTTGAAAAAACAAGAATAGTCTCTTTGGTAATTCTCTCATTATTAACAATATTAACCTTGTTAATAATTTCTGAATAGCATTTTGAAGCTAAAAAAAATGTTATTAAAATTATGTTAAAAAATTTATGCATTGGAGTTGGATCTTACACATAAAGTTCGAGTTTTCAATCTTACATATCTATTTAAATGCATAATTTGAGCTAAATTATTAGGTTTTTTTGATCTAAGTTTTTTGAATTCTTTTAGATTTAATATTGAAATTAACTTTGTTGAAATATCTAAAAAATTAATTTTATTTTTAAGAAATAGATCAACAAGTTCATCATTAGCACTAACTAAAACAGTCTCTAAAAGACTATTTTTTTTATAATTAAACAAATTAATTAATTTAAGAGAGGGAAATTGTTTCAGGCTAATATAATTAAAATTCAAATTATTTAATTTATTAATATCTAAATCATTTGATTTAATTTTTGCTGTTTGATTGTAATACAAGGTATTAAAAATCGGTATTTTCATATTAGTATCGTGGATTAAAATTTTTGTAAGTCCATTTTTAAATTTTACAATTGCATGCACGTAAGAATTTGGGTGTGAAAGAATTTTAATTTTTTTTATATCTATATTGAAAATCTTATTTGCCTCTATTAATTCAAAAAGTTTGTTAACCATAGTGGCTGAGTCAATTGAGATTTTTTTTCCCATTTTCCACTTAGGATGCTTTATTGCATGTTTTGGTTTAATGTTCTTTAAATTTTTTCTATTTTTATTCAAGAAAGGTCCACCAGAAGCAGTAATAAATATTTTATCAATTTCATGATTATTGTTCTCCGTTAATTTCCATATAGAAAAGTGTTCTGAGTCAACAGGAATAAATTTTGTTTTATTTTTTTTTAACTCCGCTTGAATTAAGTTCCATCCACAAATTATTGACTCCTTATTAGCGATTGCTAATAACTTTGTATGTTTAACAATCTCTATTGTGGGTTGTAGACCATTGAAGCCTGTGATGGAGCTCATTACATAATCAGCTTTTTTTGAAAAAATTTTTTTAAAACATGAATAATCATTAAAAATTTTTATTTTTTTATTTTTTTTCTTAAATAAAATAAATTTTTTTTTATTAGTTATTATAATTGACTCTGGCCTAAATATTTTAATCTGTTTTGAGATCTCTTTAATATTAGAATTAGTTGAGAGAAGTATTATATTAAAATTTTTTTTATCTTTTTTAATAACCTCAAGAGTTTGTTTGCCTATAGAACCAGTTGAACCAAGAATTGCTATATTTTTTTTTTTCATATCAAAAATAATAACAAAAATACAGATGGGAAAACAAAAATCATACCATCAATTCTATCAAGTAAACCACCATGACCAGGAAGAATATTTCCAGTATTTTTAATTTTACAAATTCTTTTAAAAAAGGATATGATCAAATCTCCTATTTGACTAATAGATGATATTATTAAAACAATTATTACTAAATCAATATTAGATAAATTTTTTTGATTTTCAAAATCAGACGATAATTCTAATAAATATGAAAAAAAAATTGCTAACAAAATTCCACCCAACATTCCTGAGTAAGTTTTATTTGGGCTAATTTTAGATAATTTAGGACCTTTAAAAAATTTTCCAAAAAAATAACCACCTATATCATTTGATATACAAATAATTATTATGAATAAAAAAAATTCTAAACCTTCCGCTCGTATGTAGAATGCAGTTAAAAAGGAAATTATTAAAAAGGAAAGACCAATAGCTTTTAAAAAAAATATTTTTGTCATTTTTAACCATTCGTAGGATGAAATTAAAAACAATATAAATAAGAAAGTTATAAAAAAAAATGAACCTTTTAAAATAAAATAAAAAGATAATGGTGTTATAAACAGTATTGTAAGCACTCTTTTTTGAAGTTCGTTTTTCATTATATATTGCCGTAATTTCTTTTTGTATTTTTAAATTTTTTAATTATTTTACTATAATCTTTTTTATTAAAATCTGGCCATAATTTCTTATCAAAATAAATTTCTGAATATGCTAGTTGCCATAATAAGAAATTACTAAGTCTTCTTGTGTTTCCTGTTCTTATTAGCAAGTCAGGATCTGGTATATTGTTAGTTAGTAAATTTTTTTCAATATTTTGAATATTTATTTTTTCTTTTTTTCTATTTAGTCCTTTAATTGCATGTAAAAGCTCAAACCTTGATCCATAATTTAATGCCAAATTTATTTGTAATTTCGTATTTCTAGATGTTTTTTTTTCTGAAATATTTAACAGATGATTTAATTTTTTTGAAAATTTTTTGAATCCAATTATTTTAAGTTTAATATTTTTATTATTTAATTCTTTGATTTTTTTGTGTAGAAAATTTTCTAATAAATTAAATAAATAATTTACCTCTTTTTTAGGTCTTTTCCAATTTTCAGTTGAAAAAGCAAACAATGTTAGAAATCTAATTTTATTTTTTATTGTTTCTTCAATTATTTTTTCTACAGTTATTAAGCCGGCTTTATGACCTGCGTTTCTTGAATTTTTATGTTTTAATCCCCATCTACCGTTACCATCCATAATAATGGCTACATGATTAAGTGGGTTCATATTGTCATTATTTCTTTTTCTTTTAAAACAACTTTTTCATCGATAATTTTAATATGAGTATCTGTAAATACTTGTACATCTTTCTCGAATTTTTTTTCTTCATCCTCGGAGATATCTTTTTTTTTTAAGGAATTTTTTAATTCATCATTTGCTTCTCTTCTTATGTTTCTTATTGATATTTTACATTTTTCTCCCATTGCCTTGATCATTTTTTTTATCTCATTTCTTCTTTCTTCACTCAAATCGGGTATAGGCAGTCTAATTAATTGACCATCAATTTGAGGATTCAACCCTAATTCTGATTTTTTTATGGCAGAGTCAATTAATCCAACATTATTTAAGTCCCACACTTGAATATTAATTGTTCTAGGTTCTGGTGTAGTAATTGTTCCTAATTGATTAATTGGCATTTTTTGTCCGTAGACGTCAACTTTTACTAAGTCTAGCATGTTAGAATTAGCTCTTCCTGTTCTAAGGGTACTTAATTCTTTGTTAAAAACTTCAATCGTCTTGTCCATTTTTTGATTATAACTTTTAATATCAAACATCTATTCTCCAATTTTTAATCTATAAAAATTATCAATTTTAAGACCATTAATATTCATATCTTTTATAATTTCTTTAACTTTTTTCTTGGGCTCCATTACCCAGGGTTGATTAAGCAAACTATTTTCTTCTTTAAATTTATTTAATTTTCCTAAACTTATTTTTTTAATAATTTCATCTGGTTTTCCTGAAGATTTTAATTCTTCTGTTATTAACTCTTGTTCTTTTTTAATTATATCTTCGTCAATATCTTCAGAATTTAACGCAATTGGGTTTGACGCAGCTACATGCATAGCAAGTTGTTTTCCAAATAATTTGATTTTCTCATTTTTTTGATTTGTATTTAAAGATACAATAACAGCTAGCTTTGATAGATTGTCTTTGACTACTGTATGTAAATAACTAAAATTTAAATTACTTTCACTCTCAATTGTTTTGGATCTACCTAGAGTTATTTTTTCTCCTATTTTTGCAATGATAGCTATAAGATTTTCATCCACTGTCATTCCATTTTTCATTTTAGTTTTTTTAAGTTGTTCAATATCTGATTTGCATTGAAGATTTAACTCACTTAACTCTTTAACAAAATGTACGAAGTCATCATTTTTGGCCACAAAGTCTGTTTCACAGTTTACTTCTATTAGAGATGTAATATTATCATTGCCAGATAATGCAACTACACCTTCTTTAGCCTCCCTTGACATTTTTTTAGATGCTTTTGAAATACCTTTTACTCTAAGAATCTCAGATGCTTTTTCGAGATCTCCATTAGACTCTTTAATTGCTGAACTACAATCTTTAAAGCCAGCACCAGTACTTTGTCGAAGTTTTTTAATTTTTTCTAAATCACTCATTTATATTTTTTTGATAAAAATTAGTTAGCAGAAGTTTTCTGATTCTTATTTGCTTGGTCATCTTCAGAATTTGATGCTTCCTTCTTTGCATTGTCAATTGTTTCTTTAATAAGATTACAATATAAATCAATGGACCTTCTTGCATCATCATTTCCTGGTACGGGAAAATCTATACCATCAGGATTAGAGTTTGTGTCTAATATCGCAATTATGGGTATATTTAGTTTAATAGCCTCCTTGATAGCAAGCGACTCATAATTAGTATCTATTATAAAAACTAAATCAGGAATTTTTTTCATATTACTTATACCGCCTAAAGATCTTTGTAATTTATCACGCTGTATACTCATTTTAAGTAACTCTTTTTTTGTGAAACCTCTGTTTTCTGATACTAAATCGAGATTAATTTTTTCTAATTTCTTAATTGAATTTGAGATTGTGCCCCAATTTGTTAACATGCCGCCAAGCCATCTATAATTTACATAATATTGATTAGTATCTTTTGCTAAATCTGATATTGCCTCTGAAGCTTGTTTTTTTGTAGAAATAAACAAAACTTTTCCATTATTTTTAATCGTTTGAAATATTTTTTCTAAAGCGACATTAATTAATTCTAATGTTTGTGTTAAATCGATAATATGAATTGAGTCCCTTTTGCCAAAAATATATTTTTTCATTTTTGGATTCCATCTTAATGTTTTATGACCAAGGTGTACTCCTGCCTCAAGAAGTTGTTGTATTGTAACAGTAGGTATTTTCATAGTTATTTCCGGTTAATCCACCACAATCATTTCCAATTAAGGACCGGAGGTATTACACCAATAATTGTGTGCGTATTTATTGGGGTTATTTACATTGTAATCTAAATTTTCACAAGTATTTTTTTATATAATATTTGTACTAATACCTTGATTTCTTAGTAATTTAATATGGTTTCTATCTATATGTCTTTTATTTTTAAGATTAAACACTAGTTCTTTAGTTTCAGAAATAAATTTGATCTTTACATTTGTATTACCTTGCTTATGAAGTATTTTGTCAATTTCTTTCAAATTTTCTTCAGTATGTGCAGAGATTAAAATATTCTCAATTGGTTTATTTATTAAATTTTGCAAGGGCGAAATTTTTCTTACATTATATTTTTTAAATCTATTATTTTCATCGCTTACATTTTTATTTACAGTAATTAATAATGAATTCCCGTCTTTTAAAAATTCTCTATTAATCTCTAACAGGTCAGAAAAAATAAATAATTCAAAAACAGACTGACGATCGCTAAATTTTACTATTGCATAAGAATTGCCTTTTTGAGTTTTCTTTTCTTGAATCTTTAAAACAGTTGCGGCGATGTTAGCTTCTAACTTATCCAAACTATCTTTAAAATCATTGAAATTATAAACTTTATAATTTTCTAAAATTTCTGAAAATTCGTTAAGAGGATGATCAGAAACAAAAAAACCAATTGAGGAGAATTCTTTTGACAATCTTTCATCAAACTTCCAATCGTCAGGATTATTTTCTAATACGTCATTATCATCCTCATCTGTTTGAAATAAATTTATTTGATTATTTATTTTATTATCATATGTATTTTTGGATTTTAATATAAGTTTAGGAATTGAATCGTATATTTTTTTTCTATTAATATTTATACTGTCAAATGCTCCTGCTTTAACAAGACCCTCCAATTGAAGTTTATTAATATCTTTTGGACTAATTCTGTTTATAAAATTATTTAAAGAACTAAATTTTCCTCCTTTTAGTCTTTCTCTCACTATATTAGAAACAGCCTCATAACCAACATTTTTTATAGCACCTAACGCATAATAAAAAATATCATTTTTTGATTTAAAATCAGCAAAACATTTATTTATATCTGGTCTTTGAATTTTAATTTTTAATCTTTTTAGTTCCTCATAAAATTCGCTTAATTTGTTTTGATTAGATATATCCATTGTCATAGATGCTGAAAAAAATTCCTTTTGATAATAAGTTTTTAAGAATGCTGTTTGATAGGCTATTATCGCATAAGCCGCTGCATGACTTTTGTTGAAGCCATATTCGGCAAATGGTTCAATTTTTAAAAAAATACTTGCAGCTGTTTCTCTATTAATTCCATTTTTAACTGCGCCCTCAATAAATCTTAACTTTTGTTTTTCAAGTTCTTGTCTTTTCTTTTTACCCATAGCTCTTCTTAAGATGTCAGCTTCTCCTGCTGTGAAACCTGATAATTTTTGTGCAATTTGCATTACTTGTTCTTGGTATATAATTACGCCGTATGTAGGTTTAAGTATTTCCTCCAATAAAGGATGCAAATAGTCTGGTTCTTTATTTCCATGTTTGCAATCATTGTAAGTAGGAATGTTTGCCATTGGACCTGGTCTATATAAAGCGACAAGTGCAATAATATCCTCTAAATGATTTGGTTTCATTTGCATCAAGGCTTCTCTCATTCCAGAACTTTCTAATTGAAATAATCCAACTGTATGTCCACTTGATAATAATTTAAAAACTTTCTGGTCATCAAAATTAATTTTTTTAATATCAAAATTTTTATCGGTTTCCTTTATCATTTTTGATGTATTATTTATTACTGTTAAAGTTTTAAGACCTAAAAAATCAAATTTTATTAGACCAGCATTTTCTGCCGAATACATATCAAATTGAGTTGAGGGTAATAAAAGATTAGATGAGTTATCCTTATAAAGTGGCACAGTGTCAGTTAATTTTTTATCTGCTATAACTACACCAGCTGCATGTGTCGCAAAATTTCTGTTTAACCCCTCTAATTTTAGTGACAGCTCAATCAATTTTTTTACTCTTGTATCATCTTTGATTAACTTTTGTAGCCTTGGCTCATTATTGATACATTCTGTTAAACTTTGTGGTCTTGAGGGATCGAAAGGTATCATTTTCGATATTGAGTCTACGAATCCATAAGAAAAACCTAAGACACGACCAACATCTCGGATCACCATTCTTGCTTTAAGTTTACCAAATGTAATTATATGAGCCACACTGTTTTTATATTTTGTATTTAAATATTCAAAAACTAAATCTCTTTTTTCTTCACAAAAATCGATATCAAAATCAGGCATTGAAATTCTTTCGGGATTTAAAAATCGTTCAAAAATTAAATTAAATTTTATTGGATCAACATCAGTGATATCAAGACACCAAGCAACAAGCGAACCTGCTCCAGACCCCCTCCCTGGACCAACTGGTATATTGTTCGTTTTAGCCCATTTTATATAATCAGAAACTATTAGGAAATAACTAGAATATTCCATTTTTATTATAATATTTATTTCATGATCTAACCGTTTAAGATATTTTTGATATATTTCATTTTTATCAATATTATCATCATTTATATTGAATGTTTCTTTAATTTTATTTTTTAAGCCTGTAATCGACTCCTCACGTAAAATATTTTTAGGATTTAAGCCTTTTTCTGAACCGATATTTGGTAGGACAGGTTTTGAAGCCTTTGGTCTAAAATTAATTTTATAAACTAAATTATAATTATTTTCTAATGCCTCAGGTAAATCATAGAATAATTTCTCTAATTCATTATCATTTTTTAAATAATGTTGATCTGAAAGTTTTTTTCGATTTTGGTCATTTATATTGGTTTTATTACCTATGCACATTAATGCATCATGTGCCTCGTGCATTTCTTTTTCCAAATAATATACCTCATTTGTTGCAATAATAGGAATTTTAAGCTCTTCTGATAATTTAAGATTTAAATTTTCAAAATTTTTTTCATTAAAATCATTATGTCTTTGGATTTCTATATAAAAATCATTTTTAAATTTTTTTTTAAGCAAATTGTACATATTTTCAATTTCAGAAATTTTATCTTTTTCAAATAATTTACCAATAAGACTATTCAGAGAACCAGATAAAACAATAATATCACCAGATAAAGATAATAATTCTCCTATATCACAATGAGGTACGTCCAAATTATCATTTTCTATAAATGACTTTGATGATAGTTGAATAATCGATTTATAACCATTTTCAGATTTTGCTATTAAGGGAATTTTACCAATAATATCTTTGTATTTAAAATTAACCTGCGTACCAAGAATTGGTTGAGTGCCACTTTTTGATATGTTCTCTGAAAATTCAAGTGCTCCACATAAGTTAAAAGAATCTGATAAACCTAATACCTTAACTCTTTTTTTTTTACAAAACTCAGATAATTCATCTATTTTTAATGCCCCTTCACAAATTGAATACTGTGTATGTATTTTTATATGATTAAATTTACTATAACTTTCCATTGATGGATCTTATATTACCATCAATCATTTCAATTTTACAATCGGACATTTCAGCAAATTCTCTATTATGAGTTGCAAAAATAATTAATCT
Organism: uncultured Pelagibacteraceae bacterium; assembly: GCA_902582315.1. Taxonomy (GTDB): domain Bacteria; phylum Pseudomonadota; class Alphaproteobacteria; order Pelagibacterales; family Pelagibacteraceae; genus Pelagibacter. Next base: position 91,069 of record CACHRP010000002.1, read on the forward strand.
ATTTTTATTTCTTAAGTTTAATAAAGTCTTAAATACACTTTTAGCATTTTTTAAATCTAAGTTTCCCGTAGGTTCATCTGCTAAAATTATTTTTGGTTTATTAATTATTGCTCTTGCAATTGCTACTCTTTGATTCTCACCCCCTGATAATTCTGTCGGGAAATGATTTACTCTCTTAGAGAGGCCCAAATTAGATAAGATCTTTTTTGCATTTGCTGCAGCTGTTTTAGGATTATTATTTAATGCTAACTCTGCTAAACTTACATTTTCTAGTGCTGTAAAATCATTTAGTAAATTATAATTTTGATAAATTATACCAATTGATGAAGATCGATATAAATCGTTGATATCTTGCTTCTCATAGTTAATAATTTTATTTTCTATTACAATTGATCCAGTGCTGGGTTTATCTATTAAAGATATTAAATTTAATAATGTAGATTTTCCAGATCCAGAAGGTCCAATTAATGAATAAATTTTTCCAATTTTAAAATTAAGACTTATATTACTCAGGGCTTTAATTTTATTTTTTTTAAAAAAAAATTTTGATACTTTTTTAAAAGATATTAAATTATTCATATTTAAGAGATTTAATAGGATCTAATTTAGATGCTTTAATAGCTGGAAATATTGAGACAATAACAGTTGCCGTCACAGAACATATTGAGATCAAAATTATAGAATTGACATCTATTTCGGATGGCATTTTACTTAAAAAATAAATTTCCTCTGGAAATATCGATATATTGAATATTTTACTTAAGATAGAGCGAATATTTTCAATGTATATCGAAAAGGTAACACCTATTAAAACTCCAAACATTGTTGCGGTCAAACCGATATAAAAACCTACAAGAAAAAAAATTTTTGTAATTGATTTATTCAATACTCCTATAGATTTTAGAACAGCAATTTCTTTTGTTTTATTCTTGACCAAAATAGTTAATCCAGAAATTATATTAAATGTAGCTACAATTATTATTAATGAAAGAATAATAAACATCACATTTCTCTCAACCTTAAGAGCTGAAAATAATGGTTTATTAAGATCAGCCCATGTATAAATTAAATTATTGGGAAATTTAATTTCAAAGAATTTTTTTGCATTTTTAATATTAATTGGATTTTTTAAGAAAATTTCTAAATTTCTTTGTTCATCATCCAAATTGAGCAAACTCTCTAAATTATTAATGCTTGTAAAAGCAACATTTCTATCAAAATCGACTAAGCCACTTTCGAAAAAACCAGAGATTTTAAAAATTTCTTGCTTTGGCAAGTTTCCTATAATTGTTTCTTCCCCTTTTGGAGACATTATCAAGATATTGTCACCTACTTTTAAATCTAGATCAAAACTTAATTCTTTGCCAAGAATTACATTTTTTTCATTATTGAATTTTATATCTGTCAAATTTTTTTTAAATATAGGTAGATTATTTATTTCTTTTGGTTTGTATCCTCTAATAGAAAGACCTTTTGTAAAATTTTCTTTAATTAGAACTACTTCACCTGAATTAGTTTCGAGATATGTGTCCAATAAAGCATCTATTTCATTTCCAAAAATATCTTTTGTAATCTTTCCATAGGAGTGAACTATAATATGAGAATTAAAACCCACTATTTTACTAATAAGCTCAGATCTGAATCCATTCATTACAGACATTACTATTATTAAAACAGCAACCCCAAGAGAAATTCCAATGAAAGAAAAAGTTGATACAACATTTAAAAAACCATCTTTTTTTCTGGTTCTTAAATATCGTAAAGCTATTTTGTTCTCTAGTTTTGAAATCAATTTTTTTTACTTTGATTTATTAATTTAATTATTTGATCCAGGCTTAAAATTTTTGAATCCTCACCGATATTAATATATTCAAAATTATCACCCTCGGTTTTATTTCCTATTATAATTTGAGATGGTATACCAATTAAATTAAATTTTTTTAATTTAGCTGAAAAATTTTCCTCTGTATCATCAATAATATAATCTATATTATTATTTTTTAATTTCTTTGATAAATTAATTGCTTTATCTAAATTCGTATTATCACCTTTATTTAAAAATGGTATAATAGCACAATCATATGGTGACACTGATTGTGGCCACTTCATTATTTCTTTTTTTTCGTCATATTTAGCTTCAATAATTGCTCCTACTAGCCTAGATACACCAACTCCATAAGAACCCATTTTTACAAATTCTTTTTTTCCATTATAATCAACACTTGAATTCATTGGTTTTGAATACTTATCTCCAAAATAAAAAATATGGCCTACTTCTATACCTTTTGTTTTGAGTCTAAATTCCTCAGGAACTTTTTTGTTAAATTCTTTTTCATTAAATTTTTCATCTGTAACTGAATAAAATTTTTCAAATTCTTTTCTCAAATTTTCAAGTGAATCTTTTTCAATTTCTGTTTGATCACTGTTTACATTAAAAATTCTTTTATCTGTATAAATTTTACTTTCACCAGTATCAGCTAAAATAATAAATTCATGGGAAAGATTTCCTCCTATTGGTCCAGTATCTGCAGCCATGGGTATTGCTGATAAATCTAATCTTTTAAATGTTTTTAAATAAGAAAGAAAAAATTTATTATATGAGAATAATGCTTCTTCGTCGTTTAAATCAAAAGAATAAGCATCTTTCATATAAAATTCTCTACATCTCATAATTCCAAATCTTGGTCTTAATTCATCTCTAAATTTCCATTGTATGTGATAAAGGAGTTGAGGAAGAGACTTATAAGATTTTATACTTGATCTAAAAATGTCAGTAACAAGTTCTTCGTTCGTAGGCCCATAAAGCATATCTCTATTTTGTCTATCTTTAATTCTTAACATTTCTTCACCATAATCTTTATATCTTCCACTTTCTTTCCAAATATCAGCAGATTGTATTGTTGGCATTAAAATTTCTTGAACTCCAATATTATCTTGTTCTTCTCTCACTACTTGCTCTATTTTTTTCATAACTTTAAAACCAAGAGGTAACCATGAGTAAATACCAGCCGATGATTGTTTGATCATTCCTGTTCTAAGCATTAATTGGTGAGATTTGATTTTTGCTTCTGATGGGATATTTTTTAATATTGGGATAAACGATTTTGAAAAGAACATAAATTTATTTAATTCTTTAAATTTAAATAATCAATTAAATTCTTACTAAATTTACGTTGGTTATAGGCTTTTTTCCAGTTTTTTCTTTTGAATATTTTTTACAAACTAATTTAATAGTATCTACTATATTATTTTCCTGTTTTTTATTATTAAGTGAAAAAGTTTTTGCTGTTTTGTCAATTTCTTCCTCAAGTCCAAATTTAAATTCATCGTTTTCTATAACCGGTAGACCAACAAAAGTTAGTATTGGCTTATTATGAAGATTTCCATTAGAATTAATTAAAATTGTTACATCAAGAAAACCATTAGATGATAAATTTTTTCTTTCTTTAATTGACTTAAAATCTTCATCTACGCTAATACTTCCATCTACAAAAAGTTTACCTGAAGGAGCTCTATCGTAAACCTCAGGTTTTATACCAGGATATAATTTTACTATATCGCCATTTTCAACCAAAACTGTTTCGGGAACCTGCATCTCTTTAGCAAAATTTATATGCTCTATCATATGACGATGCTCTCCATGTACAGGTATTATGCATTTCGGTTTAATCCAGTTATACATTTCTTTTAAATCTTCTCTGTTTGGATGTCCCGAAACATGAACGAATTCATTTTCTTCAGAAATTACTTCAAGACCTTCTTTAACTAAATTATTATGAAGCTTATATAGTTTTTTTTCATTTCCAGGTATTATTTTAGATGAAAATATTACTGCATCGCCCTTTTCAATTAATACGTCTGGATGTGTAAATTTAGCAATTCTCATCATTGCTCCTAATGGTTCGCCTTGACTACCTGTACATAAGTAAACTATTTTTTCACGAGGTAAATTTTTGGCCTCTCTTGGATCAATTGGTTCAATAACATCTTTTAAATAACCACATTTTCTAGCTGCTTTAAAGATTCTGTGCATTGATCTTCCTACTAAAGAAATATTTCTCCCAGTCTGTTTCGCGCAATAAAAAATTGTCTCCATTCTTGCAACATTTGAAGCAAATGAAGTCACGATCACTCTTTTTTTTAATCTGTTCATTATGTTTATTAAACTTTTTCTTACATCTCCCTCTGAGCCTGATTTTCCCTCACTAAAAACATTTGTTGAGTCACAAATCATTGCCAAAACACCGTCCTGACCAATCTCTTTTAATCTTTTTGAATTAATGTCACCTCCAATTAAAGGATTGGGATCAACTTTCCAGTCACCAGTATGAAGTATGTTACCTGCTGGTGTTTGAATTCTTAATCCATTTGGTTCTAGTATTGAATGTGTGAGTGTAATAAATTCTATTTTAAATGGTGTGAGCTCCAAGGTGCTATTTAATTGAACAATATTTATAAACGGAGTGATATCTATTTTTTTTTCTTTAAATTTCTCTGTAATTAAAACGGCTGTAAAAGGAGTGGCATAAATTTTACAATTAAGTTGAGGCCAAATATGTGCTATTGCTCCTATATGATCTTCATGAGCATGAGTTAGAACTATTCCCAATAAATCATCTTTCTTATCTACGATAAAACCTGGATCAGGATATATCAAATCAATCCCAGGAACCGTATCATCAGCAAATGTAACGCCAATATCAACTATAATCCATTTTTGCTCACCGGGTTTTCCGTAAGCAAAAAGATTCATGTTCATTCCAATTTCGCCAGATCCACCAAGGGGACAAAATAATAATTCGTCTTTCATTAATTAATTTTAATTACTTTGATAAGCCCATCTATGGTTAAATCTTTTTGTATAATTGGTTTATTTTTTTTTATTTTTTTAAACATATAAGCCAAACCCCCTGTAAAAATAAGTTTGTAGGACTTTTTTGTTTGCTTTTTAATCATTAATATAATGTTGTCAATTAGACCTAAATAGCCCCAATAAAAACCTGATTTAACTGCTTGATTTGTATTTGTACCAACAACTTTTGAAATTTTAGATAAATTTATTAGTGGTATTAATGAAGCTTTTTTAATTAGAGTACTAAGAGATAAGGATATACCTGGAGCAATAACTCCACCATAATATGTGTTTTTTATAATTACATCAAATGTAGTGGCTGTACCAAAATCTACAACTATAAAATTATTTCTATTATCAATTACACTAATAGCATTTGCTATTCTATCAGATCCTACTTGAGATCTGTTTACTTTAAGTTTCACTAATTTTGAAAATTTGTTATTTTTTAATTCACTACATGAAATGCCATAAGTTTTTTTGAGAAAATTTGATAATTGCTTATATACTGAAGGGACAACACTACTGAACAAACCAAGTTTTATACTTTTATTTTTTAACATTTTCAAATGTTTATTCATATAAATGTTTGATATTAGTCTGGTTTTTAAAAATATTTTTCTAGTTTTATCAAATTTATGATTTAACAGAAAAATTTTTGTATCTGTATTCCCTATATCTCCAACAATATACATATTATTTGAATTGATAAATTTTTTTTTCATAAGATTTACACAGTAATTTAAAAATTTGTAACTTTGTAACATTTTTTTTTGTAAAAAAATTAATGAAATTAGTTGGATATTTTTTGATTTTTGGCCTTTTATTTACGTTTATTCCAATTCCTACAATTAAAAATTTTTTTTTCTCTTTAAAAACAGTTTCTTGTAAAATTCCACCTATTTTTTGTTTTTTAATTAATATATCATTAGGTTTTTTTATAACTACTTTATAATCAGTAAATTTTTGTACACATTTTTGTACGATTAAACAATTAATTTTTGTTATTTTGTTTAAGCTTATTTGATTTCTAATTACAAAAAAAATTGACATAAATAAATTTCCATCGAATGAAATCCATTTGTTACCCCTTTGACCTTTGCCCTTAGTTTGAAATTCAGCTAAAATGATTCCATTTTCAGCTCCTTTTCTTATTTGAATATGAGCTTTGTTATTAGTACTATTTATTTTTTTATAATAAAATTTTTTAAGCCTCATCAAACCAAATCAATTTTTGATACGAAATCAATAAGGCTATTTGGGTAAATAAAATAAGTTAAAATTAAAACCGTAGCTATAATCAGAGATAATTTTAATCCTATACTGTGGTTTGTATCGTATTTCTCAACTTCATTATCAAAATATATTACTTTAATTATTCTTAAATAATAAAAGGCTGCAACAACTGTCGCTAACAAACCTACAATTGCTAAGAAAAACATTGATTGCTCAATTACAGCCATAAACACATAAAATTTTGCAAAAAAACCAGCCAATGGTGGAATTCCAGCTAGTGAAAAAAGCACTATCAATAAAGAGAATGATAATAGTGGGTGATTTTTTGATAATCCTGATAAGTCATCTATACTTTCGTGGTATTTATCCTCACGTTTTAGCATAAAAATACAACTGAAAAATGCTAAATTCATCACTAAATATATTGAAATGTAAGACACTGAACTTTGTATACCTTCATTTGTACCTGTTGTTAAACCAGCTAAAGCATATCCCATATGACTTATAGAACTATAAGCAATTAATCTCTTTAGATTCTTTTGTCCTATAGCAGCTACAGCACCGAAAAGCATAGAGGCAATTGATAAAAAAATAATTATTGTCTGCCATTGATCGATCAAATTAATGAATGGAGTATATAAAAATCTTATAAATACTGTTAGTGCAGCAATTTTTGGCAAGATTGCAAAAAATAATGTAACTGATGTTGGAGATCCTTGATATACGTCTGGGGCCCACATATGAAATGGTACAGCAGAAATTTTAAAGGCTAAGCCAACTAAAATAAATACCATTCCAAATATTATACCTTGTGTTGAGTCACCGTAATTTAATGAAATTTGAGAAAAATTAGTTGATGAAGAAAACCCATAAACTAAAGAACAACCATACAAGAGCAAACCAGATGATAAGGCGCTAAGAACAAAATATTTTAAACCTGACTCAGAAGAAAGTACATTATCTCTATTAAAAGATGTTAATACATATAAAGCAAGAGATTGTAGTTCAAGTCCTATATAAAATACTATTAGATCGTTAGAGCTAGCCATTACCATCATTCCAAGAATTGAGCTGAGGATTAAAATTGGATATTCTACATTATATATTTTAATTGATTTTAGATACTGTGAAGAGGTTAATAAAACAAACAAAGTTGAAATAACAATTAATATTTTAATAAAGTTTGATAAGTAATCAATTTTATAGCTTTCATTAAATATTAATAATTCACCTGTGGATGGTACATTTAAAATCAAGGGAATTGATATTATTAATATTAATATACTTAGACTATAAACAGTTGATGAGCTATTTTTTTTAAAGACACCGAAAAGTAACAAAAACATTAAACTTAGAGATATGAATATTTCCGGTATTACATAATAAATGTCTATTATCATTTTTTGTTTGCCATATATATTTCTAAATTTGCATTATAATTATCTATTAAATTACTTACTGATACTTCTACTGTATTAATTAAAGGTTCTGGATAAAATCCGAAATACAAACTTGGAATTGCTAATAAAGTTAAAATAATTACTTCTGATTTGTTTAAATCTACTAAGTTTTTTAAATCCTCATTTATAAGTTCACCAAAAACAACTCTCTTATATAACCAGAGCATATATGCTGCACCAAGTATCACTCCTAAGCTCGCAATTACAGCAACCAAAAAATTATCTTTAAAAGCACCCATAAGTATCAAAAATTCTCCAATAAAACCTGTCGTGCCTGGTAAACCAAGAGCTCCCAATGTAAAAATCATGAAAATTATTGAGTATTTAGGCATAACTTCTACTATTCCACCATATCTTTTAATCTCTCTTGTATGCATTCTTTCGTAAATGACACCTACACATAAAAATAGTGCAGCAGAAATTATTCCATGACTGATCATTTGAAAAATGCTTCCTTCCAATCCCTGTTGTGTCATAGTAAAAATTCCAAGTGTGACAAAACCCATATGCGCAACTGATGAGTACGCTATTAATTTTTTCATATCTTCCTGCATAAGGGCGACTAAAGATGTATAAATAATTGCTATAAGACTAAGTACATAAACAAATGAGACAAAGTAATCTGAGCCAATCGGAAATAGACCTATAGAAAATCTTATAAAGCCATATCCGGCCATTTTTAGAAGAATAGCTGCTAAAAGTACGGAGCCAGCAGTCGGTGCTTCTACATGTGCATCTGGAAGCCACGTATGAACTGGCCACATTGGTGTTTTTACAGCAAATGAACTAAAAAATGCTAACCATAGAATTTTTTGATATTTGGCATCAATGCCGATTTCGTAAAGTTTTTCAACATCTGTAGTCCCAGATATCCAATAAATATAAATTATTGCAACAAGCATTAAAACTGAACCAAGTAGTGTATATAAGAAAAATTTAAAAGCTGAATAAACTCTTCGCGTACCACCCCAAATTCCAATTATCAAAAACATGGGTATCAAACCACCCTCGAAGAATAAATAAAAAATAACTAGATCTAAAGAACAGAAAACGCCGATCATAAGGCTTTCCATTATCAATATAGCAACAAGAAAATCTTTTAAACGGTTTTTAATAGTACTATTTACTGAAAGTATACATAACGGAGTAATAAAAGTTGTGAGAACTACAAATAAAATTGATATTCCATCTACACCCACCTTGTAATTTATAAATCCATAAATCCATTCTCTGTTTTCAACGAATTGGAAAGATGAGTTTGAATTATCAAATTTATACCAAAGATAGATTGATAAAATAAAATTAATTATACTGATAAAAACAGATATATATTTATGACTATTATATTTTTCTGTTGATTTTGTAAAAAGAATAAATAAAGCACCAACAGTAGGAACACATATTAATAAACTTAAAATTGGTATATTCATCATTTAATTATTAAATAAGTTAATAAAGCTGAAAAACCGACTAACATTATAAATGCATATTGATATATGTATCCAGATTGGAACTTTACTGCTTTGTTAGAAAGTATCTTAATTATACTAGATATGCCATCAGGACCAAATCTATCAATTACAAGACCATCGATTTTTTTCCAAAAATAAAGACCAATTTTTTTTAGACTTTTTACGAATAAGAATTCATAAATTTCATCAAAGTACCATTTATTTTTTAAAAAATTATAAAAGGGTCGATTGTTATCTACTATCACAGGTAGTAAATCTTTTCTTTTAACAAAAAAATAATAAGCTATAGGTATTGAAACAGTAACTAATGTAGGTGTTAAAAATATAAACCATTTTGGTGGATGCTCACTACTTAAAGGTTCTAAAAAAAAAATTGATGAGTTCCAGAATTGATAACTTTTTTCAAAACCTATAAATAAATCTTTAAAAAAATAACCTGCGAAAATTGAACCAATAGCTAAAATAATGAGAGGAATTGTCATCACCATAGGTGACTCATGAATTTTTTCAATCTTTATTGAATGGTTATTATAATCTCCATGAAAAGTTTTGAATATTAACCTCCAGGAGTAAATGGATGTCAACAAAGCAGTAAAAATTCCTATTGATGCTGCGTAATATCCTAGCGAACTATTTTTTAAGTAAGCAAACTCTATTATTGCGTCTTTAGAAAAAAATCCAGATAATAATGGAAAGCCTGTTAGAGCAAGAGTACCAATTAGCATTAGGGCATATGTAACGGGAAGCTTATCTTTTACTCCTCCCATATTATTAATATTTTGTTCTTCATGGAAAGCATGAATCACCGACCCTGCACCTAAGAATAGTAAAGCTTTAAAAAAAGCATGAGTAAATAAATGAAACATAGCAACATTATAGGCACCTACACCAGTAGCAAAAAACATATATCCAAGTTGGCTGCAAGTTGAGTAAGCAATAATTTTTTTTATATCATCCTGTACTAATGCAACGCTTCCAGCAAATATTGCTGTTGTCATTCCAATAATTGTTACAATTGATAAAGCAAACTCAGAATATTCATATATTGGGGAACACCTAACAACTAAAAATACACCAGCTGTAACCATTGTAGCAGCATGAATTAATGCAGATACTGGAGTGGGTCCTTCCATTGCATCAGGAAGCCAGGTGTGTAGAAAAAATTGAGCTGACTTACCCATTGCACCAATAAATAAAAGGATACAAATTAGATCTATACTATTAACTTTTATACCAAGAAAATTTAATTCATCATTTATAAACAAACTTATTTTTTGAAAAACTTCGTCATAATTTACTGTTCCAAATAAATAAAAGATTAAAAAAATTCCTAATGCAAAACCAAAATCTCCAACTCTATTTACTAAAAAAGCTTTGATAGCTGCAGAATTTGCAGAATTTTTTTTAAACCAAAATCCAATTAAGAAATATGAACATAAACCTACACCTTCCCAGCCAAAGAATAATTGTAAAAAATTATCAGAGGTCACTAAAGTTAACATTGCAAAGGTAAATAATGACAAATAAGCCATAAATCTTGGTTTATGTGGATCATGAGACATGTATCCAATGGAATAGATGTGTACTAATGATGAAATTGAATTTACAACTACTAACATAACAGCCGAAAGTGTATCAATTTTGATAGACCAATTCACTTGCAGGCTTCCAGAGTTTATCCATTTTGCAATAAGTAAATTATTTTCATATCCATTAATAATTACATTGTAGAAAATAATAATTGATAAAATTGCACTTATAGTTGTAAATAAACAAGTAATATAATTACAAAATTTTTCTCCAATTAATTTACTAAAAAAACCAGATAATATTGCTGCTGTTAATGGTAAAAATAAAATGAAATATTCCACTTTAGCCTTTCAATTTTTCTATTTCCTCTACTCGAATTGTTCCAGAGTTTCTGTAGAAAACTACAATTATTGCAAGACCTATAGCTGCTTCTGCTGCTGCAACTGTTAGAATAAATAAAGTAAAGATCTGTCCACTAATGTCATTCATATATATTGAAAATGATACTAGATTAATATTTACGGCAAGAAGGATTAATTCAATGCTCATCAATATTACAATTACATTTTTTCTATTAAGAAATATTCCAACTATTCCAATAAGAAAAATAATTGCACCTAGAGTTAGGTAATGACCAATGCCAATTTCAATCATCTATTTTAACTCCTTGGTGTGATTTTACATTGACAAGTGAGACGCCATCATTTCTTTCTCTTGATAATTGCTTAAAGTAACTTTGTCTTCTTATGCCCTCCCTTTTTCTAAATGTGAGAACAATTGCACCAATCATAGCAACAAGTAATACCATTCCGGATAATTGGAAGAGATGAATGTAGTCTGTATATAAGACATTTCCTATAGAATGAGTATTGGTAATATCCGAAACGACTATTTTGTTGGATAGTTCAGGTTTATATTTCCAGCCGCCAATTACAATGATTACTTCGAAGAAAATTATGATACTTACTAAAAGACCTATTGGTATATGAGCAGAATTAGTTGAAGATTTAAACCAAGTATTTTTTTGTTTTGCCACATTTAACATCATAACCACAAATAAAAATAAAACAGCAACTGCTCCAACATAAACTATTAGCATTATCATTCCTAAAAATTCAGCGCCTATCATTATAAATAAGCTTGAAATACTAATAAAATCTAAAATTAAAAAGAAAACTGAATGTACAGTATTTTTTGAAACTGTAACCATAATTGCAGACACAACCGCAATAAATGAAAAAAAATAAAAAAAAAAGGCGTGTGCTATCATTAATTACCTATAAGGATTATCTGCCTTAATATTAGCAGCTAAAACATTTTCCCATCTATCTCCGTTTTCGAGTAATTTTTCCTTATTGTAATATAATTCTTCTCTGGTCTCTGTTGCGAATTCAAAATTCGGTCCTTGTACTATTGCATCTACCGGACACGACTCTTCACATAATCCACAATATATGCACTTTAGCATATCAATGTCATATCTTGTGGTTTTTCTGCTACCATCTTCTCTTTGTTCTGACTCTATGGTTATTGCCTGTGCAGGACATACAGCTTCGCACAATTTACATGCAATACATCTTTCCTCTCCATTGGGATATCTTCTTAAAGCATGTTCGCCTCTTGCTCTAGGACTAATCTTGCCTTTTTCAAATGGATAATTTAAAGTTTTTTTTGCTTTGAAAGCTTCTTTGATTGCAATCATTAAACCAGTTAAAAAATCTAGCATGAATATAGTTTTTAAAATTCTAGAAATTTTCATAAATTAAACCTTTGGTAATAGATCAAAATATAATAAAAAACCCGCTGTTAACACTACCCATATTAATGAAAATGGTAAAAATATTTTCCATCCTAATTTCATAAGTTGATCGTATCTATATCTTGGAACAATTGCTTTTACCAACGCAAAAAGTATAAATAAAAATAGGATTTTAATTATAAACCATAACGCTGGGGGCACTAAGTCGAATGGATAAATATTAATCGGTGATAACCAGCCACCTAAAAATAATATAGATCCCATAGCGCACATAAGTAAAATATTTGCATACTCTCCTAACCAAAACATTGCATACATCATACCTGAATACTCAGTTTGATAACCCGCAACTAATTCAGCCTCAGCCTCAGGTAAATCAAATGGTGGACGATTTGTTTCTGCTAGTGCAGATATAAAAAAAATAACAAACATCGGAAATAACGGTATTACAAACCAAACTTTATCTTGTGCCAAAACTATGTCAGTAAGATTCAAAGATCCTACACAAAGTAGTACATTTATAATTATTACTCCAATTGATACCTCGTATGAAACCATCTGTGCAGCAGATCTAATGGCTCCTAAAAATGGATATTTTGAATTTGATGCCCAGCCACCCATAATTATACCATAAACACCAAGAGATGAGATTGCGAATAAATACAAAATTCCAACATTTATATTTGCTAAAACAAAATCTTCGCTGAATGGAATAACAGCCCACGAAATTAAAGCTAATGTCATAGTAGTTATTGGGGCTAGTATAAAAACTATTTTATTTGAGCTTGCGGGTATAATAATTTCTTTAAAAATATATTTGAGAGCATCAGCCAAAGATTGAAATAAGCCAAATGGGCCAACAACATTTGGACCTTTTCTTTTTTGAACAAATGCCCAAACTCTTCTGTCTAACCAAACAATCATTGCGACTGCTGTTAATAAGGGCAATAATAAAAATAAAATTTTATATGTTTCTAAAATTAGCGTGTAAAAATAGTCCATATATTACCCGTCAGTTCCTGTCCTTTTAAGCTTTAAAAGACTATTTCTACATTCAGACATTGTTTTTGAGGCTCTTGCGATTACATTGCTATAATAATAATCGATTTCGCTCACATGAATTTTTTCATTCGTAAATTCACCTTGTGCTTTTGCTAAAGGATCCGATGTTTTTTCACTTTTTAGTTTTAAGTAATTTACCATACTATCTACTAGTTCATTTTTATCTTTAAACAATTTTTTTCTTTTTATTAATTCTGATAATTTATTTACAATCTCCCAATCTTCTAAAGCATCACCAGGAGGGAATGAAGCTTTATACGTTTTTTGTAATCTGCCTTCTAGATTTGTATAATGGGTTTCTTTTTCTGTATAGGCAGCTCCAGGTAAAATTAGATCTGAAATTTCAGCACCTTTATCTCCGTGCGTGCCAATATAAACAACAAATTCATTTTTCTTTGTAAAATTTAAATTATCTTGTCCAAATAAAAATATAATTTCATTTTTGTTATTTTGGATATTTTCTAAAGTTGAGTTTCTATTACTTTCAGAATTAATTAAATCTAGATCATACGCACCTACAGTTGATGAGTGATTTGATATAATTCCTATTGCGTTCCAATCTTCGTTTATCTTACCATTAGATTTTAAAAAATCTTTTAACTTATAAAATAAATTTTGAGCTGATTTTAGTTTAAAAAACGATTGGCCAAGAATAACTATTGGTTTTTTTGCTAAAATTATTTTTTTACTTAATTCATTATCTCCATTGATCAAAGTCTTAATTTCCGAAGTATCATTGGGTAAAATTTTATATGGATATGTCAAATCTCCAACATCTCCATAACTAAAAATTTGTAAATTATTACTTAAATAAGATTTTCTTATTCTTGAATTTAATATAGTGGCTTCGTACCTCGGATTTGCACCAATAATAAGAACTAGATCACTTTCTTCAATACCATTTAAAGTTGGGTTAAATATATAGTTTGACCGATCGCTATTATCTACATATACGTGATCATCTCTACTGTCTAAATTTGGTGACTTAATTGTCTTTTCAAAAAATTCTTTAACTATGTACATTGTCTCCATGTCGGTCAGGTCGCCAGTAATACCTGCAATTTTATCGGGTAAAACACTTTCAATTTTTTTTGTTAAGATATCGTAAGCTTCATTCCAAGTTATTTTTTCAAATTTCCCGTCTTTTTTTAAGAAAGGGGTATCTAGTCTTTGATTTTTTAGTCCGTCGCATGCATATCTGGTTTTATCTGATATCCATTCTTCATTTATATCATCATTATTTCTTGGAAGTACTCTTTTTACTTCCCACCCGTAAGTGTCAACTCTGATATTTGATCCGACTGCATCCATTACATCAATTGTTTCAGTTTTTTTCAATTCCCAAGGTCTTGCTTCAAAAACATATGGTTTTGATGTCAATGCACCAACAGGACAAAGATCTACGACATTAGCTGAAAGTTCCGATTCCATAGCTTTCTCCAAATAAGTTGTAATCTGCATGTCTTCACCTCGACCTATTGCACCTATTTCTGGTACTCCAGCAATTTCGGTAGCAAATCTTACACACCTTGTACAATGTATGCATCTTGTCATTTGAGTTTTTATAAGTGGGCCCATATACTTCTCTGGTACATATCTTTTGTTTTCTTTAAACCTTGATTTGTCAACTCCGTAGTACATTGATTGATCTTGAAGATCACATTCGCCTCCTTGATCACAAACAGGACAATCTAATGGGTGATTAACAAGTAGAAATTCCATTACTCCTTTTCTTGCTTTCTCAACAAGTGGAGTATTTGTTTTAATGTTCATTCCTTCAGTAGCAGGCATAGCACACGATGCTATTGGTTTAGGAGATTTTTCCATTTCTACTAAACACATTCTACAATTTCCAGCTATAGATAATCTTTCGTGGTAACAAAATCTTGGTATCTCAACACCAGCCACTTCACATGCCTGAAGAACTGTTAACCCCTCTTCAACTTCTATTTCTTTATCATTTATTTTTAATTTAAGCATTTTCTTTGTCTAATAAATGTTGGTCAACCAAATAAGGAATATTTTTATTTGTATTTACTAACGGATTGAAATTATTTCTTTTTATTATCTCTTTTTTAAAATGTCTTAAAAGACCCTGCACTGGCCATGAAGATCCTTCACCAAATGCACATATTGTATGTCCCTCAATTTGTTTAGTTACTTCCTCTAACATCTCTATTTCTTCCCTTGATGCCTCATTATTTTTCATTCTCTCTAGCATTCTCCACATCCAACCAGAACCTTCTCTACATGGAGTACATTGACCACAACTCTCATGTTTATAAAATCGCGCTATTCTTGCCATACATGCTATAATATCTTGGTCTTTATTAATTACAATTATACCAGCAGTACCAAGTCCACTTTTTTGTTGTATCAAAGAATCAAAATCCATTTTAATTGTATCACAGGTTTCTTTTGGTAACATTGGCATTGATGAGCCACCAGGAATTACTGCTTTAAGATTTTCCCAACCACCTATTACTCCTCCCGCATGTTTTTCAATTAGCTCTTTTAATGTAACACCCATTTCTTCCTCAACATTACATGGTCTATTTACATTGCCAGAAATACAAAAAATTTTAGTTCCTGTATTTTTTGGATTACCTAAACTTGAAAACCATTTTGCACCTCTTCTTAAAATTGTTGGAACAACTGCAATTGTCTCGACATTATTAACTATTGTAGGACAACCATAAAGACCAATTAGTGCAGGGAATGGTGGTTTGAGTCTTGGTTGACCCTTATTACCCTCAATACTTTCTAACAAAGCTGTTTCTTCACCACAAATGTATGCGCCTGCTCCATAATGAATATAAACATCTAAATCCCATCCAGTACCACATGCATTTTTACCAATTAATTTTTTTTCATAGGCTTCATCAATTGACTTTTGTAAATTTTGTCCCTCGTTGAAATATTCTCCTCTAATATAAATATAGCATTTATGGGCACCTACAGCGTAAGATGCAATTAAGCAACCTTCTATTAATTTTTGTGGTTCAAATCTTAGAATATCGCGATCTTTACAAGTACCTGGTTCTGACTCGTCAGCATTTATGACTAAGTAATGTGGTTTTGAGATTTCTTTTGGTGCAAAAGACCATTTTAATCCCGTTGGAAATCCTGCTCCACCTCTACCTCTAAGTTCAGAAGATTTAATCTCGTCTATTATCCAGTTTTTACCTTTCAAGCATATCTCTTTTGTATTAACCCAATCTCCTCTTAATTTAGATGACTCAACATCGATTCCATTATCGCCATACAAATTCTGAAATATTCTATCTTTATCTTCAAGCATTTTTTAAATTATTTAGTGTTGTTCTTTCCGTTTCTGGTGCTGAGCTAAATCTACCTTTATATGATCCAGGTTTTGGTTGCTTACCATTTTTTGTTTCATCTATAATTTTTATTAGTTTTTCTTTACTCAAATCCTCGTAATAGTTTTCATTAATTTGGATCATTGGTGCATTTACACATGCTCCTAAACATTCAACTTCAACCCAAGAACAATTCCCATCTTCTGAAATTTCATTCTCATTTTTTGATATCTTTTCTTTACATGCCTCAACTAGTTTATACGCTCCTCTTAACATGCATGGGGTTGTGGTACATACCTGATAGAAGTATTTTCCTACAGGACTCAAATTATACATTGAATAAAATGTAGCTACTTCATAAACTTTTATATAAGGCATGTTTAATAGCTTTGCTATGTACTTCATCGCTGCAAGTGGTATCCAATTTTGATTCTGATTTTGTGCAAGATATAACAAAGACATTACCGCGCTTTGTTGTTTTCCTTCTGGATACTTAGATATAATTCGTTTTGAGGTTTTTAAATTAATGTCATTAAATTCAAATTTCTCTGGTTGTTGTTTTGATATTTTTTTAATACTCATCTATCTATCTCTCCAAAAACTATATCTAAAGATCCCAATACTGCAGGAACATCGGCTAACATATGGCCTTTTATTAAATAATCCATAGCTTGAAGGTGAGAAAAACCTGGTGCTCTAATCTTACATTTATAAGGTTTGCTTGATCCATCAGAAATTAAATATACTCCAAATTCTCCCTTTGGTGCTTCAACAGCTGTATAAATTTCATCTTTATTTACTCTGTAACCCTCAGTAAACAACTTGAAATGATGAATTAACGCTTCCATAGATTCTTTTAAAACTTTTTTTGGTGGTGGTGAAATTTTACCATCTAAAGTTTTAATAGGGCCTTTTGGCATATTTTTTATACATTGATCAATTATTTTCACACTCTCTCTCATCTCCTCAACTCTACACAAATATCTGTCATAGCAATCGCCATTTGTTCCAACTGGGATATTAAATTCCATTTGTTCGTAGCAATCATATGGTTGTGATTTTCTTAAATCCCATGCGACGTTCGAACCTCTCAACATCACACCAGAAAATGAATAATCGAGTGCATCTTGTTTTGAAACAACTCCAATATCAACATTCCTTTGTTTGAAAATTCTATTATCTGTTAATAAAGTTTCTAAATCATCAATAATTTTTGGAAATTTTTTTATAAAATCAGAGATATCATTTTCTAAACCTCTTGGCAGATCTTTATGAACACCACCTGCTCTGAAGTAGTTTGCGTGTAGTCTTGATCCAGAAACTCTCTCATAAAAAGTCATTAGTGTTTCTCTTTCTTCAAAACCCCATAAAGAGGGTGTTAAAGCACCAACATCTAAAGCTTGGGTAGTTATATTTAATATATGACTTAGTATTCTTCCTATTTCACAAAATAAAACTCTTATGTATTGAGCTCTTATTGGTACCTCTATCTTGAGAATTTTTTCTATCGC
Source organism: uncultured Pelagibacteraceae bacterium (assembly GCA_902582315.1). Taxonomy (GTDB): domain Bacteria; phylum Pseudomonadota; class Alphaproteobacteria; order Pelagibacterales; family Pelagibacteraceae; genus Pelagibacter. Next base: position 109,271 of record CACHRP010000002.1, read on the forward strand.
TAATGCAAAAGCGTGTTCTTGGTTCATTGGAGCAACATAATCAAGTCTATCAAAATATGGTACTGCTTGTGAATAAGTTTTATGTTCTATTAACTTTTCAGTTCCACGGTGTAATAATCCTATATGAGGATCCGCTTTTTCAACTACCTCGCCATCAAGTTCTAAAATTAGTCTTAATACTCCATGAGCAGCTGGGTGTTGAGGACCGAAATTTAAATTTAGTGTTTTTGTTTGTTTGGACATTATTTGTCTTTAGTATTTTTGTTAATATATTTCGTTCCTTCCCAAGGACTTTCATAATCAAAATTTCTATAATTTTGCTCAAGTTTAACTGGTTCATATATAACTTTCTTTTCATCTTCACTATATCTAACCTCATTATGACCCGTTAAAGGAAAATCTTTTCGAAGTGGAAACCCTTCAAAACCATAATCTGTTAAAATTCTTCTAAGGTCTGGATGATCTTTAAACTTGATACCATACATGTCAAAAACTTCTCTTTCCATCCAATTAGATGCAGGATAAATCTTTGTAATTGTGGGAACAATTTCATCCTCATTGATGAGGCATTCCAAAACTAACCTAGAATTATATTCGTGACTTAAAAACATATATACTAACTTAAATCTTTTGTCTTTTTGTGGGTAATCGACAGCTGTTATATCTATAAGTTGCCTAAATTTTGTGTTTTCATTATTTTTAAGAAATAAGATAACATCTATTAAGTCTTCGCTATCAATATTAATAAAAATTTGAGAGTGATTTATTTTTGAAGTATTTATCTTAGTTGTTAGTTCTGAATTAATTTTTTTTTCTAAGTCTTGTAATGAAAACATCAAATTACCTCTCTAAAGATCCATTGTTACGGATTTTTTTTTGCAACTGCATGATGCCATATAACAACGCTTCAGCAGATGGTGGGCAACCTGGTACATAGATATCTACAGGTACAATCTTATCACAACCTCTCACCACTGAATAAGAGTAATGATAATATCCTCCACCATTTGCACAGCTTCCCATTGATATTACATATCTTGGTTCTGGCATTTGATCATAAACTTTACGTAAAGCTGGCGCCATCTTGTTCGTTAGCGTTCCCGCTACAATCATAACATCTGATTGTCTTGGTGAACCTCGTGGTGCAGCTCCAAATCTCTCCAAATCGTATCTGGGCATAGAAGTTTGCATCATTTCAACTGCACAACAGGCCAGACCAAAAGTCATCCAGTGAAGAGATCCTGTTCTTGCCCAATTAACTAAATTATCAAATGAAGTTGTGATGAAGCCCTTATCTGCAAAATCTTTTGCTAATTGTTTAAATTCATCAGGTATTTTTTTTTCTTTTTCTATATCGATCATTTAATTACTCCCAATCCAAAGCTCCTTTTTTCCACTCATAAATAAATCCTATAGTAAGTATAAATAGAAAAACTAACATTGATAAATATCCATAAAGTCCTATTGTTCCAAGAGATATTGCCCAAGGAAATAAAAATGCTATTTCTAAATCAAATATTATGAACAAAATAGCTACTAAATAAAATCTAACATCAAATTCCATTCTAGAATCATTAAAAGGTTCAAATCCACATTCGTATGCAGACAATTTTTCTGGATCTGGATTTTTTGGAGAAAATACAAAATTTAAAATTATAAAACCAATACTTAGTCCCAGTGCTATAAATAAAAATAGCATGATTGGAAAATAATCCTTTAAAAATTCAGCACTCATATTGTTAAATATTTTAATCTTTGAATAAGAAAATTTTGAAAAGATTCTTATTATATTGTTTTTTTTTAAAAATTAATTTCATTAAATTCTATATTAACACATGTTCTATATAAATATTTTTAAACTAATATATAGTGCAAATTAGTCACGTTTTTTATGGCTTATTTATTAATCGAATGATTAAATTGAGAATCATTATCAAAATATGGAAATAAGAATTACATATTATTTATTTAAAACAATTTTCAAAAATTTTATATATTTGTTGACCTGACTTAATACCAAAAATCGTTTAAGTTTTTTATGCTCATTTCTTGTTGAGTTTAAAATGGCATCATAATTGTTAATAGCATTTATCATTAACTTACTTAGTTCTTTTGAGTCATTATGTTTGACAAAATACTTATAATATTTTGATAATATATCTTCTGCACCACTGCATTTTGTACTTATACAGGGTAAACTATAATTAAGTGCATCTATTAAAGTATTAGGTAAACCTTCATACAGAGAAGGAAAAACTAATAATTTGCTTGTAGTATAATATTTCTCCATATTGCTTGACCAATCTTTAATTATTACATTTTTTTGTAAATTTAATTTTTTGATTAATTTTTTTAATTTATTTTCGTCTGCACCGTGTCCTACTAGTAGTAATTTATAGTCTTTGTTATCTTTGATAAAAGTCTTAAAAGCTTTTATGGTTAAGGATTGATTTTTTTGTTTACAAAATCTTCCTACAGATAAAATAATTTTTTTTCTTTTTTTTTTTTTAAAACTAATAATTTTATGTAAATACGGGTTAAATATTAAATTTATACTTTTAATATTAAAAGTAAGTTTTTCTAAAGATTTTTTTGATTTCAACGAGTTTGTAATTATTCCATTAGAAAAAAAGTAAAAAAAACTTTTTAAAAAAATAACTACATAAGCGGATACAAAATTATCAGCATATTTAGTTGCATCAATAGCATCCTCTGAATTTCTAATTACTATTTTTTTAAAAAAAATTGTACAAAAAAAAAGTGGAATAATATGACTTTGAAATGAGAAGAACATAGTATTTTTATTTGAAGCTAATAATAACTTTATTAATATGAATAAAGATCCAAAAAGAGAAGTTATTCTTCTAGATAAAAAATATCTTTCGGTACTTTTTACTCTAAAAACATTAATTTGACGTGATAAAAATTTTTTTTGATTTTTTATACTTATATTTGAAATTAAACTAATATTAATTTTTTTTTTTGCAGCGAGATTGGCAAAATTAATTAAATTAAAAGTTGCCCCTCCTTTTTCAAAAGATGGGTAATAGATGATGATATTTTTAAGTTTTTTCATTTATATTTCTTGGAAATATCTTTTCTTATAAAAACAAAATTTGATAAGTGTAAAATATTATTTTCTGGCCTTGTTGGATCTATAAAAATCAGTTTTTTACCATGGGGTAAAATTTTAAAGATTTCATAATCATTTAATAATTTAGAAAATTCAAAGAGATTTACTTTTTTAAATAATTGATGCCAATTTATCTCAATTTGAATAAATTTTGGTGAGTTGAAATCTATAAATTTTTTAGCTCCCTGTATTACTTCATATTCATGACCCTCGACATCTATTTTTACAAAGTCAACTTTGCTATTGTTATCAAAAAAGTTTAATGAGTCTATTTTTTTTATCATAACATCAAATACTTTAAGATTATCTTTTTCTATAAAAGATAATTTTTCCAAATTTTTTTCAAGAGATGCTTTTTCAGATATGTTATTAGCCGAGTAAATTTGTTTATCACCATCTTCATTACCAAGAGCTATTTGTTCAATAAAAAATCTATCTTTGTATACCTCTTTTATTTTTTTTAGCTCCTCAAATGATTTTTCCATAGGTTCAAACGCATAAACTTTTGCATTTGTCTCTTTAAGGAGTAGTTTTGAATAATTTCCTATGTTCGCACCAATATCTAAACATACTTTAATTTCTCCCGATATTATTTTTATAAAATTCTCTTCTCCTGTTGCTCTAAAATTTCCATAATTTTTATATCCTTTAGCATGTAATGATAATGATAAAATTATATCATTGAAACACTGAAGACTTTTTCTCCCAAAAATTAAAACATATAATCTCGAAAATATTTTCCAGATTTTAATTAAAAAATTTTTTTTACTCATATTTATAAGAACATAACATCTATATTTTAAAATTATGGCATATTTATTGTTAAGACAAATTAATGGCGGGAGTGACGGGACTCGAACCCGCAGCCTTCCGCGTGACAGGCGGATGCTCTAACCAATTGAGCTACACCCCCATTTTGGTGGGCAGTAAAGGACTCGAACCTTTGACCCCCTCGGTGTAAACGAGATGCTCTACCAACTGAGCTAACCGCCCAAAATGTTTGGTACTAATACAACAAGGTTAAATTAAAGTAAATTATTAATTACTGAATACTGGCTTGAGATTCGTCTTTTTTCTTTTCAGAAGAAATTTTTTCTACCTCTACCCACTCAACAGGTTTTAATTGTTTGGTTAAAGCAATTTTCAAAACATCTTCTACAATTTCAACTGTAGTGATTTTTATATCCTCTTTCACTTTTTTTGGTATGTCGGTAAGATCTTTTTCATTTTCTTTCGGTATTAAAACTTCTTTTATACCCGCTCTATGAGCAGCTAATAATTTCTCTTTTAAACCACCAATTGGGAGAACTTGTCCGGTTATTGTTACTTCACCTGTCATAGCAAGATCTCTTCTTACTGGTATTTTAGTTATTGAAGAAACAATAGATGTAACCATAGCAATTCCAGCTGATGGACCATCTTTCGGAGTTGCTCCTTCAGGTACATGGATATGAAAATCTTTTTTCTCAAAGATAGGTGGAATAATCCCAAATTCTAAACTTTTAGATCTTACGTAAGATTTAGCAGCTTTTACAGACTCTTGCATTACGTCCCCTAGCTTACCAGTAATTTGCATTCTGCCTTTACCTGGCATATTTACAGTCTCAATTTTTAAAATTTCACCACCAAATTCTGTCCATGCTAAACCTGTCACTATTCCAATTTTGTCATTATTTTCTAATTCGCCGAACTTGAATTTTTTAATTCCTAAAAAATCACTAATATTATCCTTATTAATTTTTACTGTTGTTTCCTCTGAAGAAACAATTTTTTTGACTACTTTTCTTGAAACTTTAAAAATCTCTCTCTCTAAATTTCTTACTCCAGATTCTCGTGTATAATTTCTTATGATTTGCTTCAATGTTCCATCTGAGATATCCATTTCTCCTTTTTTAACACCATTTTCTTTGATAGCTTTAGGTAATAGAAACTTATCAGCAATATTAATTTTCTCATCTTCTGTATAGCCAGGGATTCTAATTACTTCCATCCTATCAAGTAAAGGCGGTAGTATATTTAAAGTGTTTGCTGTAGTAACGAACATCACATCAGATAGATCGTAATCTACCTCTAAATAATGATCATTAAATGTAGTATTTTGTTCTGGATCTAAAGCTTCAAGTAAAGCTGATGATGGATCTCCTCTATAATCATTACCAATTTTGTCAATTTCATCTAAAAGAAATAATGGATTCTTTGTGCCAGCTTTTTTCATCATTTGAATTATTTTTCCTGGTAACGAACCTATGTATGTTCTTCTGTGACCTCTTACTTCTGCTTCATCTCTTATTCCACCTAGAGAAATTCTAACAAATTGTCTGTTAGTTGCTTTAGCTATTGACTTACCTAAAGATGTCTTTCCAACACCCGGGGGTCCCACTAAACATAAAATTGGGCCTTTTATTTTTTCCATTCTCTTTTGAACAGCTAAAAACTCTACAATTCTCTCTTTTACTTTATCCAAACCAAAATGATCTTCATCTAAAATTTTTAATGCTTTGTCCAAATCAATGTCAACTTTATCCTTTTTATGCCAAGGCAAATCTATCATCCAGTCTAAATAATTCCTTACAACCGTTGCTTCAGCTGACATGGGACTCATACTTCTAAGCTTTTTAAGCTCTGACATGCATTTTTTTTGGACTTCTTTAGGCATTTTCGCTTTCAGTATTGCCTTGTTTAAATTTGAGGTTTCATCCTTTCCGTCTTCAATCTCTCCTAACTCTTTCTGGATAGCTTTCAATTGTTCGTTAAGATAATATTCTCTTTGAGTTTTCTCCATTTGAGTTTTAACTCTACCTCTAATCCTTTTTTCTACTCCAATTATACTTGTTTCATTATCCATAATTTTAATCACGGCATTTAATCTTTTTTTGATATCAGCTGTCTCAAATATTTGTTGTTTTTCTGAAATCGTAATATTTAGATGAGAAGCAATATTATCAGCTATTTTTGATGGTTCCTTAAGGTCTTTAATACTTGTGATTGTTTCATTTGAAATTTTTTTATTAATAGAAGATAGTTTTTCTAATCTTTTTAATGCTGTTCCGGCTAATGCGTTTAAATCATCACTCTTTTCATCAATATCGTTGAAATATTCGAAACTGCAATTTATAAATTTATCTTCATCTTTAAAATCTGTAATTTTTACTCTTCTATTTCCCTCTACTAACACTTTTACAGTTCCATCTGGCAATTTTAGTAGTTGCAAAATATTACTCTCACATCCATATGAAAAAATATCATTTTTCTTTGGATCGTCTACTTCTGAATTTTTTTGAGTAACTAATATAATTTTTTTATCACTTTGCATCACTTCATTAAGTGCAGAAATTGATTTATCTCTGCCAACAAACAGTGGTATTACCATACTTGGGAATACAACTATGTCTCTTAATGGCAATAATGGTAGATTTCGTTTAATTTCCATACTATTAATATGGATATAATTATAAATATTGCAATAGATATTTAGAGTTTATTATATATAGCTAGGCCGCTGTTGTTTTTGTGTTTTTATTTTTACTTTGTGCATTTTTTGAATGTACAATAATTGGTTGCGAAAGCCCTTTGGCCGCACCCGAATCTACTATAACTTCATCAACATTTTCTAAACTAGGTAATTCAAACATGGTTTTTAATAATATGTTTTCAAGTATCGATCTCAAACCTCTTGCACCAGTTTTTTTTGAAATTGCTTTTAATGCAATCTCTTTGGTTGCATTCTCTTTAAAAATTAATTTTGCTCCCTCTAGTTTAAATAACTCTTGGTATTGTTTGATTAAAGAATTTTTTGGCTCTTGTAGAATTTTGATTAATGATTTTTCGTCTAAATCCTCTAGCGTAGCTATAATCGGAAGCCTTCCAATGAATTCTGGTATTAAGCCATATTTAAGTAGATCTTCCGGCTCCAAAGTTTTCATTAATTCTCCAGTTTTTTTCTCATCGATACTTTTAACTTCAGCTCCGAAACCAATAGCTGTACCTTTGTCTCTTTGTGAAATTATTTTATCTAATCCAGCAAAAGCCCCACCACATACAAATAAAATATTTGTTGTATCTACCTGTAAAAATTCTTGTTGTGGATGTTTTCGACCTCCTTGTGGAGGAACACTTGCAATAGTGCCTTCCATTATTTTTAACAAAGCTTGTTGTACTCCTTCTCCAGACACATCACGTGTAATTGAAGGGTTTTCAGACTTTCTACTAATTTTATCAACTTCGTCTATATAGACTATTCCTCTCTGAGCCTTTTCTACATTATAGTCAGCTGCTTGTAATAATTTTAAAATAATATTTTCTACATCTTCACCAACATACCCCGCCTCTGTTAGAGTTGTAGCATCAGCCATAGTAAAAGGTACATCTAAAATTCTTGCAAGTGTTTGTGCTAGAAGAGTTTTTCCACAACCTGTAGGACCCACCAATAAAATATTTGATTTAGCTAATTCTACGTTTTTATTTGTTTTAGACTCATAATTTAATCTTTTATAATGATTATGAACCGCAACAGATAAAACTTCCTTTGCATGTTTCTGACCAATTACGTAGTCATCTAATATCGAACATATTTCCTTAGGTGAAGGCAAGCCGTCTTGATGCTTAACTAAAGTATCCTTACTTTCCTCTTTAATTATGTCCATGCATAATTCAACACACTCATCACAAATAAAAACTGTTGGGCCTGCAATAAGTTTTCTTACTTCATGCTGACTCTTTCCGCAGAAAGAACAGTAAAGAATATTTTTATTATTTGAACTCATAAATTATTTATAAAACGAATCGATTTATATACTTTATTACAATTAAGTTTAAATAATCAAGTATAGGTTGATCTAATTACTAGATATTGTGAATTAATCTCTTTTTTCTACAACTTTATCTATTAGACCAAAGTCTTTAGCTTGAAGGGGTGTCATAAAATTATCTCGTTCAAGGGCAGATTTAATTTCATCCACAGATTTACCTGTATGCTTTGAATAAATTTCATTTAATCTTTTTTTTAATGATAATACCTCATTTGCATGTATCTCTATATCTGTTGCCTGTCCTTGAAATCCAGCAGATGGTTGGTGAACCATTACTCTTGCATTTGGTAAAGAGAATCTTTTTCCTTTAGTCCCAGCTGCTAATAAAAATGAACCCATTGATGCAGCTTGTCCTATGCATAAAGTTGAAACGTCGGGTTTAATAAATTGCATTGTATCATAAATTCCTAGACCTGCTGTAACGAGTCCACCTGGGCTATTTATATAAAAAAATATATCTTTTTTTGGATTTTCAGACTCCAAGAAAAGAAGTTGTGCAGTTGCGAGCGACGCGACCTGATCGTTTATAGGTCCAGTTAGAAAAACGATCCTCTCTTTAAGTAATCTTGAATAAATATCATACGCACGCTCACCACGGCTAGATTGTTCTACCACCATTGGTATTAATGTATTCATATGTTCGTTTATTTTATTCATATAACGATTCGTTATACTTATACAACTTGTGATTACTTTTTGCTAACTTTTTTTGCTTTGGCTGGCTTCTTACTAACAGATTTTGTTTTTTTCTTTGTTTGTTTTTTTTCAATTGGTGCATCATTCTCTTTATCTAGAACAATATCGTTACTATCACGGCTCTGAGCTTTAATTTGCTTTTCATTTTCTACTTTTAAAATCTTTTCAGCTTCTTCTTTATTAATTGTTTTTTTGTTAGTTTTTGCTTTCAATTTTATAGCCTCAATAATTTTCTCCTCATAAATATTTCCTCGTAAACTCGCAACCGCTGACGGGTTTTTCTGATAATAATCCATTAAAAACTTTTCTTGACCTGGCATCATTCTTAATTGTTTCTGTATTTCAGATTGAATTTCATTTTCTTCAATTTTGATTTTATTTGCTTCTCCAAATTCATTAAGCACCAACCCAACTTTTATTCTTTGTATTGCTTTTTTTTCGAATTCTTTGCTCTTTTTTTTTACTTCATCTTCTTTTAAGCCCTCAGTAATTATTTTTAATTCTTGATCCACTAAATTTTGAGGTATTTCACTTACCTTATATTTTTCAATTTGATCAAGGATTTGTTTTTTGGAAAGCATATTAAGAGAGTTCTTGTATTCTTGATTAATTTGTTTCTCTAACAGAGATTTAAGATCATTTAAATCTTTTGCACCTAAATTTTTAGCAAATTCATCATTAATAGAAACTTTTTCAGGATTTTTTATGAATAATATTTTGCATAAAAATTCAGCATTTTTATTTGCAACATTCTTTTCAGGAAAGTTTTCTGGTAATTTGATCAGAATTTTTTTTTCGTCATTTTTTTTTACACCAATTAACTGTTTGTCAAACCCTTTAATAAATAAGTCTTTACCAAGTTCTAATTGTGTATTTTTTCCCTCATTACCTTTAAAATTTTTTCCATCTACAGTAGCTGTATAATCAAATGATACTAAATCACCATTTTTTGAGATAGCATTTTCATTTTCCTTAAAATTTTTTTGATTTTTTGCAATATCTTCTATTCTTTTATCAATTTCTTTTTTATCAATAGTTACTTCGTACTCATCAACTTTAATATTCTCTATTTGTTTTAAATCTATTTTTGGAAGTTCTGTAACTGAAATTATATATTCTAAATCCTTATCTTCACCATAAGTTTTTAGATCTATTTTTGGCTGTCCTGCAGGTTTGATTTTGTTATCACTTAACGCCTTGGTACTTGTTTCTTTAAGAACTTTATCCAATACTTCACCAAATATAGCTTTTCCAAATTGTCTTTTTAATACTTCTTTTGGAACTTTCCCTGGTCTAAATCCTTTCAGTTGAACAGTTTTTGAAACCTCTTCATATCTTTCATTCAAATGATTATCTATAATTTCCTTTTCAACAAAGATCTTTAAATCTTTACTTAAACCCTTTTTATTTTGAACTGTAACTTTCATAATATTATAATGGTAGGCGAGAAAGGACTCGAACCTTCACATGTTGCCATATTGGTTCCTAAGACCAACGCGTCTACCAATTCCGCCACTCGCCCGAATTATTGCTGCTTTATATATTATAGAACTAATTTGTCCAATCCGAATATTTGTGTAAAAGTATCTAAATTTAAAAAAAATATGATTATTTCACCTTGTATTAGTATTTGTAAAACAGATCCTGTGAGTGGATTATGTTATGGTTGTGCTAGAAATAATGAAGAAAAAAGAATTTGGAAAGATGAGAACACTACTGATGAATGGAAAATCAAAAATTTAGAAGAAATAAAAAGTAGACTATCAGGCTGGCAGCTTGAAAGCTTCAAACAATCTTATAACAACAAAATTAAAGAAGGAATTTCTTTATTTAAGAAAGTGCAAAAAAAATGAAGCTTATGAATATAGTAGTAATAATTTATATTATTGGAATAATCATCGGTGCAATTTTTTTTAACTTGTGGGGTACTGGAAATCTTATCAAACCATTGATAGCTTTGTTATGGACAGCTCTCTTTCTTATCGCAATTGTTTATGTCGATAGAAAATCTGAATAATTCCATTATTAAATGCAAGAAATGTCCACGACTAGTTAAATTTAGAAAAAAAATATCAATCCAAAAGAGAAAGCAATTTATGAGCCAAACCTATTGGGGGAAACCAATTACTGGTTTTGGTGATATTAAAAGTAAGATTTTGTTAGTAGGTCTTGCGCCAGCTGCACATGGTGGTAATAGAACAGGACGAGTATTTACCGGAGATAAATCCTCTGATTTTTTATACAAATGTCTCTTCAAGGCTAAAATTGCAAATCAATCTACCTCGACTCATTTGGATGATGGATTAAAATTAAAAAAATCATTCATTACAACAGCTTTAAAATGTGTTCCACCTGAAGACAAACCATTAAAACAAGAATTAGACAATTGTTTTAAATTTTTTAATTTAGAAATTAATCAACTAAAAAATTTAAAGGTTATTATTGCATTAGGAAAAATTGGTTTTGATGCGTGTGTTTATTACTTTAAATCAAATTATAATTTTAAAGAAAAAATTAAATTTAGTCATGGTAAGATTTTTAAAGTCTCTAAAGGTATTTTATTAGTCGGCTGTTATCATCCAAGTCCTAGAAATGTAAATACTGGAAGAATAAGCGAAAGTAAAATGACTTATTTATTAAAAAAAGTAATTAAACTAGTCAATTAATTTTTTTAATATACTTGGAATTCTTACTGGTTTTCCTTTTTTATTAACAGTCACAAGGACTACATCTGCCTCAGAAATAATATCAAATTTTTTTTTGATTACCTGTCGCATTTTAAAAGAAGAATTTTTAACTTCTTTTATATTTGAGATAATTTCAATCTCATCTTCAAACTTTGCAGGTTTTTTGTATTCAATATTGCATGTTTTGACTATTATTATTACTCCCTCTTTTTCTAGAATTTCTTTATTAGACAAACCTAAAGAGTATATTGCTTCAGATCTTGCTCTCTCAAGAAATTTTAAATAGTTAGCATAATAAACTACTCCACCAGCATCTGTATCCTCGTAATAAATCTTGGTTACATACTTAAATTCTTTTGACATAATCTAATACTATCAAAATAGTATTTTTTTTTATACTAATGAATTTATAAAAATGAAAATTTATATCATTTGGCTTATTGGTGTTGTTATTTGGAATTTCGGAGTTCCTAATGCTACTCCTCTTGAGGATGTTATAGTTGCAATTGTTCTATCTTTTTTTTCAATTGTAATGAACAAATATTTTAAACCCTAGCTATTGACTTGAAAAATAGATGTTTTGATAATACGAAACAGCCTTTAATTTAGAATTATCTGTATCAGTCATTATTGCAACACCATTGAGTTCATTTACGTCAAGATCATGCAATAATTTAAAATGCTCCTTAACATTAGCTTTGACTGTAACCCACTCATTTAAGTTTTCTTTGGTAGTTGATAGAACATAATCTATTGATTTCTTTGTATAAGGGCTTCGCCAATATTTGCCAATTTCATTGTTGCTTGAAAAAACGTAATTTACAGCTCTATTTGAGAGTGCTGTTGATCCTATTTTTTTAACAACGAAAACTCTAGCTGCAAAGTCATGTCCTTTTTTTGAATTTTCTTTTATGCCAGTTAAATCTTTCTCAATTTTCCATGTAATATTAATAATTGGGGTTTTATTTAAATCTATTAGCACCTCTTTACCTAAGCCTGATCCGACACCCTCGGCCTCAGCTTTGATGAAATTTCCACTCTCATTAGAACCTAGCGTCCAGGTGGTTTCACCTTTTACTTTTCTTTTTTTAAGTTGTCCAAATTCTTCATTGGTAAAATCAAAAACTTTTAAAGTTTCTGATTTTACAGAAGTTGTAACAAACAAAGATAAAATTAATATCTGGATAAATATTTTCATTTTGGGACTTATATATAGCATGAATTGATACAATAAATATTTATAATTTCATACTTTAGACAAGATTAAGACAATCAAAAATCAAAATTAACTATTAAATTTTGTTTATGAAACAAATTATTTATATAACAATTTTTTTATTTTTGGCAAATTGCAGCACACATAGTGTTAAATTAGGTAAAAGATGTACTAAAATAGCCGAAGATAATACTTATGAAAAATCTCTAATATGGTTAATTGATAAGAAGAGTATTGAGACTTTTGACCAAAAAATAAACAAAAAAAACTGTGAAATTAATGGAGAGAATGGATGAAAACCCTCTCAATCATGGCATTATTAGTATATTGGTCGGTTATAATTTTAGCTCCAGTAATAGCTAACGAACAAAGGAAATATGCTGATAAAATAGTTTACCCGAAAAAGAAGCCTAGTAAGTAGATCTTCCACCACTAATATCAAAAACTGCAGCGGTTGAAAAAGAGTTCTCTTCTGAGGATAGCCAGCATACGAGTGAGGAAAGTTCATCAAGCTCTAAAAACCTTCCTCTTGGAACTTTTGATAGCATTCTTTGAACATGTTCTTTTGTCATTTGATTTAAAATTCTTGTTTTTGCACCAGCGGGGGTAACAGCATTAACTGCTATGTTATATTGAGCTAATTCTTTACCCAATGATTTTGTTAGACCTAGTACACCAGCTTTTGCTGAGCTATATGCACTAGCATTGGCATTTCCATCTTTACCTGAAACTGAGGCTATATTTACAATTCTACCATAATTGTTTTTAATCATTAAAGGAACTATCAATTTACAACAAATATAAGTTCCATTTAAATTCACATTTATTACTTTATTCCAGTCATCAACTGAATAATTCCATAATTCAGCGGTAGGTCCTGTAATTCCTGCATTATTAATCAGTATATCTATTTTTGAATTTTTTAAATTTTTAATGGTTTTATTTACTGACTCAAAATCAGTAACATCAACTACATCATATTCTAAATTTTTATTATTCTCTTTTTTTATAACTTTGTTTAACTCATTTTCGTCATTGTCCCATATTCTCACTTGAGCTCCCGAATTAATAAATTTTTTAGCAATATCTAGACCAAAGCCTTGAGCGCCTCCAGTTACTATTGCAATTTTACTTTTTAGATCAAAATTATTCATTGCTAGATGCTAGCAGATAATAAGTTACAAAAACAACAAAAGCTCCAATTAACCATGAAAAAGTTTGCAAAAATTGCATATTTACATTCCATATCGTTGAGGAAGCAAATATAAAACCAATTACTACGGCATATATAGCTTTATAGTTCCAACCATTAGAATAAATATATGCGCTTCCTAGTTTAGAGGAGAAAATATCTTTATTAATAATATTACCTTTTTTAATTAAATAATAATCACAAATAATTAATCCAAAAAGCGGCCCAAAAAATGATCCGATTGTATCAATAAAAGATAAAATTCCTATTTGACTTAATATTGGTAGCCAAAACACACTTATTAATAATCCAAAAAAAACAATTAATAGACCGCTAGATTTCAAATTTAGATTTTTGGGCACAAAATTTAACAAAGTATTTTGTGAGGGAATGTAATTTGCAACAAGGTTGGTTGATAAAGAGGCAACTACAATAAAAAACAATGAAATTACCGTTAAGTATGTATTATCAATTTTTCCAATTATATCTGTTGGGTTGGTCAAAAATCTCTCTGCTTGCGTTACATTAGAATTAATTATGATATCTGCACCAAGAGTTAATAGGACTGAAAATAAAGAAAATAGAATTAAATTAAGGATCAAGCTTAAATTACCTTTGTATAAATGATTTTTATCTTTTGCATATCTAGAATAATCACCAAAATTAAGTAATAATATTGAAAAAAAAGCGAACATAGTTCCGGTAACTGAAATGAAAGGTGAAATATTTTGCTCTTTAAATATATTATCAGAGATTATTAATTGATTAAAAGATAAAAATAATTTTTGACTATTTTCTGATACAACAATAATCAAGAATACTATCAAGCCAAAGTAAACAAATAATGCAGAAAATTTAATTATAGATTTAGTTAAATGATGACCTTTTGTAAAAAGATAGTATTGGAAAATAAATGTAATTATTAAAGCAACCCAATCTATTAAGTTTAAAGATAAGAAAAAGAAAAGAAATAGTTCTTTATTTAGGATATTTGGATCAATATAAAATAAAGATATTCTAATTAAATATACTATAGATTTTGAAATAAAAAATGTTTGAACACCAAAAAAGAAAATCCCAATTATACCTCTCAACATTGCGAAATATCTTGCAGCATTTAAACCAATAGAAATTCTAAGTAAAACAGGGAATGGTACTCCATGTTTTTGGGATAAATTGCCAATTAAATTTGAAAGAAAGTATACAAGAATAGAAGCAAAAATACTTCCTGATAAAACTATATAAAAGTTTAAGTCATATATTATATATAATGATGCAATAAGAGAAAATCCTATAAGACTTTGAATATTTACAGCCCAAAAACAAAAGAAGTCAGTCCACTTCCAATTTTTATCAATAGGATTTACCGAAACAATTTCCCAATTTATAAGTTGAAATTTTTCTTTTTCTTGATTCACTATTCCATATTAAACATATATAAACTACTGTCCATACAACATAGAGGGTAACCAAAGAACAATCTTTGGAAATATTATAATAATTACGAGCCCAATTATTTGAAGAATCATAAATTGCATCATTCCTATATAAATATCTTTTAAATCCCATTCAGGAACAACCCCTTTTAAAAAATATGCTGAAAGAGCCACTGGAGGTGATAGCCAGGCTGTTTGTAAATTTACAGCAACAAGTATAGCGAACCATGTTAAATTAAAACCAAGAGCTTCAACAAGTGGTAATATTATCGGTACGATTATCATAACAATAGGCACCCACTCTAGAGGCCAACCTAAAAGAAAAATCATTACCATTATCATTCCAAGAATAAGATACTTGTTCATTTCTAAACCTAGTAAAAATTCAGTTAACAGAGTCGGTGTACCTAATCTTGCAAAAACCGCTCCAAAAAAATTTGAGGCTGCAACTAAAACCATAATTAATGCTGTAATTTCAAGAGTTTTAACCAAAGCATCCTGTAATTTTGGAAGAGTTAATTTTTTATATGCTAGTGAAAGAAGTAAAGCACCCATAGCTCCACACCCTGCAGCTTCTGTTGGTGTTGCAAATCCAAATAAAATACTTCCAAGTGCTGCAAAAACTAGTGCTGCAGGAGGGACTAAACCAAGAAGAAATTCAATCCATACTTCCCTCATGCTTGTTGCTCTCATATCCTCAGGTAAAGGAGGCCCTAAGTTTGGATTTAACATACATCTTATTGTCGTGTAAGCGGCATATAAACTTGCAAGTAAAATTCCTGGTAAAATTGCTGCTGCAAATAAATCAATAACGGGTATCTCCATTATAGGACCCATTACTACAAGCATAATACTTGGTGGTATTAATATCCCTAATGTTCCACCAGCAGTTATGGTTCCTGCGGCTAATCTCACATCATATTTAGATCTATTCATAGATTTCGCAGCCATTATTCCAAGAATAGTTACTGAGGCACCAACAATACCTGTAGCGGCAGCAAATATTACTGATACAAATAACACTGCGTAATATAAAGAGCCTCTAACTCTTGCCAACATCAATTGAAATGCTGAAAATAATCTTTCCATTAATCCGGCTTGTTCCATCATTATACCCATGAATACAAATAGCGGTACGGCGGCGAGCGTTTGTTCTGTCATCACCATAGAAAATTGTAGTGTCATTAAATAGAAAACTAATTTACCAAAACCTAAATAACCAAAAACAAAACCTAAAAATATTAATGTAAATGAAATTGGGAAACCTACAAATATTGCAAACAGCATTACACCAACAAGAATAAAACCAAGTATTGCAGGATCAATGAATTCAGCTATCATTTATTTTCTCCTGGCCATTGTCCTTTTTTTGCTGCCCAATAACTTTTAAACAATTCAGATACACCTTGTATCAAAAGAAATATAATTCCAATAAGTAAACAAGTTTTAATCGGCCACATAAATGGCATCCATGTGGTATCCATTCCCCTTTCTCCTCGTCTGATAGACTCTTCAACAAAACCTATAGTCATGTAAAGAAAGACAATTAAACCTGGAAAATAAAACAATATATATAACCAAAAATCTATAGTTCCTTGGGTTTTTGTTTTGAAGTTTCTGTAAAGAAAATCTGCTCTGATATGAACACCTTTAGAAAGAGCGTATGCTGCACCAAGCATAAATAGAGCCCCGTATAAAAATCGACTTATATCATATGCCCATATAGTAGGAGCTAAAAATAACTTTCTAGCTATTACTTCATATGTCATTGCAAATATTAAAGGTATTAATATCCAGCAGACTATATTCCCTACTATTTTACTAAATTTATCAATTCTTAAAATTAAATTTGCCATCCATAATGGCATATCATCAGGCATTTTGCCTGATCCCCCTCTTCTTTCAGCAATCATTTCATCTGAAATATCTAAATTTGAGGGTTTATCATTCATGATTTAATGTTTAATTTAATTAGAGCGGACTATAAGTCCGCTCTAAAATATTTAGTATATTAGTTTATTACTTTAATGTCGCCGCGTGAGCCATTCCTAGCTTAGCGTTTGACATTTGAGCTCCTGCCCAGAAAGGCACAGCAACATCCGCAAACTCTTTCATAGAGTCGTAAACTTTTTTGAAAAATGCATTTTTTTCAGCATTTTTGTTTAAAGTTGCTTTTGCTGCAGCCATGTACTCCGTAAAGTAGTCTGTAGGAGTATCTTCTAAAATAACCCCATGCTTAGTAGTCAATTCTCTTAAAGCTTTTCCGTTTTCGTAAATTCTATAGCTTAAAGATTTAGCTAATGAAGCGTTTGCAGCTACCTCTAGAGATTTTTTCTCGTGAGCAGTCATAGCATTATAAGTTTTTCCAGTAATATAAAAGTCAGCATTAACAACTACTTGGTGTAAACCTTGTAGGTAATAGTGTTTTAATACTTTTTGGAAACCAAATGTTAAATCTGGTTTTGGACAACACCATTCTGCTGCATCAATTGTTCCTGCTTCTAAAGCTGGTAAAATATCTCCACCACCCATTGCTACAGATGCAATTCCAATATCTTTGTAAGTTTGACCTGGTATTCCTGGAGGTGTTCTGAATTTATATTTTCTAAAGTCAGCCATGTTTTTAATTGGTTTTGGAAAC
Organism: uncultured Pelagibacteraceae bacterium; assembly: GCA_902582315.1. Lineage (GTDB taxonomy): Bacteria > Pseudomonadota > Alphaproteobacteria > Pelagibacterales > Pelagibacteraceae > Pelagibacter. Next base: position 127,080 of record CACHRP010000002.1, read on the forward strand.
CAACCTAAAGCCTCTGGTCCAACTGGTTGAAGCATAAATCCTTTTATATCTCTTCCCATCTCTTTCCAAAGTTGATCATATAACTCTTTACCACCACCATATTGAAACCATGATAGAAATGCTAAGTTATCTATGCCAACTCCACCACCTGCAACAGGTGATCCAAATAACATAGCTGCAGGATGATCACCAGACCAATAGTGTGTCCAAGCAAATCCGCAGTCAATTAATCCCTTATCAACAGCATCTAATGTTTCTTTTACACCAACAACTGCACCTGCTGGTAATATTTCAAACTTTAGAGATCCGTCAGTAAGAGTAGTAACAGTGTCAGTAAAGTCTTTTAACATTTTAACTTCATCAGCCTTAGTATTAAGAACTGTCTGACATTTAAGTGTTTTCGCATTAGCATTTGATATAAAACCAAGAACTAAAAACGTAGCAAACACCAATGAAATGATTTTTTTCATTATTTTCCCTCTTTCTGGTTAAATTTAAGTCCATTATCCTCTCAAAAAAAAGCCTATGTTACAAGCGACAAATATTTTATTTTAAGTCAAAAAACGTTAATAAGTAAGTATGGATGAATTTGATTATATTGTAATTGGTGCTGGTTCTGCAGGTTGTGTTCTTACAAATAGGCTTATTAAATCAGGTAAATATAAAGTTCTTTTATTAGAAGCGGGTGGAAAAGATAATTATCCCTGGATACATATTCCAGTTGGTTATTATAAAACCATGCACAATCCAAAGACTGATTGGTGCTTTAAAACTGAACCAGACGAGACAATGGAAAATGTTTCAATTCCATATCCTAGAGGGAAAACCTTGGGCGGAAGTTCGTCAATAAACGGTCTTCTCTATATAAGAGGACAAGAGCAGGACTATGATCTATGGAGACAACTCGGGAACAAAGGTTGGAGTTGGAGAGAAGTTCTTCCTTACTTTATTAAAGCAGAGGATCAAGAAAGAGGTCAAAGTGAGTATCATGGCCAAGGTGGCCCTCTTTCAGTTTCAGATCAGAGAATAAAATTGGATATTCTAGATGTTTTTCAAAATGCAGCGAACGAAGTAGGAATCCCAAAAGTGGATGATTTCAATAGAGGTGATAATTTTGGTTGTGGTTATTTTCAAGTTACTGAAAGAAATGGTTTAAGATGTAGTGCAGCAGTTGGCTATCTAAATCCTATAAAAAATAACAAAAATTTAAAAATAGAAACTAAATGTCATGTTCAGAAAATAAATTTTGAAAAGAACAAAGCAGTAAGCGTAAGCTATTTTAAGGCCAATAAACAAATTACTGTAAAAGCAAATAAAGAGATCTTGTTAAGTGCAGGTTCAATCGGAAGTCCACAAATACTTCAAACTTCTGGTATAGGAGATGTTGGTAAATTAAAAAGTTTAGGAATTGAAGTCACAAAAGATTTAAAGGGAGTTGGCAAAAATCTTCAAGATCATTTAATGTTTAGACCAGTATTTAAAGTTAAAAATATCAAAACCTTAAATAAAAAGATTAATAGTGTTTTTGGAAAACTTTTAATTGGACTAGAGTATGTTTTTCTAAGACGTGGGCCAATGACAATGGGAGCAAGTCAATTGTGTGGGTTTGCTAAAAGTGACGATACTAAAGAAACACCAAATTTACAGTTTCATATTCAGCCAATAAGCACTGATAAACTTGGTGGTGCTAACCTTCACGACTTTGATGCATTTACTCCAACAGTTGCAAATATAAGACCAACAAGTAGAGGAGAAATTAATATTGTTAGTTCAGATTCAAGAGATAATCCTAAAATTAAAATGAATTATCTGTCTACTGATGAAGATAGAAAGGTTGCAGCTGATGGAATTAAATTAATAAGAAAAATAGTAATGGAAACAAAAGAATTTAAAAAATATGAGCCTGAAGAATACAGGCCAGGTGCTCACATACAAGAAGGTGAAGAAATTGTAAAAGCTTGTAGTCATTATGCACAAACTATTTTTCACCCAGTTGGCACATGTAAAATGGGTAATGATAATGAAGCCGTAGTATCAGACCAGTTAAAAGTGCATGGAATAAAAAATTTAAGAGTAATTGATGCATCGATTATGCCAAATATAACATCTGGTAATACTAATGCTCCAACCATTATGATTGCCGAAAAGGGTGCTGATATGATATTGAACAGTTGATGTTAACAGAACAGATTCTCATTTTTATACAAATAATCCTGTTAGATTTAGTGCTTGCTGGGGATAATGCAATAATTATTGGAATGGTAGCATCGCAATTCCCTAACGATCAAAGAAAGAAAATTATTTTTTGGGGTATTAGTGCTGCGATTGTACTTAGGATTATATTTACTTTAATTACTGCTTATCTTTTACAAATAACTGGTCTAAGACTCATTGGTGGTATTCTGCTATTATATGTTTGCTATAAACTGTATGTTGATGTTGTAAAAGATGGTCCCAAAAAAGAGGATGAACCCAATATTGAGAAATCAAGTTTGTTTAAGGCGATAACAACAATAATAATTGCTGATGTTACAATGAGCTTAGATAATGTGCTAGCTGTAGCAGGTGCTGCCAAAGATCATTACTTTTTACTAATATTTGGTTTAGTTTTATCTATTGCTTTAATGGCAGTAGCTGCAAATCTAATATCAAAATGGATAAAAAAATATAAATGGATTGCTTGGCTTGGATTGATCGCAATTTTAATTGTTGCTATTGAATTGATTTATACGGATATAAAGTTATTCATATAATATGTATTTGAAAAAATATAATTTAAAAAATAAGTACGCATTGGTGACTGGTGCTGGCAAAGGTTTAGGCAAGGCTTGCGCTATAGCGCTCGCAGAAGCAGGAGCAAATTTGATAATTTTGAGCAGAACAAATAAAGATTTATCAAGTGTTTCCAAAATAATCAAAAAATTTAAAGTAAAATGTCAAATGTTCAATTGTGATGTGACTAACTTTAATCAAGTTAAAGATACTGTAGATCAAATTTCTAAACTTGATATTCTTGTTAATAATGCTGGTACTAATTTTCCAGAACATTTCACAAAAGTAAAGAGATCAAATATGGAGTATATGGTTAAAATCAATAATGTTGCTGCATTTAATTTAGCTCAATTGTGTACATTGAAGATGTTAAAAAATAAGAATAGAAAAAAAATTGGCGGCTCAATTGTTAATATGTCCTCACAAATGGGGCATGTCGGTGGACCAATTAGAAGTGTATATAATATGAATAAACATGGATTAGAAGGCCTAACTAAAGGTATGGCTATTGATTTAGCCAAATATAACATAAGAGTAAATACAATTTGTCCTACATTTGTTGTTACGCCAATGACTTCAAAATTTCTTAAAAATAAAAAATTTAAAAAAGAAACCTTAAATAATATACCACTTGGAAGATTTGCGGAGATGTCTGAAATAGCATCGGCAGTTGTTTTTCTTGCTTCAGATGCAGCTTCCATGATTACAGGAACTTCATTATTGGTTGATGGTGGATGGACAGCAAAATAAAGATTTATTTAAAAATAGCTTTAATAAACTTGTTTTGTTTTTTTATTTTTATAATCATATTTGAATTAATTTTTGGTTATTGGTTTGAAAAATATAATTTTGGACCTTACATGAGAGAGCACAGAATGAAAAATATACCCTATAAATTAACCTATAAAAATACAGATTATAAATACAATTATGTGAGAAACTCATTGGCCTTTAGAGGAGAAGAAATCAAGCCAAAAGATATTAAAATATTGATGGTTGGTGGTAGTACAACTGATGAAAGGTATAAGCCTGAGAGATTTACAATAGTTGGAAATCTAAATAAAAAGTTTTTAAAAGCTGGATCTTCAAGAAAAATAATAAATGCTGGCATTGAAGGACAATCTACTAGAGGACATATTCATAATTTTAATTTTTGGTTTAAAAAAATTGAGAATTTTAAACCAAAATACATAATCTTTTATGTTGGGATAAATGATGCAAGTTTACTCAGATTTCAGAGTGATAATTTACAAGATGGCTTCATAGAAAATCCAAATAAATTAGAATCATTTTTTGATAATATAAAATCAAGAAGTTTTATTATTGATTTAGCAAGAAAAGTAAAACATCAACATTACAAAAGAGATGAGAGCAAAAGAGTGATATATGACTTTGATTACTCTCTAAAAGAAAGTAAAAAAAAAGATAGAGTTTATATTAATTATGAGAATAAAATAAAAAAATACGATTTTGATAAATTAGTGAAAAAACATCAAATACTAATTGATCAGTATTTAAAAAATATTGATTTATTAAATACTTTATCAAACTCAATTGGCTCTGAAGCAATATTTATTAATCAACCAATGCAAGAAAACGAGACTGCTGAAATATTATTCTCAATAAATAATTCTTTGATAGTTCATTGTGAGAAAAAAAAATATAAATGTATTGATTTAGTTAAAAATTTGAATGGTTTTAATGATTTTTGGTGGGATGGAGCACATACCACTCCTAAAGGATCTAAAGCTATAGCTGATATAATTTATCCTTATTTAAATAAATATTTGAATTGAATTTATGAAAAACTATAAAATATTAATCTTAATTTTTTACTCTTTAATTTTTTCCATAAACTGTTTTTCTGCAGAGTTTCAAGGGGAATTTATTCAAGGTCATTTTATAATAGGAAAAACCAAACCTAATTCAAAGGTCAAAATCGATAAGAAAAATGTAAAAGTGTCAGATGATGGTTATTTTGTTTTTGGATTAGATAGAGATCGAAAATATGATGTTATTATTACAATTGAAAATTCTGGATTAAAAAAGAAAATTGAAAAAAAAGTTTTAAAAAGAAAATATAATATTCAAAGAATAGATGGTCTAGACGAAAAAAAGGTTACTCCCCCTGAAGAGGTTTACAACAGAATTAAAAAGGAAAATAACAAAATTGGAAAAGCTAGAGCAATTAATTCAGATTTAAATTATTTTAAAGATAAATTTATAATGCCTGTTAAAGGAATAATTTCTGGTGTTTACGGTAGCCAAAGAATATTAAATGGTAAACCTAAATGGCCACATTACGGTATTGATATTGCTGCAAAAAAAGGGACAAAGATTAAAGCGGCAGGCTCAGGCATTATTACAATGGCTGAAAAAGATCTATATTATACGGGTGGAACTATTATAATGGATCATGGTCATGGAATATCTTCAATTTATTCTCATCTTGAAAAAGTAATGGTAAATGTTGGAGATGAAATAAATAAAGGTGAGATTATTGGAACAGTTGGGTCAACAGGAAGGTCAACTGGACCACATTTAGATTTTCGTATTAATTGGTTTCAAACAAGACTTGATCCAATGACAATCCTAAATTGATTTAAATTAAGTTTATGAGTAATAAAAAATTTGTAATTTTTTATTTTTTTTTATTTGGAGTTTTTATTTATTGTTTAATTGGCTTGTTGGGAATATTAGATTTTAATAAAAATAAAAATAATCTATTCAAAACAAAAGATAACTTAGATTTTCATCAAAAATTTTCAAAAAAATTACATCATTTAAGAGACTCCAATAGGTGGGGTAAGAAAAAAAACGATTATTTATATTCAGAAATAGGAAAATCTAAAAATGGAACCCACATATTACTTCAGGGTGATTCCTGGATGGAACAAGTCCTAGAAATCAATTCATCATTTAGTCTATTTAAAGATTTTTCAGAAATTAAAAATTTAAAAATTATCAATGCAGGCATAACCTCATATTCTCCAACTTTAATGAATTTACAGTATCAAATATTAAAAGAAAACTTTGGAATTAAACCTGAAACAGTTGTTATATATATTGATCAAACAGATATTGGAGATGAAATTTGTAGATATAACCCATCAAAAGTATTTAACAATAATACCTTAATTGGTGTTAAAAAAGAGTTCTTCACTAATAAAATTTATGACTATACTAAAATATACAGTTACTCTGAAATCAATTTTATAAACAATTTTCCATTAAAATTTTTAAGACTTGCAAATTTTAAAATAAAATATTTTTTTATAAGATCATATAATAGATTTCATGAAATTGCAGAAGTGGGATGGAAAAATAGAGGTTCGGTAAAGTGTAGATTTAGTGAAATACAAAAGTATTTGTTTAATTTAGATAAAAATTCAAAAGATATATTTATAAATTCAATCAAAAATTATCTAAAAGTTTTAGAGGAAGATAAGAATGTCAAAAATATATTAATTGTCACTTTCCCACATTTTTTACATTTAAAAGGAGAATATAATGTTAATGTCTCCTTTTTAATTGATGATTTACTCGAAATTAATAATTTTTATAAAATATCTCATCTCAATTTTAGTAAACTTAATTTTTCAAAAATTAATTATGAAAATATATATATAGATGGTGACCCAAGTTCACATTTAAATAACGAATACCATTCAAAATTATTTGTTAAAGGCATAATTAAAGAGATTCAACAAATAATAAAAAAATAATCTACTTATTAGACAATCTGAGTTTTCATGTCTTCTTTTTTAATACCTGCAACTTTAACAGGTTTTTTCATAGCATCTCGTCTAAAAGGTTCACCTAGTTCTTGGTTTAAAATTACTTCAACAAAAGTGGTAATTCCTTTTTTCTGATCTTCGCATGATTGCTTAATGGCTTTGGTAGTTTCTTCCATAGTTTTAGCAGTAACTCCTTTTAGACCACAAGCATTAGCAATTTTAGCATAGCTTAATTCTGGATCTAACTCTGTACCAACAAAATTATCATCAAACCAAAGAATTGAATTTCTTTTTTCTGCGCCCCATTGATAATTTCTAAAAATAACCATTGTTATTGCTGGCCATTCTTCTCTAGCACATGAACTCATTTCATTCATACTAATTCCAAAAGCACCATCTCCTGCGAATCCAATTACAGGGGTATCTGGGCAACCAATCTTTGCACCTAGTATTGATGGAAAACCGTAACCACAAGGACCAAAAAGTCCTGGAGCTAAATATTTTCTTCCTTCTTCAAAAGTTGGATAAGCATTACCTATTGCACAATTATTTCCAATATCGCTTGAAATAATTGCTTCACTTGGAATTGCTTCTTGTATAGCTCTCCATGCTTGTCTTGGTGACATCCTATCTTTGTCTCTTTCCCTTGCTTCTTTATTCCAAACTGTGCCTGGGTCATCTTCCTCATGATCAAGACCGGTCAAAGTTTGCAACCAAGCTGATTTTGTTTTATGAATTAAATTTTTTCTTTCATCTCTACCATTGTTTCCAGCATCTTTTGAAAGTTTTTCTAAAATTTGATTTGCAACCATTTTGGCATCACCACAAATACCTACGGTAACTTTTTTTGTTAAGCCAATTCTATCTGCATTCATATCTACTTGAATTATTGTTGCGTTCTTTGGCCAATAATCAATTCCGTACCCTGGTAGTGTTGAAAAAGGATTAAGTCTTGTTCCTAAGGCAAGAACAACATCTGCTTTAGAAATAAGTTGCATTGCTGCTTTTGAACCATTGTAACCCAATGGTCCTGCTGCAAGTGGGTGGCTACCTGGAAAACTATCATTATGCTGGTATCCATTACAAACAGGAGCATCTAATTTTTCAGCAAGTTTTTTACATTCTTCAATTGCATTACCTATTACAACTCCTGCACCAGAAAGTATTACTGGAAATTTTGCTTGTGATAAAAGAGATGCAGCTTTGTTAATAGCTTCCTCACCCCCACCTTGTCTTTCAAATCTAACAATTGGTGGTAAATCAATATCAATTACTTGTGTCCAATAATCACGAGGGACATTTATCTGTGCTGGAGCAGATCCTCTAAACGCTTTTTCAATTACCCTGTTCAATACTTCTGCCATTCTTGATGGATCTCTAACTTCCTCTTGATAACAAACCATGTCTTTAAATAAATTCATTTGTTCTACCTCTTGAAAACCTCCTTGACCCATTGTTTTGTTTGCGGCTTGTGGAGTAACCAATAATAGAGGTGTATGATTCCAGTAAGCAGTTTTGATAGGTGTAACTAGTCCTGTTATACCTGGTCCATTTTGAGCAATTACCATAGACATTTTTCCTGTCGCTCTCGTATAACCATCTGCAATTAAACCTCCATTTGTTTCATGAGCCACATCCCAGAAAGTTATTCCTGCTTTAGGAAATAAATCGGAAATTGGCATAAAGGCAGATCCAATTATCCCAAAAGCATGTTCTATGCCATGCATTTGTAAAACTTTAATAAAAGCTTCCTCTGTAGTCATTTTGGTCATAATTGAATCCTTAAAAATTATTATTTATCAATTTGAATGATTAATATATAAGATCTGCTAAAATTCAAATAAGAAATCGTCACTATGGCAAATACAGACATTATTATACATGATGAAAAAGACAATGTGGGTGTGGTAGTTATTGAAAAAATTACCCCAAATCAGGATTGTAATTGTTGGATTATGGAAAATGATAAATCAGCAAAAATTCAGTCTAAGAGCGAAATACCACTAGGACATAAAATTGCTATGATAGATTTAAAAGAGGGTGACACAATATTAAAGTATGGTCATGATATAGGAAAAGTTGTGAAAAATATTAATAAAGGTGAACATGTTCATGTTCATAATGTAAAAACAAAAAAGTGGTAATATGGAAATTCCAAAAAGTTTTTTAGGTTATAAGAGAGAGAATGGAAGAGCTGGAACGAGAAATCATGTAATAATTTTACCAGTTGATGATATTTCAAATGCTTGTGCGGAAGCAGTCGCAAATAATATTAAAGGTACAATTGCACTGCCACATTCATACGGAAGACTTCAGTTTGGAGCTGACCTAGAATTACACTTTAGAACAATGATAGGTACAGGAAAAAATCCAAACGTTGCGGCCGTAATTGTTATCGGAATAGAACCTAAATGGACAAAAAGAATTGTGGATGCTATTGCAAAAACTGGAAAACCTGTTGAGGGTTTTAGTATTGAAGGAGTTGGAGATATTGATACAATAGCTAAAGTTTCAAAAAAAGCTCAAGAGTTTTCAATGTGGGCATCTGAAAAACAAAGAGTAGAGTGTCCAATAAGTGATTTGTGGATATCTGTTAAATGTGGAGAGTCGGATACAACATCAGGATTAGCTTCAAATCCTACAGTTGGAAACTTAATGGACAAGTTAGAACCTTTGGGAGTTCATTTATGTTTTGGGGAAACATCTGAACTCACAGGCGCTGAAACTGTATGTGCAAAAAGAGGTAAAACCCCTGAGGCTCAGAAGAAATTTATGAAAACTTGGAGTGATTATAATGATTTTATTTTAAAAGAAGCAACAAACGATCTTTCCGAAAGTCAACCGACTGCTGGAAACATCGCAGGCGGATTAACTACAATTGAAGAAAAAGCTTTTGGAAATTTTCAAAAAATTGGTTCAAGACAATTTATTGATGTATTAGAACCTGCTGAAGAACCTACAAAAGGTAAAGGTCTTTATTTTATGGACACGTCCTCTGCAGCAGCTGAGTGTGTTACATTACAGGCCGCTGGGGGATTTAATATACATCTTTTTCCAACTGGACAAGGAAATATAATCGGAAATCCAATAGAACCGGTTATAAAACTTACAGCGAACCCTCTAACTGCAAAAACTATGAGCGAACATATAGACGTTGATGTTTCAAAAATATTATCCCGTGAAATGAACCTTGACCAAGCTGGAGATGAATTGATTAAGTCGACAATTAAAGTTGCAAATGGAAGACTTACATGTGCTGAGGCCTTGGGACATAAAGAATTTGTAATGACAAAGCTTTATAGAAGCGCTTAAATTTAAATTGAGGATTTTAAAGCTTTATATATTTCTTCTCTACTTGTTTCACCAATACTTCTGTAAACTTCTTTATTATTTTTAAAAATTAAAAGTGTAGTCTGATATTGTACTTTAAGGAGGTCGGCAATTTCTCTATTGGTAACTTCAAATGTAAAGTATTCAATATTTTCAAATTCGTCCTTTGCTTTATTCAAGACTTTCATCTGACTAGCACAAGATGAGCAATATTTAATCCAAGAGCTTACAACTACAACTTTTCCATCTGATTGGGCTTTATCGAACAAGTCTTTTGAAAAAGTTGTCTCTTTCTCTAAAGCATTAGCATTTAAGGAAAATACGCAAAATAGTAACAAAAATATTTTTTTCACAAAAATACTTTTACACAAATATCAAATTTTAAAAACTACTTTAATGAAGCAGGCGGAGGTGTATGTATAAATTTAGCCTTAAATTTAGATAAAAATCTTCTTACTATTGCGGCACCAATTCCAAGACCAAGAGCCAAAACAATTGAGAACATTCCATATAATAATGGAACATTTACAGATAATTCTCTAACGAATTGTGCAATAGGTCCTAGTACAATCTTACCGTTATTTTGGATTTCTTTAACAGCTTCTTCAGCAAAGAAAGTGTCATATGCTATCGCTATACCAACTAATAATAATAATATTGCTAATATTGTTTTAAACTCCGAGCTATCAACTTTTTCTCCAATTTTTTGACCAATTTGAACTCCGATTATTGAACCTAAAATTAAAACCACAACCAAAATAAGATCTATGGTTCCATAATTAAACGCATGTAAAACAGTTACGATCGCACTGACAAAAATTGTAACAAATAAAGAGGTTCCAGGGATAAGTTTTGTGGGCATTCCAATAATATAAATCATTGCCGGGACCAGAATAAATGCTCCACCAACACCCATAATTGCTGCTATAAAACCTACAATAAGACCAATTATAATTGGAGTGAAAGCACTCTCATAAAGTTTTGATTTCTTAAATCTCATTCTAAATGGAAGTCCATGTATCCAATAATGTTCATGCAATTTTTTTTTTTGAACTATTTTTTTTCTTGCTCTATCTAATTCAGTTACACCTTGAACCAACATAAGAGTACCTATGATTGCTAAAATGTACATGTATGCAAGTGATATAACTATATTAATTTTGCCAATACCTTTAAAATAAGTGAAAGTTGCAATTCCAATTGCAGTACCAATTACTCCACCAACCACAATCATCAAACCCATCTTATAATCAAGTGTGCCTTTGAACCAATGTGTTGTAGAACCTGAAATTGAAGTTCCTAAAATATTATTAGCCTCATTTGGAACAGCATAAGTAGGAGGTACGCCCATAAAAATTAAAAATGGTGTCATTAAAAAACCGCCGCCAACCCCAAATAACCCTGATAAAATACCAACAACTAAACTAAGAAGAAATACTAGAGGTAAGTTTATATAAACTTCTGCAATTGGAAGGAAATATTCCATTAACACTAACTAATCCTCAAAAATATTAAAGTCAACAATTCTTAAAAAATAGTTGCACCGAATACCTTGACTAATCCGTCTTCCTCTCCGAGTACTAGTCTTCCTAAGAATTCTCCTGAAATTTTTGTACTTTTTTGCTTATAAAGTACAGTAATATAAAGACCTCTTCTTAAACAGCCAAATGCTTTATACTCATCTGATAAGCTTGAGATTAAATCGTTACTTGCCCATTGTTTTCCAAGTTCAACTTCGTTTGCGCCATATAACATTTGAGATGAAAAATCTTTAGTGAAGCCACCGTAATCCTTCATGTTCGATGATTTTACTAAATTTGCCCAGATCGGATTTGCTATCTCGATAATCTCGTTATCTGATTTCTCAAGAAGACTCATTAAGTTTTACGAGGCTTCTTTTTTCTCTTTCTCGTCTATTATGTGATACACAGGCATTTTTTCCATTGTAAATTTACCTGTCTTTGGATCTCTTCTTGAAACTGTCAGACAATGCCAATTTTCGTCATCAAGTTTCATATGGTCGCCTCTGTAATAGTAACCTGGCCAACGAGTTTCTTTTCTGTAAAGAGTGTGTTCTGTTACACACTGAGAAGTAACGGTTCGGTGTTTTAACTCCCAAGCTCTCATTAATTGATGGTAATCTTCAGCACCAACATTTTCTAGGTCTTCTTGTAACCAATCAAGAAGTTCTAAACCTTTTTTTAATAAATTTTCATTAGTCATATAATTTACAGAAATTCCACCAACATATTCATCCATAATTTTCTGTAATCTTTGTAAACCTTGAATTGGTGATATATAACTAGGAGATACTGTTCCTCCGGTAATCTCATTTCTTCCAACTGTATAATTCTCTAAAGGTTTGTATATCATTGTTTTGAAGTCTTCGCATTGCTTGTCACTCACCTTTATATTATTTGCTTTTTGTTCTTGAATATATTTGACCGCTGCTTTTGCGGCTAACCTTCCCTCTGTAAATGATCCAGATGAAAATTTATGTGCGCTTCCACCTACTGTATCACCTGCTCCGAAAAGCCCTTCAACTGTTGTCATTCTATTATAACCCCAGAAATATTCTGGTGGAGATAAATCTTCTGGTCCGCTAACCCATGCACCAGAGCATGTTGCGTGAGATCCCATTACATAAGGTTCTGAAGTTGTTAATTCAGGATTTGTATACTTTGGATCAATATTTTGTGATGCCCAAACAACTGCTTGACCAACAGTCATGCCTAAAAAGTTTTCCCAACCAACTGTTTCTAAATGTGGGTCTTGAAAAGCTTCTTTTGTCACCATGTGGATTGGTCCACCACCTGCCATAACTTCTTGAACAAATGCATGATTTCTTAGACATGTTGGTGTTGGATGATGATCTATGTATTCTCCAACTAGTTCTTTTGTTTGATTATACCATTTCTTCTCATAATTTTCTCCATTAGCGTTTTGAGTATAAGTTTTTAAGTGGAGAAAATATGCACCAACCGGTCCATATCCATCTTTAAATCTACATAACACAATCCTATTTTCCATTTGTGTCATCTTAGCTCCAGCTTGAATTGGCAAAGCGTATGCAGATCCATTGCTCCAAGGCGCATACCAAGTTCTTCCCATTCCTTCACCAACCGCTCTAGGTTTAAAAATATGAGAAGCTCCTCCAGCTGCAACTATAACAGTTTTAGATTTGAATACATAATAATCACCTGTTCTCATATTAAATCCTACAGCTCCGCCTACTCTATTTTCATTTGTTTCATCCATTAACAAATGAGTAATCATTATTCTGTTATAAATTTTATCTGCAGATTTTTTTGCTGCTTCAGCTACGATCGGTTTATAACTTTCTCCATGAATCATAATCTGCCATTTACCTTCTCTTTGGTAACGACCAGTTTGCTTATTTTTCATCATTGGAAGTCCCCATTCATCAAACATATGAACTGTTGAATCCACATGTCGTGCCATGTCATACCCAAGATCTTCTCTTACAAGACCCATTAAATCATTTCTCGCATAACGAACGTGATCCTCGGGCTGATTTTCGCCCCACTGCATGCCCATATAACAATTAATTGCATACAAGCCTTGAGCTACAGCGCCACTTCTGTCTATATTTGCTTTTTCTACGCAAACTATTTTAAGATCTCTACCCCAATGTCTAGCTTCAAAAGTAGCACCTGTACCAGCCATACCCCCACCAACAACTAGAACATCACATTCTTCAATAATAGTTTTTCTAGCCATTAGTAATAAACACCTTTTTTGAATGCACTTTTTTCTACTTTAGGCAAATCTTTGTTGGTATTAAGTCCGTGTGGTTCATTATATAAAATTTGAGAATTTATTTCACCTTGGTTTGGTTTGTCTCCATCTGCAAGTTTTGGAATAAATTTTCCCCATGGCTTAGTTGTTATTGGTGAAACAAAGTTTTTTTCTGTTCCATTTCTAAATTTAATTCTCCAAGAAATTGTTCCTTTTTCTTCTTCTCTTCTAACTCTTACACTGTGTCCCATAGGTGCAAAGTCTGCATAGCCTCTGACATCTATAGCGTGATTAGGGCAAGCCTTAACACAAGAGTAACATTCCCAGCAAAAATTTGGTTCAATGTTTTTTGCTCTTCTTATAGTTTCATCGATGTGCATTATATCGGACGGACATATATCTACGCAGTGGCCGCATCCGTCGCATCTGGTCATATAAACAAATGTTGACATATTTATCTCTCTTTCCTTATCATATTAATAATGTTTTGGCTCTTCTCTTTTTATACCGAGGCCAAATTGCTCAGGAGCATCTGCTTCCGGTGGAAGATTATCTCTTGATCCGTCTGCCTCTGCTAAGTTTTTCTGAAGTGCAGCTCCTGGTTTATAAAACATATGGGCAAACTTGGACCAATAAACACCTCCAAATAAAACTAGATTTGATACAATAAAGAAAACTAAAAATACTTTATCATCCCATCTATCTTGTAAACTCATAGATTGTAAAAATGACCATATCAATCCGAACAACGATGAAGCTACCAATGCTAACACAAACAAATCTGCCTTAATAACTCTGTACCAAGGGTGAGCCTCAGAATAAACATCTACTCTCAAGAAGAACCAGAACCAAGACCCTCCTAAAACAGTCAATAGTGCACCAACATGCCAAACTATCGGCCAAGCTGATGGAGTTGTTGATTGTGGCGAAGAGTAAAAGAAAATCATAACAACCGATGCTGTCCAAAAAAGAATTGTACCATACATGCCCATCACATGAGCCAGTCTTCTTTTACCAGCACCTAACTCCGAAGTTGTAGCAATATCACTAGCTATCGTTTTTGAAATTACAGAAATTCTTTCACCTGTAGTTAAATTTTTTGTTGCAGACTTTTTTGCTTTTTTTGCATTATTAAAAAAATATTTTACATTTTTCTTATGAATAATGTCCATAAGTGTTCCAGCAATCACAAGTAAACCCATAAGAATTACAAATGATTGCATTAGTATAGGAGATACACTCTCAGCCAATATTGAAAATGGATTGTTTGCAAACATTTTGAAATTATACCCCTTTTTTGAAATATTTTTAGTATAGATGCCCTAATAGATCAACTGCATAAATAGACTTCTTTTATTTAGATTTTCTCAAATAATGTTGTTTTAATGGTATTACACCTCTAACACCACCTTGGGGATTTTCAACATCCCCTCTTCTTCTTGGAATCAAATGTATATGACAATGCATAATTGTTTGACCAGCGACACTTCCTGCATTTGTTCCTAAGTTAAATCCCTCAACTAAATTGTCATCATTTTCTATTTTTGATTTAATCTTTTTAATAAGTTCGTTACACGCATTAAGTTCTTTATCATTTAAATCAAAGAAATTTTTTATGTGTCTTTTTGGAATTATAAGACTATGGAATTTTGATACTGGATATGAGTCGTAACTTACCAAAGCATAGTCATTTTCATATATTATGTCCTGTTTTTTTACATCACAAAATATGCAGGGGTTGTTTGGATCTGTCATACTTTAATTTAATAAACCTTTTTCATATATTTTATTAAGTTTAATGAATATTTTATTATTTTTCCTTGTCCAATTAAGTGATGGAATTTTAAATACAGAAGCCACACCTTTTCCTGATCCAATCAACAGTATTTCACTGTAATTGTCAATTTCCTTTAATGATATATTTTTTTTTTTGATTTTTATTTTCTTAGAAAAATATTTATATGTAATACCCTCATAAAAATTTTTTAATGGGGAGTAAATTTGATCATTTCTTATAAAAAGTAAATTAGAAGTACAAGTCTCTAAAAAATAATTATTAAAATATAAAGCAACATCATTTCTAGTGGTGTCATATTTGTTAAGTTGCTTTAACATTTTTTTGTATTTTAGATTTTTTAAGTACGGATCAACTCTTTTATAATTGAAAAGTTGTAAATAAAATTTACTGTTAGGTTTTAGCCTTTTTCTTAAAGAAATAGAAATTAGATTTTTATTACATGCAATTCGTAATAAATGGTCGTACGAAATATTTTTTTTTAAAAAGTTTTTAATTAATATTATTAAATCTTTTTTTAATTTTTTTTGATTTAATTTATATGTATTTAAAGATTTTATTAAGTTATTTATATGCTGATTATACAAAAAAATTTTAGGAGGTTTTCCTTTCACTCTCATTGTCGTAAATATTCCAAAAGATCCCCAAAGATCTTTGAAATTAACTTCTTTCAAGTTATTACGAAGATAAGATTTTTTTAATAATAATTTTGCCATTTTCAGTTAAAAAAGATTCTGGATGAAATTGAAAACCAAAAATGTTTTCTTTTATATTCTCAATTGCCATCGGGATTTTAGTCTCTATACATCTCATGCTTATTTTAATATTTTGTGAATTGAATGGTTCCTGAAGTTTAAGAGAATGATACCTTCCAACCTTAAAAATTTTGCCTTTAGTAAAAATCTTACTATCTTTTGTTACTTTAATTTTAGATTGATAACCATGATAAATATTTTTTTGTTGTACTATTTTACCAAATTCATTGTGTAATATTTGTTGGAACCCAAGACAAATTCCAATAATTTTTTTTTTTCCCTTAAATCTTTTATAAATTTTTGAAGTTATTGGATAATCTAATGGAGATCCAGGGCCAGGCGATAGAACAATTGTATCTGCCTTACATAATTTTTCATAATTAATCTCAAAATAATTATTACAAATTACATTATCAAACTCTGAAAACTGATGAACCACATTCCAAGTAAATGAATCCTGATGATCAATTATATAAATCATTTAAATAACTCTAGCAAAGATTTGGCTTTAATATAATTTTCATTAAATTCTTTTTTTGGGGCACTATCTAATACAACTCCAGAGGCAGCAGATATTTCTGAATGATTTTTATAATTTAGTATTGATCTAATAATAATATTAAATCTCATATCTTTATTAAATTTGATGTAACCAAAACTTCCTGTAAAAATATTTCTGTCATCTTTCTCTTGATTATTTAAAAGTTCAAGTGTCCTAATTTTTGGGCAACCTATAACTGAACCACCAGGCATCATAGATTTAACAATATTTTTTAAAGTTATATTCTTTTTAAGTTTTCCTCTGATTATCGTTACGTAATGAAAAAGATGTTTGTATTCCTCTACAAACTTTTCTCTTAAAATATTTACTGATCCAGGCAAACAGATTCTCGATAAATCATTTCTTTCCATATCTACAATCATATTATGTTCTTTGGTTTCCTTTAAATTATTTTTAAAGAATTTTAGGGCAGTCTTTTTATTATTTTTTTTATTTTTTTTAAGTGTTCCAGCAATTGGCTTTGTTGTAATTATTTCACCTTTTTTATCAATTAAGGTTTCAGGTGAACAGCTTACAATGGAATAATCTTTGTCTCTTATTACAAATGATTCTGGTGAGGAATTTACTTTCATTAAGCGCCAAAAAAAATTAATAGGATTAATATTTGAACGATTTCTATATTTTGTACAAATTTTAATCTGATAAGTTTCACCCTGTCTTATTTTTTTGGAGAAAGATTCAAAAATTTTCTTGTAATTTGTAAACTCGATATTTTTTTTAAAAGGAGATAAAATCCTCGTTTTATGAAAAAACGTATTAAATTGATGTTTTTTCTTAGAAGAAATTACTTTTATTTTCTCTCTAATTTGAATGACTGTTTCAGGTTTGTAAAATACTCCTTTGTAAAAATCTAGTTTTTTTTGATTTTTTATTTTAATATTTAAAATATTGCATAGTATCTCATAACCAAAAAATCCAATGAACAAATCTAATTCTTTATTTTTTTTTTTAAAATTTTTGAAATTTAAAAAATTGTTAATATTATTTTTATTAAGAATAATTTTTTTTGAGAAATCTGTATAAATATTGTATCCATCTTTCATTTTATAAATTATCAAAGGTTTATCTGATTGATACAGCTTTTCTAAATAAGGATTAAAGCTAAATTTATGCTGTTTGTATTCTTTCAACTGGTTTCTCTTTTATTGGCAAGTGTATTAAACCAGCAAATATAGATAATGCAATTGCCAAATACCACGCATAATCATAAGAGCCATATAAATCATAAAATAAACCACCTAGGTATGCACCAAAAAAAGATCCTACCTGATGACTTAAAAATACTAATCCATAAAGTAAACCTAAGTATCTTGTACCAAATATATGAGCTACAATTCCACTTGTTGCAGGGACTGTAGAAAGCCATAAAAATCCAAAGCTAGCACCAAAGAATATTGAGATTATTGTACTTGGTGGTGTAAATATAAATAGACAAATTGAAACTCCTCTTAATAAATAAATTATACTTAATATTACTTTTTTACTCATTTTTGTTGAGAGGTACCCGCTTAATAAAGATCCGATTATATTGAAAAAACCAATTAAAGAAAGTATTACTGCTGCCGTCCATTCAGCTAATCCTCTATCAGCTACATATTTTGGAACATGCGTTCCAACTAATGTTATATGAAAACCACAAACAAAAAAACCTGCAATGAGGAGCAAATAACTCTTATTTTGAAAAGCCTCTTTTAATGCTCCCATTGTATCCTGTTTAAGATCTTCATCTTGTGTTTGAATTTTACTCGGTGACCTTACAAAAATTGCAACAACAAGGCCCGCAGTTAAAAATATCATGAAAATAAATAATGTTTGTTCCCATCCATTGCTACTTAAAGAGTATTTTGTGAATAATGGAGATAAAAAATATCCAAACGAACCTACAGCTGTTACAATACTCATTGCAATTGTTCTATTTGAAAGAGGAAAATGTTTCCCCACTATTGACATTGGGATGCTTATAGCGGTGCCTCCACATCCAATTCCAATTAAAACTCCTAAACTAATTTGAAAATAAATTCCTGTATTTGGACCATTGTATAATAGATATACTCCTAAAATATAAAACAAGAATGCAAGTATTATTGCTCTATGGCCACCATATTTATCTGCAATTGCACCAAAAATTGGTCCTGATAAACCCCAACCTAACATTTGAATTCCAATAGCTAAGCCAAATTCCGTATTTGAAATCCCAAGATCGTTATTAAAATCAATAAAGAATAATCCAAATACCTGTCTAACACTTAATGATATAAGAACAACCAAACATGCAGCTACTAGAGTTATTAAAGCTGTTCTTGTTTGAAAAAATTGCACAACACTTATCTAATATGTTTTAAAGATTTTTTCAAATCTATTATGAGATCTTCCAAATCTTCAAGTCCAATATGCAATCTGACAATATATTCGTTGCTTTTTAATTTTAAAAATTTTCTATTTCCTTGTTCTTTTATTTCCTGATGTAAAGCAAGACTTTCAAAACCACCCCAACTATAACCATGACCAAAATGACTCAAAGAGTTAACAAATTTATCAACAGACTTTTTATTTTTTGAAGTAATTTTTAATCCCATCAATCCTGATGAACCTGAGTAATATTTCTTCCATAACTTATAATTTTTCGAATTTTTTTTGATAGGATACAAAACTTCAATATTTTTATTTTGGGATAAAAATCGTGCTATTTTATTAGTATTGTTTTGGTGTTTATCTAGTCTTACATCTAAAGTTCTTAAGCCTCTCATAATTAGATATGCATCATCAGGACTTAATCTTAAACCTGTCATATTATGCGCTTGTAAAACTTTTCTAAATACTCGTTGGCTCACTGCTAAACTTCCTCCCATAACATCTGAGTGTCCTGAATAATATTTAGTCCCAGAAACTATTGATAAATCGAATCCTAATTTTACAGGTTTTAAAAAGTAAGGAGTCCCCCATGTATTATCTATTGCTGTATAGATTTTTTTAGTTTTTGCTATGGAAAGTATTTTTCCCAGATCTTGGAATTCAAAAGTATTACTTCCTGGGTTTTCTACATAAATAAGTTTAGTTTTTTTTGTGATATTTTTTTTTATAGTACTTAAATCATTTGGATTATAAAACTTTGCAAGTATTTGAAAATCTTTTAAATATTTTTCTGTTAAATTTCTAGTTGGACTATAAACTGGATCAGCAATTATTAATTCATCACCTGGTCTTAATATACTGAATAAAGTCAAAAAAACTGCACCAAATCCAGTGGGTGTCAAAAAAGTATGATAGGACTCCTCGAGTTGGGTTAATAATTTTTCTAATTCAAGAGTGGTTGAGGTGCCTTGCCTTCCATAATCAAAATAACCACCTCTTGGATTTTGTAAATTTTTTTTTTGTGTTTGTCTCAAATCACTCATTGACTTAAAAACCATAGTTGAGGTTCTAACCAATGGTGGATTTACTGAACGATTTTTAAAGTCTTTTGATGTTTGTTTTAGTATAGTTTTAAAAGATTTTTTCATAAATAAATTTGATAAGTAAGATTGACAATGCTATATCCAACAAATAAGTCAATAAAATTATAATACTAGGAGACTAATATGGGTTATCCAAAAAAACATAGGGGCCGAAGAAAAATGGGCTCTAAAAAAAGAAGAGCTCGTAAAAAAAATAAAAAAAAATAGATTTTCTATTAATGGTATTGTTAAATATTATTAAGAAGCTCAGATTAGCAGCGTTACTGTTATTTGTAATACCCTCAATTGCATTAATAGGTACTTTGTTATTTCACAACTATTTAATTTCATTCAATTTCCATAAAGACATTAAAATAAACTTTGAAGTATTAGGAGATGGAAAAGTTGTTAAAAACTTATGCACCAAAGAAAATGAATTTTGTAAAAAATTAAATTTTAAAAAATCAACAAAACTCGGTGATTGTTATATAAATAAAATTTCAATTACTTATTTCACAAGTGACGGTAAAAAAATATATTTACAACCTGGTGAAGAAATTAAAACATTAAATAAAAAGATATATTTTAAAATAAAAAAGAATGATGAATTAAATAATTCATGCATAATGAACTCGAATAGTGGTAAGCTTTATAATATTTTCCCATTTTTTTTCGAAACAATCTATAAAATTAAAAATAATAAAAAAACTGTATTAGGTACGAATGATGTGGTGAATCCTTTTCTATATGGGGAGACTTCTATAAGCAACATCGCAAAAAGATATCCGATTAATTATCTCTTTAAAACTTTTCTATATATGGGTGTAATCGTTATGTTATTTTATTGGATTTATTTTAACAAAGTTCTTAAAATCTTAAATCAAAATACTAAAAATTATTTGTTTTTAACCTTTGGAATTTTATCAGCTATATTTTTATTTTTACATGTTTTATTTTTAGGTTCAGTCTTTGAAAGTGAGTTATTGACAAAATTAAGAAGATCCTATGTCGTATTTTTTATATTTTTTGAGATTTTAGCCCAAGGATTTTTAATAAGAAAAATATTTTTATCTAAAGAAAAAATAAAGAATTATATAAATCCATTTATTATTTATTTGAAAATTTATTTTGTTTTAATTATAATTTTGATTACATTATCAGTGATTTTAATTTTAAGTTTATATGATTTAAAGCCAAAAATTGACTATATTCTTGAATGGAATTATTTTCTATTTTTACTGATTTTCTATTTCCTATCTTTCATTTTATGGAAAAAAACTTAATTTTTAGATATCCAACCACCACCTAATACTTTATCTCCAAAATTATCTCTTGCATAGAATACACATGCTTGTCCAGGTGATATACCATATTCATCATCAAAAAGATTTAAATGTGCATAATTATTTATAAAATTTAATTTAGATTTTATTAATCTGCCGGTAGATCTTACCTTTACAAATATTTCTTTATCAAATTCTTTTTTATCTACTAAAAGATTCAAATTTTTTAATACTATATTTCTCTTTAATAATTCGTTTTTATTACCAATAATTATTTCATTTTTTTTTGGGTCTATGTCGATAACGTACAAAGGATCTTTTGCAGCTATTTTAATACCTCGTCTTTGTCCAATCGTAAAATTTACAATTCCATCGTGTACCCCCAAAACTTTACCTTCTGTATTTTTTATGTTTCCTTTTTTAAAAGCATCAGGTCTTATTTTTTCAATTACTGAAACATAGTCCCCATTAGGAACAAAACATATATCTTGGCTATCCGGTTTGTCAGCAATATTTAAACCAAGTTTCTTTGCAACCTCTCTTGTTTCTTTTTTTAACATCCCACCTAATGGAAATCTTAAATAATTTAATTGTTCTCTAGTGGTGTTAAATAAAAAATAACTTTGATCCCTATTTTCATCTATTGCTCTATACATTTCTGTAATATTATTTTTTGTTAAACTTTTTACATAATGACCAGTGATTAATGCATCAGCATTTAAATTTTTTGACTCTTGAAATAAGTCGTTAAATTTTACTGTTTTATTACATTGAACACATGGAATTGGGGTTTCCCCATTAATATAACTCTCAACAAAATTATCAACGACGCTTTCTTTAAATTTACTTTGATAATAAAAAATTTTATGCTCAATATCCAATTTATGAGCTACACGTTTTGCGTCCATTATGTCTTGACCAGTGCAGCATTGTTTTGCATTTTTGGTTTCTTTATTGTCGTCATAAAGTTTTAGAGTAATTCCAATAACATTGTAACCTTCTTTTTTCATAATACCTGCAACAGTCGAGGAGTCGACTCCTCCCGACATAGCCACCACTACTGTGGTATCTTTAGGGTTTTTGTCTAAACCTATAGAATTTAATTTTATATTCATATTGATGGTATTTATACCTAATTCTATTATAAATAAAATTAAATGATTTTAGATTTTGATCCAGGTGACAAAGTAATAAATCCACTTAATAAAGAGTGGGGAATTGGCCAAGTCCAATCGATAATAAAAGAAAAAGTTACTGTAAATTTTGAAAATGTGGGGAAAAAAGTAATTAACACAAAAATTATAGAGCTAAAAAAAATATATAATGAATAGTAACGAACTTAAAAACTTAAATACCGAGTTAAAGGAATGTTTTTTGAATGCTGGAAAAAGAGCAATGCATTTAAGAGATATGGGTTTAAAAACTGAGTTAAAAAATGATAATACACCAGTTACAAATGGAGATTTAGAGGTTAATGAAATACTCACAAATAAAATTAAAGAACTAACTCCAAATATTCCAATTGTGTCTGAGGAAAGCAGTTTAAATAAAAAAAGTAGCGACTTAACTAAATTTTGGTTAATAGATCCAATAGATGGAACCCATGATTACATTAATAATAAAGATGAATTCACATTAAATGCTGCTTTAATTTTGAATAAAAAACCAGAGCTCGGTATTATTTATGCCCCTGCTAAAAAAAGACTATTTTATACACACGCTCCTAAATTTTGTTTTGAATATTCAAATGGAATTGAAACAAAAATTAATTGTGAGAAAAAAACAAAGCACAATGAAATCGTTGCAGTTTCATACTCTGATAATTTAAAAACTCAAATCTCTGTAATTCATAATAAACTTGGGGTAACAAGTTTTAAAAAAATGAAAAGTTCTTTTAAATTTTGTGTAATTGCAACTGGAGAATACGATTTATATGTAGCTGAGCCTAGAGCCTCAGAGTGGGATATAGCTGCTGGTCATGCTATTTTAAAAAATGCAGGTGGTGTTATTACTGATTTTGATGGAAACGAAATTCTTTATGGGAAAAAAGATTTTAAAAACCCAAGTTTAATTGTTAAGAGATCAATAGACTTATAATGGATGAACAAATCAGAATAATTCTAATTATCATAGTTTCTGTATCAATTTTTGGTTTGTTAGTATTTGTTTTTGTAAAGAATTATATCAAAAGAAAAATAGAATATTATTTATCGGAAAAAAATAAAAAAGACAAATTAGAGTAAATTTATTATTTTTAAATATTCCTCTGTATCGATATCCATTACTTTTCTTGAAACTTCAAAATCAAATCCTGCTCTAGCTAAAACTGCAATATCTTTTTTATAAAAAAGTGGTCTATTGCTCTCATTACGTGCTGGTCCAATTCTTTTTTTTTTACAAAGTTTTACTGCAGAAAAAAAATCCTGATCCTCATTTTCTTCGTTAATTTTTTCAATTGTTTCATTAATATATTTATCTTTTATTCCTTTTGATAAAAGTACGCTTCTTATCTTGTTGATAGAGTTTCCACGATGTATCAAACTCTTTGCTTTGGACCTAGAGTAAAATTCATCATTTATAAATCGAGATTTTTCAAGGTCCTGAAGCACAACATCAATCAAATCTGTGAGATTTTTTTTGTTAGTATTTGGTATTTTTGATTTAATATATTTTTTTAACAAATAAGTTCTAAGCTGTTGCTTAGAAGGGGCATATTTTTCTATGTAATTAAATGAAAAATTCCTCATTTCCTCCACAGTAACCTTTAGATTTTTTTTCTTATTTTTAATAGGAATCATTTTAAGATTTAATATATTATATTTTTTTATGATTGATCAAATATCACAATATTTCACAACTGAAATGATTTTTATATGGTTGAATATTGGTGTTATTCCTTTTTGGCTCGTTTTAATTGTATTTCCACAGTCTAATATCTGTAAATATTTAGTTTCATCAATATTTCCAATTTTAGTTTTCTCTGCAATTTATACATATCTTATCGTATTGTTTTTTAAGTCAGGATATAATTTCATTGATAATTTTAATCTTTATAAAGGTTTGGCAAACCTTAATGAGTTAATGAGTGATAATTCTTTTTTAATAACTTTTTGGATTCATTTTTTAGCAATAAATTTATTTTGTGGCTCATGGATTGTACGCGATTGCCAAAAATTTCAAATATCAAAATATTTAGCATTCGTTCCTTTATTGCTTACATATTTTGTTGGGCCATTAGGGATTTTTTTATATTGGGTAATAAGAATATTTTTTGCGAAAAGAATAAGTCTATTTGATTAAATTATACTACCTTGAAACCGTTATTTTTCATCGAAGAGAAACCACCATCAATATGTGATACATTTTTGTAACCCATATCCTTTAATGACTTGGTAGCTAAAGCTGATCTCAAACCACCTGCGCAAAATAGGACTATTTCTTTTTTCATATCAATTTTACCATTTTTAAAATAAGCACTTTGTGGATCCATCCAAAACTCTAACATGCCTCTTGGTATATGAGCTGAATTGTCTATTCTTCCTTCCTTGTCTAATTCTCTGATATCTCTTATATCAACTAAATTACATTTATCCTCTTGAACTAGTTTTAATGCATCATCAACAGATAATGTTTTTATCTCTTGTAAAGCATTTTCAACGAGTTCTTGAGATGATTTTATAGTCATAATGAAGTAAGTATATATTATGAAAGAGTCAAAAATAAAGAAAAAAAATACATTTTTAAAAAAGATTTTCTTTAAACTTTCTAGAAGTCTAGGATACGAAGTTATGGACCAAGGTGATCTTAGTTTAAACGCCTCAGAAGGAAAAAGTTCAAATAGTTCATTATCTCAATTAGGTGTAAGCTCATTAACTCTTCCAATGGGTAAGGTTAATATAACAAGGCCTGTAAAATCCCTAGATATTATATTAAGAACATGTGCATCAGTTAAAATGTTAACTCAATCAAAAGAAAGAATTTTTGAAAAAGAAAAAAGCGAGTATACTCTTAGATGTCTTAAATCGATTGTAAACTCTATCAAGTTTTCTGAAAAAGAATTAAAAAAAATTAAAATTAAATTAACAATAATAGATTTTAATTCTAATCAAGAAATAATAAATAAATTTAAAACTATTCTTAATAATAACTTTTTTAACTATGAAATTAAAAAGTTAGAATACGAAAAATATAGTACTCAAATATCAAGTACTAATGAGGAAAATAAACCTGTTACTGTTAATCAAAAATCAAATATGTCGAATATTCATCAATCCATTGAATTATCTAAAAATTGTGAAGATTTAATATATTTTGTTGAAGATGATTATATACATTCAAAAAATTCAATATTGGAATTAATTTCAGCATATGAAAAATTTACTTCGCAACTAAATAGTGAAGTTTTTTTATGTCCTACTGATTATCCTTATCTGTATAGAGATGTTGAAAATACAAATATTATCATTGGTAATCAATCTCATTGGAGGAGAATTAATCAAACATTATGTACGTTTTTAACCAGTAGAATGATGATTGATAAGTATCATGAAAATATTACTCAAATGTGTAAATTTGAGCATTATCCTTTTGAGAAGCCTTTACATAATATTTATAAAAAAGAATTTTGCTTCAGTCCCATACCTTCAATAGCAATACATTGCACGAATATTAATTCAATTTACGGATTGTCACCTAATGTTGATTTAAAAAAACTTTGGGAGGAAGCAGCTTTCTAATGTTGGAGGCCCCGAGGGGCCTCCACATTAACTCTTTAACACTGAGGGAGTTAAAGTCTTTAGTCTCTTATTGCGTAAGCAATTACACCAGTTTCAGTAACGTCTGTACCTTTTAGTTCAGCTTCTTTACTCAATCTGATACCTATTGTATTTTTCATAATTGCCCAAACCACAAATGCTATTACAAATACAGTTGCATTTATTGCGATCACACCTAATAACTGTGTTCCGAAATTTGCACTTGAGTTTGTAATTGGAACTGCTAGCGTTCCCCAAACTCCTGCAAACAAGTGAGCTGGGACAGCGCCTACAACATCGTCAATTTTCATTGCGAATAAGAACTTAGTTCCATAAACCACGATAACACCACCTACTGCACCAATTAATATCGCTGCAATTGGAGAAGGCATCAAAGGTTCAGCAGTAATAGATACTAGTCCACCTATTGCTCCATTTAACATCTGGACTACATCTGTTTTACCTGCTGCAAGTCTAGTTACGATTGCTGCAGCCATTACACCACCACACGCTGCAAGGTTTGTATTAATAAATATTTTTGATACTGCTACTGCATCATCAAAAGTTCCCATTGCTAGTTGAGATCCACCGTTGAATCCAAACCAACCTAGCCACAAAATAAATACTCCTATTGTTACTAGTGGAATTGAAGAAGCTGCAAATGGTTTAACTGGAGCAGGTTCACCTTTTTTAGTAAATCTACCCAATCTTGGGCCAAGTAGGATTGCACCTGCTAATGCAGCTGCACCGCCTGTAGAGTGAACTAATGTCGAACCAGCAAAATCAGCAAAACCTCTCGCTGCTAACCAGCCTCCACCCCACTGCCAGCCCATTACAAATGGATATAAAAATCCAGTTAAAATTGCTGCAAATAAGAAAAATGGCCATAATTTAATTCTTTCAGCTAAAGTACCTGATACAATCGATACTGTCGTTGCACAGAATACCATTTGAAAATACCAATCAGATCCATCAGCGTAACCCGTGCCTATCTTACTTCCATCGGACCATGGCATAAATTTCCCTATGTAACCACCTTCTGGAATTCCATAGGCAACATTGTATCCGAACATCCAAAACATTATACCCGCTATAGAAAACAAACCGATATTCTTAGCACAAATTACTGATACACTTTTTGAGGTAACCATTCCTGATTCTAACATTGCGAAACCAGCAGCCATGAACATGACTAAGAAACCGCATATTAAGAAAAGGAAAGTATTAAAAATAAACCCAACTTCTGCAGAAACAGTTGTTGCTGCCACCCCTGCACTACTCATGTTGAGTAGAAAAAGAAGTGCTGTAGCTGGAGTAATTATTTTTCGTAAAATTTTACTCATATTATCTCCTTTAAAATTAATTAAAGGGTTCTTTTAATTTTTTGGGCAAAAATAACTAACGTTAATGAGTAAAAATAGGTATGCAATTATTGCATATAGTTACAGCCTTTATGAGGTTTTCATAAAGGCTGTAAAACTTAAAAAACTATTTATTGAATATTTCTTTAAGTGCTTTTGCAGGCAAAAATTTTACTTTTTGTGATGCTGCTATTTGGATCTGCTCTCCAGTTCTTGGATTTCGACCAATTCTAGCTTTTCTCTTTGCTACTTTATATGTACCAAAACCAGCAATTTTAACTGAATCGTCGTTTTTCAACGCATCTAAAATTGTATTGGTAATAGTATCAAAAGTTCGCTCTGCATCTGCCTTACTTAAGTTTAGGCTTCCTGAAAGCTTTGCTACTAGTTGTTTTTTGTTCATTTTAGCTCCGGTTTAAAGGTTAAATATATACTTAACAAAATGCTTGATAATTCAAGCTTTTTTTTAGTATACAAAAAATTTTTCCACACAATATATTGTGGTCAAAAAGCATTGATTTTGTTGACTTTTTAATGTGCTAAAAACCCCTTAAAATAAGCCTAAATCTTTGAGATCATTAAATGTGGCAAAAAACATTAAAGATAACAACAAAAACATCCCGATTCGAAAAAAACCTTCCTGTGTTTTTTGGCTTAGAGGTCTACCCAAAACTTTTTCAATTGCATAAAACATTAAGTGGCCCCCATCTAAAAGTGGTATTGGGAAAAGATTAATCAAACCAAGACTAATTGAGATATAAGCCATTATACTCAAAAAAGGAATTATACCAAATTCCGCCACTTGACCTGTTATTTTAGCTATTCTTATTGGTCCACCTAATTGTGTTGTGTCTCCTGAACCATATATCATTGAGCCAAGATATTTGAGCGAGGAAACAGATACAAAGTAAACCTCATATAATGAATAATACAATGCTTTTGCAGGTCCGAGTTTTACGTGATTGATTTGGTCGTTCAAAGGACTTAATTCAATACCAACAATTCGTTTTTTTATTTTATTTCCAAGATTGTCTGTGGAGTCGATCAACCTAGGTTCAACTTTAAACAATATTTCATCGTCAATTCTTTTAACTTTAAAGTCAATTATATCTGAAGTTGACATAGTTATAAATTTTGAGACATCTAAAATACTTTTTACCTCTTTATTATCAATCTCAAGAATTATGTCATTCTTCTTCAATCCTGCTTCTGATGCTGGACTTTCAATTTGAACCTTATTTATTACCGCAGGCGTAAAATCTTTGCCAGCAAACATATAAATAAATAAAAATATTACAGCTGCAAGTATAAAATTTGCTATTGGTCCTGCTGCAACAATAATAGATCTTTGGTAAATTGGTTTTAGAACAAATAATTTTTTTCTATCTTCCTCATTATATTTTTTGATTAATTCTTCTTGATCGCTTTGAGAAAAAACGTTTCGGTCACCAAAAAATTTTACATAACCACCAAGTGGTATTAAGCAAATTTTCCATCTTGTACCAGATTTGTCATTCCAACCAAAAATTTCTTTGCCAAAACCAATAGAAAAATCAGTTACTCCAACTCCGTACTTTTTAGCAAAATAATAATGGCCATATTCATGAATAAATACTACTACTACTATTAATATTATGAATGGAATTATAAAATTTAGCATTAGTGTAATTATATACTTTATTTCAATTTCCAAGCAAGCATTGGTGTAACTGTTGCGAGTATAAATGAGATAAATAATAAAGAATTTACAATAAATTCAGGAAATGCTTCAATTGGTAACAATATTCCTACTAATATACTTTTACTAAAATCCATTGAAGGAAAAAATAGTATACCAAATAATAACCCAATAATTACTGATATATACATATTTTTAAGCTTTAAAGATTTATTATAAAAACTATAAAATACGGTTAACACAAAGCAACAACACAATAGGTCTGCAAGAAGAAATAAGTATAAAACGCTATACCCTCTTGATGAAATAAAAAAAACCACTAAGGACATTATAATAATCAAATATTTTGAATAATTTAGACTTTTAGAAACTTTTAATTTATGAAAAAATTTTCCATCTATAATTATAGAACTTGATATAGCATTTATTAAAGTATCGACTGTGCTTATTGTTAAAGATAAACCAAGAACTATTACTAAAAATGCAAGAAATTGATTTTGATTAATCAGTAATAAGCTAAAAAAACTTAAATCTGGTGAAACATCTGCATTTAAAGATTTAGATATTAATCCTGCGTAACCCATTGAAAAAACAATTGGAATTATTATAAGCCCTGAAACTATTAAACTTTTATGTAAAATTTTATTATTTTTAGCTGCATAAACCCTTTGCCAGTTACCTTGATGAAATAAATTTGTTGCAGCAACTGCTATAAAAAAGGTTAATCCTGCTGTATAATTATTCAAGTAACTTGGGCTTAATAAATGTTTGTTATTGGTTCTCACAAAGTCTAAACCCAAATTTTCATTATTATTTAAAATAATACTTACAAATGCAATTAATAGAAAAATTATTATAAAAATTAATTGAAAATTATCTGTGAAAATTGAAACTCTCAAACCTCCATACAGCGTGTAAATTAATGTAAAAAACAAAATACATAAAGCTGTTATCCAAAGATCTATACCTGATAAATAATTTAAGAGAATACTAATAGCAGTTACTTCAGCGCACAGAAAAATGAAAAGATAGAATATAGTTAATAATAGAATGAATTTAAAAAAATTTTTTTGAAATTTTTTTTTAATAAACTCTACTAAACTTGATCCATTTTTATTTTCGTTTCTAATCTTTTTTCCTAAAAAAATTAAAAAAAACATAGGAAAAGCTGTACCTAATGCGTAACCAATAACAGCGCCTATTCCACCCCACGTAGCTGCAGATGAAGGTCCAAACAAAATCCAAGCGCCTAATGCTGATGCTACTAAACTAGTTGTTAAAGAAAAAAAACCTATATTTCTGTTTGCTGTAAGATAGTTATTAATTCCTGAAAATTTTTTTGAATAATAAATTCCAATTGTAGCAAAGAATAAACAAACAGCAATTAATGATATTATCGATGCTGACTTTGATAAAATATATCCTTCCATTACTCTCCCTTTCTGAATTATCGGACAGGTTATAAGGGTATAATCTCAGTCTAACGACACCCCCTTTAGATATATTACACAAAAAAAATTGTTTTTCACCCCAGAATTTTATTTCTGGGGTTATATAAACAAACTATGGGGAAAATTAAAATTGTTCTGACTCTGTTGAGCCGTCCATTGCTGTAGTTGAGCTTTTTCCACCGCTAATGGTATTTGAAACTGCATCAAAATAGGAAGTACCAACTTCTCTTTGGTGTTTAACGCTAGTATATCCATCTTTTTCTCTTTCAAATTCTTGTTCTTGAATTTTTGAATATGCTGACATTCCTTCTTTTTTATATTTTTCAGCTAGTTCAAAAATCGCAATGTTTTGTGTGTGAAACCCTGCAAGAGTAATAAATTGGAATTTATATCCCATTTCAGATATTTTTTGTTGAAAAGTCGCTATCTCACTATCTGATAAATGTTTTTTCCAATTAAAAGATGGCGAACAATTATAAGCTAAAATCTTGCCTGGGAATTTGCTGTGGATTGCATCGGCAAATTTTTTAGCTTCTTCTAAATTAGGTGTTGCAGTTTCACACCAAATTAAGTCTGCATAAGGTGCATAAGCCAATCCTCTTGAAATTGCTTGATCGATCCCATGTTTAACATAATAAAAGCCTTCTGGAGATCTTTCACCAGTTAAGAAAGGTTTATCATTTTCATCATGATCGTTAGTTATTAGTTTTGCTGCATTGGCATCTGTTCGTGCAAGTATAATTAAAGGTACATCTGCAATATCAGCAGCTAATCTCGCTGCTTTCAAATTTCTTACAGCTGTTGATGTTGGAACTAAAACTTTTCCTCCCATATGGCCACATTTTTTTTCACTAGCTAATTGGTCCTCAAAGTGTACTCCGGCAGCACCAGCTTTTATAAATTTTTTTGTCAATTCAAATACATTTAAAGGTCCACCAAAACCAGCTTCGCCATCTGCAATAATTGGAAGCATATAATCAACTCTTTGATTTGGTTTCATATCACCATCTTTTAATTCCATATGCTGAATTTGGTCAGCTCTAATAAGAGCATTATTGATTGACTCTACTAATCTTGGAGCACTATCAAATGGATATAAAGATTGATCTGGATACATCTCACCAGCTGTATTTGCATCTGCTGCAACTTGCCAGCCACTAACATAAATGGCTTTCAATCCAGCTTTTGCATGTTGAACTGAATGGTTGCCTGATAATGAACCTAAAGTATTTACATAAGGTTCAGTATTTAAAAGCCTCCAAAGTTTCTTTGACTGATGTTCGCACATTGAATAGTTAATTTTTATTGAGCCTCTTAGTCTCTCAACTTCTTCTGGTGTATAATCTCTTTTTATTCCTGAAAATCTTTTTAGATCGTATGATACCTTCTTTTCTGAGCTCATTTATTATTTCCTTTGAATTGGTTTACTCTAGAAATAAGGTATTAGTTGTTTTCACCAAACTCGTTAGTGAATTCATTCATACCGCTTGAACCCCAATCACAATGATCATCTCTTAGATATATACCATTCTTCATTTCATTATCTGAGTCACCTTGAAAAGCATTTTTTGCTTTGTTTTCAACGTTTTTGATTTTGTTTTTGTCGTTCATGATGATTTTATAATTTACAAAATTTACTTTTTCCATCAAATAATTAAAAAAGCTTGTAAAATATGATAATTTATTGTAAATATATATTTACAAAATTTACAAATAGAAAATTATGAGTCAATTTGATTTAAAAATAGGGCCTAAAATCAAGGCTTTTCGACGTAAGCTTGGCATACAGGCAAACAAACTTGCCGAACAATTAAATATATCGCCAAGCTATTTAAACCTTATAGAGGGTGGTAAACGTAAAATAGATGGTGATTTGCTTTTAAAAGTTTGCCAAGAATTAAAAATAGAACTATCAGATTTAACTACTAAATCGGATTTAAACTTAGTTAATGATATTTCAGAATTGTTAGATGATCAACTCTTTGAGGATCTAGACATATTAAGTCCAGAAATAAAAGATTTGGTAAGCACAAATCCAAAAATTGCAAAAGCTCTTATTAAGCTAGGAGATAATTATAAACAAAAAGATCACGAAATAATAAATAGAGTGGAAAATATATCTGGAAAAATTATTGATAAAAGGAAAGCTGCTTTTCCTGGAGAAATTGTATCAGATTTTTTGCAAGAAAATAAAAACTATTTTCCTAAATTGGAAGAATATGCGAATACTATTTTTGATAAAATTCAAGTAAATAATAGAGCTACATATCTTGCTCTTAACGAGTATCTAAAAAAAGAATATAATATTATTGTAAAAGACGTTATCCCAGAAGAAAGAAAGCCATTTTCAAAATTTTACGACAAAAGAAAAAAAGAACTGTTGCTAAGCGATTATGTAGCACTCGAGACAAAAAAATTATTTGTTGCAGCGCAGATAGCTCATGAAGGAGCAATAAAAATAATTAACGATTATTTAGCAAAATTTTCTTTTCCAAGTGATGAGTCGAAAAAACTTACACAGGTTGCTTTATTAAATTATTGTGGTGCAGCAATTTTAATGCCATACAAACTTTTTCACAAAGAATGTATGAAAAATAAATACGATCTTGAACTTTTACAAAATACATTTGCAACAACTTTTGAACAAATTGCTCATAGAGTAACATGTTTACAAGATCCTAAAATGCCAGGTATACCTTTTCATTTTTTAAGAGTGGATATTGCAGGAAATATCTCAAAAAGATTTTCACTATCAGGTATTGAAATACCAAGATATGGTGGAGCATGTCCAAGATGGAATGTATATTCAGCATTCACAAGACCTGGAATAATTCAAGCTGCTGTTAGTAAAATGTCAAATGGTGAAAAATATGTCTGTATTGCTAAAACAGTAGAAAAAGGTGTTGGAAGATTTGGTGAGGCAAAAAGTATTCTTTCAATAGGACTAGGTTGCGAAGCAAAATATGCAAAAGACTTTGTTTATACTGAAAACTTAAATTTAAATGATAAAAAAACTGAAATACCTATAGGTGTTTCTTGTAGAACTTGTGATAGATTAGACTGTTCTCAAAGAGCATTTCCACCTCTTCATAAAAAAT
The DNA here is from genome assembly GCA_902582315.1 of uncultured Pelagibacteraceae bacterium. Lineage (GTDB taxonomy): Bacteria > Pseudomonadota > Alphaproteobacteria > Pelagibacterales > Pelagibacteraceae > Pelagibacter. Next base: position 160,849 of record CACHRP010000002.1, read on the forward strand.
TTGATGTAGATGTAAACTCTAGAGGTGTATCAGTTTATGTTAGTGATCAATAAATCAAAAACAAACTAAGTGCTCAATATGAATTGGTCTTTTAATTCCAAATTTTTCTTGTAAATCGTGTTGATGAATATGATGCGAGTGTACAAAAACAGGTAAGAGTAAATTTTTCATAGTCTTTAATGTATAAATGAAATTTGTACCTCTAAATTTTCTATCAACTACTTCCAATTGAAGATTGCTTTTATCATCATGCTCTAAGTCCTCGGGCTGAATCAAAAGTTTTACATCTGCGCCTAGAGGAAATGGTTTTACAAAATTTCCGGTTATCGTTCCAAGCTCGTCATTTTCAAGACTTTTTGGACTAGTTACTTTTGCTGGTATTAAAATTCCTCTATTTAAAAAATTAACAACTTCAATTGAATTAGGTAGATGGTAAACATTATAAGGATCATCATACTGTTTAAGCTCATTATTTAGTATTATTCCACACTTGGTACCTAAGTAAAAAGCTTCATACGAGTCATGTGTTACAATTATTGTGGTGATTTTTAATTTTGCGAGTAATTTTTTAATTTTTTCCTGTATATCCTCTTTGTGGCCTTGATCCACATTTGACAAAGGCTCATCTAATAAAAGTAAATCTGGTTTGGATAAAAGAGATCTTGCAAGAGAGGCTCTTTGGGCCTCTCCAGCACTAATTTGGTGAGGATACTGATTTAATATTTTTGAAATATCTAATAAGTTTACTATCTCATTAAAACTAACTTTTTTATCTTTATTATCTGGATTTTTTTCAGCACCTAATAATATATTTTTTTCTACTGAGTAATGAGGAAACAAACTATTTTCCTGGAAAGCTAGTGATATATTTCGATTTTCTGGTTCAATATTTGTTTTTTCTGAAGACAAAATTTTTCCTTTTAATTTTATATGACCATTTTTTATTTTTTCTAATCCTGCTATAGCTCTCAATATAGTTGTTTTTCCAATTCCAGATGGTCCTAATAAACAAACAATGTCACCCTCTTTCTCAATAGAAAATGACATATTTTTAACTTTTGTATTTCCACCAACAACAAAATCAACGTTCTCAACTTCAAAAAAATTATTCATTATGTTCTCTTAGAATATATTTAGACGCAATTATAATAAAGATTGAAGCAATTAAAATTAAAAATAAGGAAGGTACTGCAGCTGCTTCAAGTAAATCCTCTGATGCAGAAACATATGCTGTTGTTGCAAAGGTTTCAAAATTAAAAGGTCTTAAAATAAGAGTTATGGGTAATTCTCTTATTATTTCTAAAGAAATTAATATTACAATCAATAATAGTGAATTTCTTAAAAAGGGGATATGTATGTTCATAAATGTTTTTCTTTTTGAGTAACCCAACATATAAGCACTTTCATCGACGGCAATATTAATTTTCTCATAACCAGATTTTATTCCATTAAATGCTAAAGAATAAAATCTTATAAAGTAAACTAGAACTAAACCCAATATTGATCCAAAAAAGATTTTTTTAATAGACAAGAATCCTAATGATTTAATTATTGTATTATCAAACCAGGCAATGAAGGTTATGAAAGCGACAGCAAGTATTACTCCTGGTATTGCATACCCAGAAATTGACATAGTGGATAAGATATTTAAAGTTTTGTTATTTGTTACCCTGCTTCCATAATTTGATATTAAAGAAAACGATATTAATACTGTGCTAGATAGTAATGCTAGATAAAGAGTATTAAGAGAAAGAGTAACAATTTGTAAATCGAATAAATTTTCTGGAAATTTTATCGTCCAATATAACATTTGACTTAATGGAAATATAAAACTCATAAAAAAAACAAAAAAACAGAATACAAAGGCAAAAAAAGACTTTGTACCTTTAAGTTTGATCTTTTCTTTCTGTTTAAATCCACCTTTGATATTGAGATGATATTTGGCTTTTTTTCTTGATAAATTTTCTATTATAAAAAGGGAAAATATAAACAGTAATAGAAATGAAGCTATTCTATTGGCAAATGCAAGATCATCAAAAGCAATCCAAGAATTATAAATGCCTGTTGTTAATGTATTTATAGAAAAAAAATCTACTGCACCGAATTCTGCTAATGTTTCCATTGCCACAAGAGATAAGCCAGCAACAATAGCAGGTCTAGCTGCTGGTAATATTATCTTAAAAAATGATTTAAATCTTGAAAAACCGAGGTTTTTTCCTAAATCAATTAGGTTTTGTGATTGATATAAAAATGATGCTCTTGAGAGTATGAATACATAAGCAAAAAGAGAAAATGTCATTGATAAAACTGCACCAAACATTCCATTAAATTTTGGAATAATTTTATTATATTCACCTTCGCCTAGTAAGTTTGTCAGAACAGTAAAAGCAGTACCATAGTTATCAAAAAAGGCTGTTAAAGAATAAGCATATATATAAGGTGGAACAGCAAAAGATAAAATTAATGCCCACTTAAAAAAGTCGCTTAAAGGAAATTTAAAAAATGATACCAAATAAGCAGTTCCAGTTCCTAATATAAATGTAAATATTAAAACCAATACGAGTAAAGTTAATGAATTTAGAATGTATTCAATTAAAAAAGTATCTTTTAAAACTTCATAATAGTTTGAAGTGTTCTGAAAAAAACTTGAAAAAACGGTTATAATAGGTATGCAAACAAACAATGAGATTGTAAACGAAAGTACAAACCAAATATTAAATTTTTTTGTCAAAATATTACCCTTATAATATTAAAGGCTAGTAACTAAAAGGAAGTAATGCCGAATAGTTACAAACCTTGTTTGTGAGTAAAGAAAATTACTTTTTGTCTCCAAAAATACTAAGGATGTGTGAAACCTCTTTATTTTTGAGCTCAGATAACTTTCTTTTATTTATTTTTTCATTGATTTTTTCACATTCTAAAGCACACGGATCGCATCCCTTAGTAGATTTATTTAAATCAATTTCAAATAAATTTTTTTTATTCATCATTTTATTTCCAACCAGCAGCTGTCATAACCTCTACTGCTGCAGCTTGATTTTTTCCATAAGAAGAAAGCTTAGTTTTCATATCTTGTTTGAAATCTAATCCTAAGTTATTTACTACTAATGGACTTGGTGAAACGCCATCAATCATTGGAAACTCAAAAGTATTATTTGTAAAATGCTCTTGAGACTCTGGTGTTAATAAAAACTCTACAAGTTTAACTGCATTAGCCTTATTAGGTGCACCTTTTACTAAAGCTGCACAACTAACATTCATGTGTGTTCCTCTATCATTTTGATTAGGGAAAAAAGCTTTAACTTTTTTTGCAGCTTCTTGTTGCTCTGCACCTTTTTTACCAGATAACATAAGTGCTAAATAGTAAGTATTTGCTACAGCAATATCAGCTTCACCAGCAGCAACTGCCATAATTTGTGCTCTGTCATTTCCTTCAGGTATTCTTGCCATATTTGCTACAACTCCTTTTGCCCACTCAGCAGTAGCTGCTTTACCATTATTTTTGATCAAAGAAGCAACAAGAGATTTATTGTAGATGTTGTTAGATTTTCTTATTACTAATCTGCCTTTCCATTTAGGATCTGCTAAACCTTCATAAGTCATTCCAGATAATTCAGCACCAGTAACTCTCTCTGGTGAGTAATAAATTATTCTTGCTCTTTTTGCGATACCAACCCACTTACTTGTTCTAAAACTTTTTGGAACAGCTGCATTAATAGCAGCAGAAGTTAAACCTCCTTGAAGTGCTCCTTTTTTATCCATAGCACCACATCTTCCAGCATCTGCTGTGATGTAAAGGTCTGCAGTAGCATCAGCACCCTCTTCGAGTATTCTTTTTTCTAAAGCACCTGATTTTCCGTTTATCAAATTTACCTTTATTCCAGTCATGTTGGTAAATTTACTGTAAAGTTCTCCGTCTGCTTTATAGTGTCTTGCATTGAATATGTTGACTTCATTTGCAATAGCAAAAGTCGAAGCAAACAAAATTGTTATCAATGTAGAAATTGTTATTTTTTTCACTTAATCTCCTCAGTGTTAATTAAATTATGAAGCACTTATATTGCAAATGATAACTGTTTGCAATGAGAATGATTATTAGTTGCGTTAATCTGCTGTATTTAAAACTGCTATTTTATTGGTTTTTTTAAAATTTCCACTCGGAAATTTTACTATATAAAAAATTTCTAAATGCTTGAACCCTAGCAACATTTTTTAAAGATTGTGGGTATACAAAATGAGCCTCAGTAATTGGTCCCTCAACTTTTGGTAGGACTTTAATCAGATTTTTTGACTGAAAAACTAAATAATCAGGTAATGCTGATAAACCTACACCACTCTCAACAGCCAATAGTAATCCCATCACGCTGTTAACTTTCATAATTGATTTTCTTTTTTTTGAGTCTTTCATGCCAATTTTAAGCGCCCAATCTGGATTATAAACTGGAGACGGAGTTCCTTTTCCAAAAGATATAAATTTATGTTTATTCAAGTCAGCTATACTTTTAGGCATACCATATTTTTCTAAATAAGAATTAGAGCCGTAAATATGGTAATTAATATCCATTAATTTTTTTTGAATGTAATTTAATTGTTTAGGTCTTCGCATAAAAATACCAATATCGGCTTGTCTGGTGCTTAAATCTAGCTCTTTATCATCAAAAATAAGCTCAACTTCCATTTCTGGGTGAAGCTGCATAAATTCTTGTATTCTTGGAGTTAGCCAATGTGTGCCAAAACTCCTAACTGTAGTAATGGTGATTTTTCCAGTTGGTTTATTTTTTTGGTCACCTAATGAGGTTTCAACCTCTTTTAATTTACTTATCACCTCATGAGCAGTTTTATAGACATATTCTCCGTTTTCTGTGAGAGTTAAGCCTCTAGCATGTCTCTCAAATAGTTTAACTTTTAAGTCGTCCTCTAATGATTGTATTTGTCTACTTATTGCAGACTGGCTTAAATTTAAAATTACTGTTGCACTTGTAAAACTACCAGCTTCCGCCACGGCATGAAAGATTTTTAATTTATCCCAATCCATTACTTGCTCAGATTTATTAAGTATCTTCCTGATGTTTTTCCCTCAAGCATTTGTGAGTATGTGCTTAAAAGCTCATCAAGACTTATTTCTTTAACAGATTTTTCCAACAAACTAAAATCTATAAGATTTGGTAGTTCCCCCCATAAAAAATCTCTTCTTTTTTTTGATGTATCTACTGAGTTTATACCCCAAAGCTTAACTCCCCTGATAATAAATGGCATAACGGTAGTATTTAACTTGTAGTGATTGGCATTACCACAAGCTGCAACAATTCCTTTATCTCTTATATGAGAAAGAACATTTGCTAGGATATTTCCTCCAACCGTATCTACTGCGCCATCATATAATCCTTTATCAAGAGGTCTTGAGTCTTTATCCAAATCAGCAGTATTTATAAGGTTTTTTGCACCTAAAGATTTTAAATAATCATGGTTTTCTTTTTTTCCCGAAACTGCAGTAACATTTATACCTAATTTATTTAAAATCATTACCGCCATACTTCCAACTCCACCAGAAGCTCCAGTTACAATTACATCAACTACTTTTTTTTGTAACAATAGCTCTTCTCTTGCTTTAACTGCAAATGCACATTGAATAGCTGTAAGCCCCGCTGTTCCTAATATCATAGATTGCTTTGCTGATAAATTTTTTGGTCTTTTTACAAGAAACTCTCCTTTTACTTTTGCGTACTGAGAATAACCTCCATAAAATAATTCACCAACTCTCCATCCAGTACAAATAATTTCATCACCTTCTTTATAATTTTCATTTTTACTTTCTACAACAGTCCCTGAAAAATCTATTCCTGGTATATGAGGAAACTCTTTAACTAATTTAGCACCATTTTTTAAAATTAGAGCATCTTTATAATTCAATCCAGAATATTCAACTTTTACCAAAACATCTCCGTGTTTTAAAAAGTCTTTATTTACTGATTTTACTTCTCTGGAAAATTTATCACCCTCTTGATTTACAACTAATGCTTTGAAATTATCAGACATATCTGAAAATTATTATACAGATATTTATTTGCTTATAAATCTTAAATATCTATTTTGGTAACTTAGATCTTCTTTGAATTGACCTAAATAGTAATTAGTTACTGTTGTTGCTTGCTCTTTTTTTACTCCCCTCATGGTCATACACATATGATTAGAGTCTATTGTTACAGCAACGCCTTTTGCATCTAGCGCTTCCATAACAGTTTTAGCAATTTGCATAGTTAATCTTTCTTGAGTTTGGAGTCTTTTAGAAAAAGCTTCTACTACTCTTGCTAACTTACTTAATCCTACAACTCTCTCGTTAGGAATGTAAGCTACATGAGCTATACCAATTATTGGTGCCATATGATGTTCGCAGTGACTTTGAACAGAGATGTTTTTTTGGATAACAATATCATTATATCCATCAACATCCCCAAATGTTTTTGATAAAATTTTATATGGATCCTCTTGATAACCTTTGAAATATTCTTTGAATGCTTTTCTAACTCTTTTTGGAGTTTCTAATAAGCCTTCTCGACCAGGATCTTCACCAATATATTTTAAAATTTTAACGAAAGCTTCTTCTGCTTCCTTGTCAGAAATTTCACTTTCTAATGCTGATTTATTTAATTCTTTAACTAATTTCATGGAAGTTCTTATACATATAAATACTTATTTTTAAAATATTTAATATATCTATGAATGTGCTACATAAGAACTATATATGTTTAAAAAAAGAGAAAATGTTGCAGAAATAGAGGAAGGTAAGCTCTTATCACCAAAATTTGATAATGATGGCTTGATACCAGTTGTGACAACATGTGCCAATACAAAAGAAATATTAATGCATGGTTACATGAATGTAGAAGCACTTAAATTAACAATGGAAACAAAAGAAGCGCATTATTGGAGCAGATCAAGAAACCAAATTTGGCACAAAGGTAAAACTAGTGGATTTGTTCAAAAAGTTAAGGAATTAAGAATTGATGATGACCAAGATTCTATTTGGATGAGTGTTGATATTGGTGAGGGTGCTAGCTGCCATGTTGGTTATAGATCATGTTTTTATAGATCGATTCCGTTAGGTAAAATCGATAATGCTAGAAATATTGAAATGAAATTTGAAGAGAAAGAAAAAAAATTTGACCCAGAAAAAGTTTATAAAGGACAGCCAAATCCTACAAAAATTTAATGGAAGATAATCAAAAAAATGTTTTAGGAGAAGATCTTGAGGATTGTTCTATGGATCCATTAACTGGATGGTATAGAGACGGATGTTGTAAAACAGACGAGAATGATAAAGGGGTTCATACAGTTTGCGCTAAGGTAAATAATGAATTTTTGAGTTGGTGTAAGAATGCGGGTAATGATTTAATCACTCCTCATCCTGAGTTTGGTTTTCCAGGATTGAAAGAAGGAGACAACTGGTGTGTATGTGCTAGTTGGTACGCAAGAGCAGTTGAAGCAGGTAGAGGATGTCCGATTTATTTAAAAAAAACACATCAAAACACTTTAAAATTAATTCCTATTGAAACTTTGAAAAAATTTGCAATAGACTTATCTTAAATTAATAAAGTTGTGCATCTGATAACTTGCCAGAGCATGTTAAATTAAATTTTGAAATAGGATGTATAATATTTACTGTAACAGATGTTTTATTGATTAATCTTTCAATTTCATCATCTTTTAAATTCTGAAAATTAAAAATATTGTTTTTAATGTATTCAAATAAAACTTCCTCTGTGACTGAATAATTTTGTTTTAAAGTTAATGGATTGTACCCAAATTTGTCAGTGACAATTTTATTTCTAACTATATTGCAGTCTGTAATTTTGGGCTTATATTTTTTTTTCTTTAGATATCTATTTTTATCCATTATTGAATTAATTATTACTTTTGTATTAGCATCATCGTCAATTTTGATTTCATAATTAATAGATTGATAACGAACCATTAGCCCCGTTTTTCTTGAGTTTATTACTCTAGATTGATTTTTTAAGAAAAAAATTTCGTATTTCATTAATATCAAATCCTTAATAGTTGGTTTTATATCTTTCAGATTATTTGCTTTAGTATATTGGATTAAGGAGAAAAATATTAAAATTGAAAATAAAACAATTTTTTTACATATTTCCATATTTTGGTCCACCACCACCTTCTGGTGTTACCCAAGTAATATTTTGAGATGGCTCTTTGATATCACAAGTTTTGCAATGTATACAATTTTGTGAATTAATTACAAATTTAGATAAACCATTTTCAATTTGAACTTCATAAACACCTACAGGGCAGTATCTTTGGGCAGGTTCGTCATATTTTTCTAATGTATAATTAATTGGTAAATTTGGGTCTTTAAGCTGTAAATGCACTGGCTGATTTTCAGCATGGTTTGTTCCCGTCAAGTAAACAGAGCTTGTTTTATCAAAAGTAATTTTATTATCAGGTTTTGGATAATCAATTTTTGGCATGGTTTTTGCATCTTTTAATGTTTCATGGTCAGCATGTTTGTGACTTAAAGTAAAAGGTAGTCTACCTCTAAATAATATTTGATCTATTCCTGTAAAAATTATTCCAAGTATTAAACCCCAGCTAAAACTTGGTTTTACATTTCTGGCCGCATGAAGCTCTTCATAAACCCAACTTTTACTAAATTTTTCTTCATATATTGATAAGTCTTTTTGTTGACCTAGGTGTTCAAATATTGTTTCAGCTGCAATCATTCCACTTTTCATGGCTGTATGAGAGCCTTTAATCTTTGGCATATTTAGCGTACCTGCATCACAACCTACTAGTAAAGCACCAGGCATATACATTTTTGGTAAACTTTGAATGCCACCTTCAATTAATGCTCTAGCACCATAAGAAATTCTTTTTCCATTCTCTATATATTTTTTTATTGCTGGATGAGTTTTAAATCTTTGAAATTCATCAAACGGAGATAAATATGGGTTTTTATAATCTAATCCAATTACATACCCTAGAAAAATTTGTTTATTCTCCGCGTGATACATAAAGCTTCCACCATAGGTTTGATTATCTAGTGGCCATCCTGCAGTATGCATTACCAAACCTTCATGGTGCATATCTTCACTAATTTCCCAAATCTCTTTGAAACCAATTCCGTATTGCTGAGGATCTTTTCCTTTATTTAACTCAAATTTATTTATTAATTGTTTTCCTAGATGTCCCCTGCACCCTTCAGCAAATACCGTAACCTTTGCATGTAATTCCATACCTGGTTCATAACTATCTTTTTTTTCACCATTTTTATCTAAACCCATATCTTGTGTTGCAACACCTTTAACTGAACCATCATCGTTATATAAAATTTCACTTGCTGGAAAACCTGGAAAAATTTCAACGCCTAAACCTTCGGCTTGTTCTGCAAGCCATCTGCATAAATTTGCTAAGCTAATAATAAAGTTATTATGATTTTGTTGAACTTTAGGTAATAACCAAGTAGGCCAACTCAAAGATTTTGTTTTACCTAAAAATAAAAATTTTTCTTTAGAAACTTTTGTTTTAATTGGACTATTTAATTCTTTCCAATTGGGTATCAGCTCATCTAATGCACGAGTTTCAAAAACATTACCTGATAAAATATGAGCTCCTATTTCAGAAGCTTTTTCTAAAACACAAACATTTAAATCAGAATTTAATTGTTTTAGTCTAATTGCTGCAGACAATCCAGATGGACCTCCTCCAACAATTACAACATCGTATTCCATTACCTCGCGAGACATATTGGAAATTTTTACAGTATTTGTTATTTTTGTATAGTGTTTAATTTGTTCAATTCTTCCAGAAATTTAGGAAGAGCATCAAATAAATCAGCCTCTAAGCCATAATCTGCAACAGAAAAAATAGGTGCCTCACCATCTTTATTTATTGCGACAATTACTTTGCTCTCCTTCATGCCAGCCAAATGTTGAATTGCACCTGAAATTCCGACTGCTATGTATAAATCTGGAACAACTACTTTACCAGTTTGACCAACTTGGTGATCGTTTGTAATGTAACCTGCATCTACTGCTGCTCTTGATGCGCCGATCGCTGCATTTAATTTGTCAGCAATTGCTGTAATGAGTTTAAAATTTTCACCACTCTGCATACCTCTTCCACCTGAAATTACTATTCTTGCTGTACCTAGCTCTGGTCTGTCAGATTTAATTTCTTCTTTTTTAACAAATTTTGTATTTTGAGATGGATCAGTATTTTCACCTTTAACTATTTCTGCTGATCCACCTGAGGTCGGAGCTGGATCAAATGACGTAGGTCTAATGGTGACACATTTTTTTTTATCAGTACTTTTAACTGTAGCAAATGCATTGCCTGCATAAATAGGTCTTAAAAAGGTGTCTTCAGAAATAACTTTTATGATATCACTAACTTGAGAAGTGTCTAACAATGCAGCAATTCTAGGCATTAAATTTTTTCCAAATGTATTTGCTGAACAAACAATGTGTGAGTAATTTTCTGCTTGCTTGAGTATCACCGGTGTATAATTTTCCGCGATATAGTTTTCGTAAATATCATTATCTACATGTATTACTTTTTTAACATTAGCAACTTCTGATAATGATTTTGCAACCGGATCAGCATTTTTACCTATAACCAATACGTGTAAATCATCATTTATTTGCGATGCAGCAGTTATAGCATTAAGAGTAAATGGCTTTACCTCTTTATTGTTATGCTCTGCTATTAATAAAACTGACATTATATTACTTTAGCCTCATTTTTTAATTTTTGAACCAACTCTTCAACGCTAGAAACTTTAATCCCAGCTTTTCTTTTTGGTGGTTCTTCAACTTTAATTTGCTCGATTCTAGGTTTTATATCAATGCCTAATTCTGAAGCATCTATTTGCTCTAGAGGTTTCTTCTTTGCCTTCATTATATTAGGTAATGATGCGTATCTTGGCTCGTTTAGTCTTAAATCACATGTAACAATAGAAGGTATTTTAACTTCTATTGTCTCAAGACCTTCATCAACTTCTCTTGTTACCTCTAATACATTTTCTTTTACATCGATTTTAGAAGCGAATGTTGCTTGAGGCCAATTTAAAATTGCAGCTAACATTTGACCTGTTTGATTACAATCATCATCTATAGCCTGTTTGCCCATAAAAACTAAATCTGGTTTTTCTTTTTCGACAATTTTTTGTAAAATTTTTGCAACTGCTAATGGTTCAATAGTACCAGGTGCTTTTACTAATATTCCTCTGTCAGCACCAACTGCCAATGCTTTCCTAACTGTCTCTTGAGCTTTTTCTTCTCCAACCGTTACAGCAATTATTTCCTTCGCTTTACCTGACTCTTTTATTTTTACTGCCTCTTCAACCGCATTATCATCTGGTGGATTTGTTGACATTTTTACATTATCTGTAACAACGCCAGATCCATCTTCTTTAACTCTGATTTGGACGTTGTAATCAATAACTCTTTTAACTGCTACTAGTATTTTCATTAGGCTCTTAGTAATTTATTTTCTGCATCATAGGGACTATCTTCTAAAATTGTTGCTTCATGCATTTTGCCAAGTATATCAATTTTAAGTTTTTGTCCAACATTTGCCAAAGTAGGTTTTACCATACCAAGTGCAATTGATTTTCCTAATCTAAAACCATAATCTCCACCTGTGGCTCTTCCAACAACAGATCCGTTTTCATAAATTGGATTATTTCCTAATACATCGGCATCGGTGACGTTATGAACTTCCAATGTTACCAATTTATTATTAAATCCTTTTTCTCTCCATTTATTAAGTGCATCTAATCCAATGAAGCTTCCTTTATTTGGATGAATAAATCTATCTAATCCACTCTCATACGGTGCATATTCAATTGATAATTCTGTACCTACAAGTTTGTAAGATTTTTCAACTCTTAAACTGTTAATTGCTCTTATTCCGAAAGGTTTTAAGCCTAAGTCTTTTCCCGCCTCCATTAATTTATCAAAAATATGATTTTGATATTCAATTGGGTGATGGAGTTCCCAGCCTAATTCACCAACAAAATTTACTCTCATAGCATTTACAGGTGCATAACCAACATCTACGTTTTTCGCACTCAACCATTTAAAATTCTCATTAGAAAAATCATCTTTTGAAACTCTTTGCATTAGCTCTCTTGATTTTGGACCCGCAACCACTAATACTCCTGTGCTATTAGTTAAATTTTCAAATATAACACTTCCATCTTTAGGCATCCATTTATGGATCCAGTCATGGTCAAGTCTTTGAAAAGCTCCTGCAGAAACTAAATAGAAACTATCCTCAGATTCTCTTAAGATTGTAAATTCTGAATGCACGCCACCTTTTGTATTTAATGCATGACATAAATTTACTCTACCTACTTTTTTTGGAAGTTTGTTTGCAACCAAATTATCTAAAAATTCCTCTGCTTTAGGACCTTTAATTCTGCATTTTGCAAATGCAGTCATGTCTAGTAGCCCGACATTTTCTCTAACGTTCTTACATTCTTTTTCAACTGCTTTAAACCATTTTGACCTTCTAAAAGACCAATCGTCTTTTTGTTCCATGCCATCTGTTGCAAAAAAATTTGGTCTTTCCCACCCAAATTTTTGACCAAACACAGCGCCTAATTTTTTCATTCTATCGTAACACGGTGCTGTTCTTAAAGGTCTTGCTGCTTCTCTTTCTTCATCAGGGTAATGAATTATGAATACATTTCTATAAGCTTCTTCATTCTTTTCTTTTAAATAAGATTTAGAGCAATAATCACCATATCTTCTAGGTTCAACACCAAGCATGTCAATTGTAGGTTCGCCATCTACAATCCATTCTGCTAATTGCCAACCTGCTCCTCCAGCCGCAGTTATTCCAAAACTATGACCTTCGTTAATCCAAAAGTTTTTAAGTCCCCATGCAGGTCCAACAATTGGATTTCCGTCTGGAGTATAACAAATTGCTCCATTATAAACTTTTTTAACACCCACCTCTCCAAAAGCAGGAACTCTGTGAATTGCTCCTTCAATATGTGGAGCTAATCTGTCTAAATCTTCTTGAAATAATTCATATTCAGAATCTTTTGATGGTCCATCGACATAACAACATGGAGCACCATCTTCATAAGGTCCAAGTATAAGACCACCTGCTTCTTCTCTCATATACCATCTACTATCACTGTCTCTTAATACTCCCATTTCGGGTAAACCTTCTTTTTTTCTTTTTTGAATTTCAGGATGAGGCTCTGTAACAATGTATTGATGTTCAACTGGTATGACTGGTATTTCTAATCCAACCATTTTTCCTGTTTGTCTTGCAAAGTTTCCTGAGCATGACATAACATGTTCACATTCAATACTCCCTTTATCTGTTTCAACGACCCAGCCATTTTTTGTTTGTTTAATTCCAACTACGTTTGTATTTCTGTAAATCTCTGCACCTCTGTTTCTTGCTCCAGTAGCTAAAGCTTGTGTAAGATCAGCAGGTTGAATGTAACCATCTTCTGGGTGCTGAATTGCTCCAACCAAATCACTTGTGTTACATAAAGGCCAAATTTCTTTTACTTGATCTGGTGTTAAAAATTTTACATCTACACCTATTGTTTGTGCAACACCAGCATACTGATGGTATTCATCCATTCTATCTTTTGTACTTGCAAGTCGAATATTTGAAACAACACTAAAGCCCACATTTTTACCTGTCTCTTCTTCAAGAGTTTTATAAAGGTCAACAGCGTATTTGTGTAATTGGCCAACCGAGTAACTCATATTAAAGAGTGGCAGTAAACCTGCAGCATGCCATGTTGAACCAGAGGTAAGCTCTTTCCTTTCAACTAATACAACGTCAGACCAACCTTTTTTTGCTAAATGATATAAAGCACTTACACCAACTACTCCACCTCCGACAATAACTACTTTAGCTTTTGATTTCATAAAACCGATTCCTACTAGATTTTTGGTTTGAACGAAACAAAATTTTAATAGTCATCATCCTCATCTCTCCATCCTTTTATATACATCAAATACGCGGCAACAGTTACACTTATGCATCCTACTATCATGCCTAAGTTGAGGCCAAATTGCTTACCAAAGAAATACCAACCAAGTTGAGTGGAACCTATTGTTGGCACGCATAAAATTATCATCAAAATTGGAACTCTTTCATAAAAAGGTTTTTTTTTCATTTAAATTGACGATCCTAGTGGCATTGGTTGTGAGACACCGCTTGTTAACCAGCAGTTTTTGAGCGGACCAGATTTATCATATTTTTTAACCACCCATTCGAATTGATAGTATTTTTTCTTATCATCTAAAACAGTAACTCTATAGGTTGCACTATTTTCTGATGCAGAAATTATATCTATTTTATTTTCGATGTGATTAATTAACATTTCATACATATCACTTTTGAGCATTGACTTAAATTTTTCCAGTGGACCTGTATATTTTTTATTATTTGGGTGTGCAAACTCCCATGTTTGCTCAATACCAAAGTCTTCGTACGGTTCATTATTATTTTTTAACCCATTTAATTGTATCTCTACAACCTCTAACGGCTTAATTGAGTTTTTTGGTTTGATTAACTCAGCATTACAAATAGACTGAAAACAAAAACTTAAAAAAATTAATATTACAAGTTTGTTTTTATATAAATACATTCTTACGTAAACAATATAACATGTGAAAAATAAATTAACTTTACAATAAGGACGCAAATGAAAATTGGTTTTATAGGCCTAGGAAACGTTGGTGGAAAACTTGCAGGCAGTCTATTGAGAAACAACTTCAAATTGACTGTTTATGATCTTGACTCAAAAACAATGGAAAATTTAAGTTCAAAAGGAGCAAATATTTCAAAAAATCCAAAAGAACTTACTCAAGACTCTGATCTAATTATTACATGCTTACCTTCACCTGAAATATGTCGAGAAGTAATGGAGTCTAAAGACGGTGTAATTAATGGATTGTCAGAGAATAAGATATGGCTCGAAATGAGTACAACGGATGAAAACGAGGTAAAAAGAATTGGAAAGTTAGTTAAACAAAAAAAAGCATTCGCTCTTGATGGACCTGTAAGTGGTGGGTGCCATAGAGCTGATACAGGAAATATAGCAATATTTGTTGGTGGAGAAAGATCTGCATTTGAAAAAATTTTTTCTGCTCTTTCGGCGATGGGTGAAAAAATTCTTCATACTGGAGAATTGGGCTCTGCCTCTGTTTTGAAAGTTATAACAAATTACTTAGCATCAGTTCATTTAGTTGCGTTAGGTGAAGCTTGGACTGTTGCAAAAAAATCTAATTTGGATTTAGAAAAAACTTTTAAAGGAATTGCTATTTCCTCTGGAAATTCATTTGTGCACGAAACAGAAAGCCAAGTAATATTAAATGGTTCCTATAATATAAATTTTACAATGGATTTAGTTTTAAAAGATACTTCCTTATTTGATAATTTAGCAAAAAAACTTAATTCATCTTTAGAAATATCACCAATGATTGTAAAAATTTTTCAGGAAGGTTTGAAAAACTATGGTTCTCGTGCCTGGTCCTCAATGATAGTTAAAAGAATGGAGGATAAAAATAAAATAGACTTTAGAGCAAAGGGTTTTCCAACCGAACTTATAGATAAAGAACCTGAAAAGAAAGGTTATGAGATATAACAGACAAGGTCATAATATTGTTCATAGAGGACTGGCGAAAAAAACTTTCAAAGAAAATTCAATTAAAGCCTTCAAGTTTTGCTTTAAAAAAAATTATGGAATTGAAACTGATTTACATACAACTTTAGATAATAAAATTGTTTGTTATCATGATTTTAGTCTTAAACGATTTAAGAGTAAAAAGTTAATAAAAAATTTAAAATATAAAGATATAAATAAAATAGCATCAAAATATACAATGCATATTCCAACTTTGAATGAAATTGTTAAAATTTCAAAAAAAAATTACTTAATGCTAGAAATTAAATCAAAATTTACAAAAAAAAATTTTTTAAATCTTATTTCTATTATAAAGAGGTTAAAACATTATAGCATAACTTCTTTTAATGAAAAAAATATTTCAAATTTAAATAAAATTAAAAAAAATTTAAATTTAGGACTAGTTTTTTCTTCGACCACTTCAATAAAACTTATTTTACAAAAAAATAAATTAAAGTACCTTAGATTATTAGTTTTAGAAAAAAAATTTCTTACTAATAGAAAACTTATAAAAATAAAAAAACCTATTTATTTTTACACACTAAAAGATAAAAAAGTTAGAACAAAATTTTTAGGAAAAAATCTTATTATTGAAAATTTATAATTATTGTGAAAGATAACTAAGTCTTCCTATTATTTCATCACGATCCATATAGTAACCTTGTAGGTGTCTATGTCCTGAGTTAGGATCGAATGCTGTTCTGCCGTGCAAAACTCTTCTGTTATTAAAAGAGTATATATCCCCTGGATTTAGTCTGAACTTAATAACAAATCTATCATCATGTAACAGATTGCCAAATCTATGATGCGCGAAATAAACTTGGTCCATTACATCTGGATGACAATCTAATGCATCCATGGTTGCAACACTAAATCTAATATCATTATAATCGCCATCTTTAGTTAAACTTATTGCGGGTGCATAAAAACTTCTGTGAGCTTGCTGGGTATAATCTTTATCTCTAAATTTTAACGGTACATTTACCAAAGTATCAAAAATATCCTTTTCATTATTTTTTAGGTAATCTGCAACAGCAAAACCATCAACTGCTGAAGAATCTCCTCCATTAGCAGAATTTATAAGACAATGTAAAAACTGGTAGCCTGGTGGATTTTCAAACCAGGGTAAATCCATATGATTTTTCAATGCGTGAGCTGTATAGGCTGAGTTATTTGGTTTAGGTATATTTATAACTTCAAAAGGTGTTTTAAAAAAAGTTTCTCTTGTGTGACTAATTCTATTTAAAACTTCAAAAGCTGACTTTTCTTTTGTTGGTGCGTTATTTACTAAAGCTATTCCTTTATAGTGAAGAAGTTTTAACCACTTTATTAAACCTTCCTCTGAAGACATGATTTCATCGCAATCAATACATATAGACTTAATATTTTTTTCAATCGATTTATCCCAAAGTTGGTATGGAGAAATATATTTTTGTTTATTTTTGATTGTGTAACAGTTTTTTCTTAACCAATTAATGTCGTAAAAACTTGTATGATTTCCCTCGCTCCAAACTATTTCTAGTTTACCCTCATTATTTACTTTATATTTTGTTGGATTTAAATTTTTAGAAACGTTTAATATATCAAACATTCTATGCCTAGAATCTTTATCGTGAGCCGTTGGACAATTATCTCTTAACCATAAATAATTAAATTTACTTTCTTCTCCATCGCTCCAAAGAATTCTTAGGTAAGTTCCATTTTTTTCAAGTTTTGAAATACTAATCATGGTCAAAATTTATTATACTTATTTACATTTTCAATGCAATTTATAGTTGATAAATTATTGTTTTTTTTAATAATATCAAAATTAAAATTTGTTGCTTTGCAACAAACTTGGACAACTGTTAAAACTTTATAAAAAATGAGTAAAATTGAAATTAATAACGTTTATAAAATATTTGGTCCCTCTCCAAAGAAGATTCTACCGATGGTACAAGAAGGTGCTACTAAAGAGGAAGTTTTAGAAAAAACAGGACATACAGTAGGTTTAGATAATGTGTCACTTAAGATTGATGAAGGTGAAACATTTGTATGTATGGGCTTATCTGGTTCAGGTAAATCTACTTTAATTAGACATATTAATCGTTTAATTGACCCAACATCAGGTGTGGTTTCTGTAGAAGGTACCGATGTGATGAGTTTAGATAAGAATAAGTTAATAGATTTTAGAAGACATAAAATGAGCATGGTTTTTCAAAGATTTGGACTATTTCCTCATAAAACAGTTTTAGAAAATGTTGGATACGGACTTGAGGTTCAGGGTAAAAAACCTGAGGATAAAAATAAAGTTGCTATGGAAAAAATAGAAGCTGTTGGTTTAAGTGGCTTTGAAAACCAATACCCAAACCAACTATCTGGAGGTATGCAACAAAGAGTTGGTTTAGCAAGAGCGCTTGCTACTGACACTGACATATTGTTAATGGATGAAGCTTTTTCAGCACTTGACCCTTTAATAAGAAGTGACATGCAAAAACAGTTGCTTGATTTACAAGGCGAATTGAAAAAAACGATAGTTTTCATAACGCATGATTTAGATGAGTCTTTAAAATTAGGTGATCATATTGGAATTTTAAATGGAGGAAGATTAGTTCAAGTCGGAACCCCAATAGAAATAATAATGAAACCTGCAGATGATTATGTTTCAGCATTTGTTAAAGATGTAAATAGAGCAAAAGTTATAAAGGCCAAAATAATAATGAAATCAGTAAATGAGGTAGATAATATTGATAAATCAAATCTTGTTAAAATAAATGAAGATCAATTTATAGAGGAATTCCTACCACAAGTAGTTTGTTCAAATGCAAATTGTGAGGTTGTAGATAAAAGTGGAAATACTAAAGGTTATTTAACCCAAAAAGAGTTATCTGAAGCACTTGCCAAAGAGCATTTAAAAGAAATAGTTAAAACTAATTAATTATAATTGATTTATTAAATCTGGAGCAATTTTTTTTGATTTTCCAAAAAATTTAAGTGCTTTTATAGTTTCTATATTTGATTTATCTCCATCTACAACAACAAATCCAATCATTCCCATGCTTTTATGAGGTGTGCACCAATAAGCATAAATGCCTGGTACAGTAAATTTATACTCAGCGTCTTTGTTCATTTTAGATTTAAATTTTTCAACACCAGCAGGAAATCCACCTTTTATAAACTCTACGTTATGACCTTTGGTAGTTGCTTTCCAAAAAACTGTATCACCTGAATTTACTTTTACAATTTTTTGTGAATAAACCATACTCTCTTTTCCTAATTTATTAAGCATCTCAATTGTTACATCTGCTGCATTCAACAAAGTTGGTAATAAAGTAATTGATATGGTTATTAGCGATCTTTTGATTATAGATTTTAAATTCATAAAGGTTATTTAATATTAAAAGTTATCTTATCAACTCTAATATTGGAGCAAGTTGCCACAGGATATAGTTTAAAAGATTTTTATTTATGCTTTATTAGTTTTAACTTTTCTCTAGTTTCGGCAGGTGTCATTACTGAAGCTCCTAAGTCCTCAACAATTCTTCTTGCCTTTTCAACTAGTTGAGCATTTGTAGCTAACTTTCCTTTTGAAATATATAAATTATCCTCAAGCCCTACTCTTGGGTTTCCACCCATTACTACTGTTTGAGCAACATAAGGCATTTCATTTTTAGAAATTGCAAAACCACTCCATACTGCCTCTTTCGGCATAATATCTTTCATTGCTTGCATTGCTAAAGGTGTAGCGGGTGCACCCCAAGGAATACCTAAACACATTTGGAACATTGGGGGATCACTGAGTAATCCCTCTTGATATAACTGAGCTCCAAACCACATATTTCCTAAATCAAAAGCTTCTATTTCTGGTTTAACTTTTATTTCTTGAAGTCTTTTTGCTGCTTTTCTTAAATCTCTTGGGGTATTGATTGTTATAACAGATCCATCTCCAAAATTTAAAGTCCCACAATCAAGAGTACAAATCTCAGGCAAGAACTGTTCGGCATTTGCAATTCTTTCCATTACATTCGCCATATCAGTTAATGGACCAAATTGAAGTGGACTATTTTCTCCTATATCTAAATCACCACCCATTCCAGTTGTAAGATTTAGAACTACATCTGTGTCTGATGATCTGATTCTATCGACAACTTCTTTGTATAACTCTAATCTTCTACTTGGTGTTCCATCTTCCTCTCTAACATGTATATGTGCAATCGCTGCACCTGCTTTTGCTGCTTCGATTGCAGATTTTGCTATTTGTTCTGGTGTCTTTGGTAAATCAGGATGTTTTTTAGCAGTATCACCAGATCCAGTAACTGCACACGATATAAATACTTTATTGTTCATAATTTATTAATGGTATAGTTTATTATAATTAATATGGAAATAACAGAATTAAAAAAAGATTTAGCAGCTACCTTTAGATGGACCGCTAGATTGAATATGAATGAGGGAGTTGCAAATCACTTTAGCGCATGTGTACCTGGTTCAACTGATGAATTTTTAGTTAATAAATCAGGTGTTCATTTTAGCCAAATGAAAGTAAGCGATTTAATTTTGGTTACCAAAGAAAATATCGAGGAATTAAAAAAAAAACCCGACCTTGTGGATGCTACTGCAATAAATATTCATGGGACAATCCACCAAAAAGTACCTCATGCAAAATGTATATTTCATGTTCATTCAAAATACGCGACAGCTCTTTCTGCTTTGAAAAACCCTACTCTTCCTCCAATAGATCAAAATACGATGAGGTTTTATAACAGAGTATCTATATATAATGAGTATGGTGGTATGGGTTTTGAAGAAGAGTCACTAAAAATGGCAGCTGCATTGGGAAATAAACAGAATCTGTTAATGTCAAATCATGGAATTTTAACTACTGGTGAAACTGTGTCGGATGGATTTGATGCATTATATTATTTTGAAAAATCTGCAGAAACATATTTAACAGCTTTAGCAACTGGTAAAGAATTAAATGTAGCATCACATGAAGTAGCAGAAAAAACGGCACAAGAATGGTCAAACTATCCTTCTGATATGGGAAGGGCACATTTAGATCAGATCAGATTAATTTTAGATAAAGAAGAACCTGATTATCAAAATTAAAAAATAAATTATGAAAGATAAAAAAAAATTTTATATTAATGGAGAATGGGTCAATCCAATTAATGCAAAAGATTTTAATGTAATCAATCCTTCTACTGAGGAAGTTTGTGCAATAATTTCTCTAGGTAGCTCAGAAGATACTGATCTTGCTGTAAAATCTGCAAAGTCATCTTTTGAAACTTGGAAAGAAACTTCAAAGCAAGAAAGAATAAAACTTTTAGAAAAACTATTAGAAATCTATAAATCTAGATGGGATGAAATGACTGATGCCATATCAACTGAGCTTGGTTGTCCAAAAGATTGGTGTTCAGCTAATCAAACTGCATCTGGTGCAGGTCATATTGAAGATTTTATAAAAAGATTAAAAGAATTTAATTTTGAACCTGGTTTTGACAAAGGATCTGTTAATCACATTGTATATGAACCAATTGGTGTATGTGGTTTAATTACCCCATGGAACTGGCCAATTAATCAAATAGCTCTTAAAGTTGTGCCAGCACTTGCAACTGGTTGTACAATGGTTTTGAAACCTTCTGAGATAGCTCCTTTATCAGCAATGCTTTTTGCAGAAATGATTCATGAAGCAAAATTTCCTGCGGGTGTGTTTAATTTAGTAAACGGAGATGGGCCAGGTGTTGGTACAGATTTATCAGGACATCCTGATGTTGATATGGTTTCCTTTACTGGATCGACAAGAGCTGGAAAGTTAATTACAAAAAATGCAGCTGATACAATTAAAAGAGTTTGTTTAGAGCTTGGAGGTAAAGGTGGAAATATTGTATTCGCTGATGCTTATCCTGATGCAGTTAGAGATGGAATCCGAAACGTCATGAGTAACTCTGGTCAATCATGTGATGCACCAACAAGAATGTTAGTAGAAAAATCAATATACAAACGAGCAGTAGAAGAAGCTGCCGATGAAGCTAATAAAATTAGAGTAGATCTTGCATCAAAAGCTGGCGAACATATAGGTCCAGTGATATCTAAAACGCAATACGATAAAATTCAAAGTTTAATTAAGAGTGGAATTGAAGAAGGTGCAACTTTAGTAGCTGGTGGACCTGAGAAACCTGAAGATTTCAAAAAAGGATATTTTATAAAGCCAACAGTGTTCACAGATGTAAATAATGATATGAGAATTGCTAAAGAGGAAATTTTTGGTCCAGTTTTATCTATAATTCCCTTTGAGAATGAAGAAGAGGCAATAAAAATTACAAATGACACTGAATATGGTCTTGGAAACTATTTGCAAACTGAGGACAAAGAAAAGGCAAAAAGAGTTTCAAAAAAATTAAGATCTGGAATTGTGTACGTAAATCACAAACCTGCGGACTCTGGCACTCCATTTGGTGGTTATAGACAGTCTGGAAATGGACGTGAAGGAGGTATCTGGGGTTTACATGAATATTTGGAAGTGAAAACTATCACCGAATGGAAAAATTAAGATGATTGGGTATGTAATGGTAGGCACAAATAATCTAGATAAAGCCATTAATTTTTATGATGAAGTTTTACAAATTATAAATTTAAAAAGAAAAGATACTGATGAATTTTGTGCTGGATATACGCAAAAAGATGGCGATGGTACTATAGAATTTTATGTTACAAAACCAGCAAATGGTAAAACTGCTACTTTCGGAAATGGAACACAAGTTTCTTTTATTGTTTCATCAAGAGAGATAGTTGATAAATTTCATGAGATCGGTTTAAAAGCAGGCGGTAGCAGCGAAGGAAGCGGCGGAGAAAGACCAGAAGGTTCTGGTGTATATTATTCATATATTCGCGATTTAGATGGAAATAAAATCTGCGCTTTTACAAATAACAAATAAATTAAATGTCTTATTCTTCAATTGAAAAGCGATTAGCTGAAGGAAAAATAATAATTCTTGATGGGGGAATAGGAGGAGAATTACAAAAAGTTGGAGCAAAAATGGATGAAGGACTGTGGTGTGGGAGATGTTCTTTAGATAGTCCAAATGAACTTTTAAAAGTTCACCAAAATTATATTAAAGCTGGTGCTGATGTAATAACCGCAAATACTTATGCCTCAACCCCTATATCAATGAAAAAATATGGTTATGAAG
>CACHRP010000003.1 GCA_902582315.1 uncultured Pelagibacteraceae bacterium
GGGTGGGGTATTTTTAAATCAATATTGCTAAATAGTAAATTTTTTTGTGAATAATCTATTATATCAATATCACAAATTCGTGGAGCATTTTTATAAGATTTTGATCTTCCTAAAGATTTTTCAATTTCTTTGACAAATATAAATAATTCACTTGGATTAAAGGTTGTGATGCATTTTAAAACAATGTTTAAAAAATATGGATTTTTTTTATTAGGCCATGAATCTGTTCTATAATAGCTAGAGGACGATATAATTTTAATTTTTTCATTTGAGTTTATCAAATACTTTGACTTCTCTATATTGTGTTGTCTATTACCAAGGTTTGATCCTACAGCTAATATGATATTTTTAGCTTGTTTTACGAACATACCTAGCCCTATATCTATTCCAGTCTCTTGTTTTTTTGTTTGTCTTTTATCGTACTGCTTTTTACCTTTGGCAACTGCAATTTCAATTTTTGCTTTACCTTTTTTAAGATATAATTTTGTAGGAATTAAGGTAAAACCTTCTCTATTAACCTTGCCGATTAATTTATTAATTTCTTTTTTGTTAAAAAGAAGTTTTCGATCATCCATAGGATTATGATCTGAATAACTTGCCTGCTTATAGGAAGAAATGTGAGCATTAATTAAAATTATTTCACCATCTCTTTCAATTGCGTATGCATCCGAGATATTAACTTTTCCAGATCTAATAGATTTTATTTCAGATCCCTTTAACACTAATCCAGCCTCATAGATATTTTCAAAAAAAAAATTAAAACTCGCTTTACGATTAAGAGAAATTATTTTTAAACCAGGACTGGTCTTCTGTTTCATTAACTTAATAAGTTAGCTGAGGAAAGTGCCTTTTTAACTTGATCTTCAGTTTCTTTTTTTATTTTAACTAAAGGAAGTCTTATTTCATCACCACATAAACCTAGAAGCTTTGCAGCATATTTAACCGGTGCAGGATTACTTTCTATGAATAAAGATTTGTGAATTGGTTGTAATATTTGATCTATTCTTTCTGCTTCCTTAATTTCATTATCAGTTTTAGATTTAGAATATTTTTGAAAGTCAGAACATAATTTAGGAGCAATGTTTGCTGTAACAGAAATAATACCCACCCCTCCTCTTCTATTAAATTCAAGAGCAAATCCATCTTCTCCAGTTAATTGAATAAAATCTGGTCCTAGTTTCTTTAGGGTTGCGTCAATTCTATTTGGATCACCAGTTGCATCCTTTACACCAGCGATATTTTTTAACTCAAATAACCTAGCCATTGTATCAACTGACATATCAATGACACATCTGCTAGGAATGTTATAAATTATAATTGGTAAACTTGTATTATCATTTATTGCCTTGTAGTGCTGATACAAACCCTCTTGGGTAGGCTTATTATAATATGGTGTTACTATTAGAGCACCATTAGCCCCAACTTTTTCTGCATGCTTTGTTAGAGAGATTGCTTCTTCTGTTGAATTTGAACCAGTACCTGCAATAACAGGTATTTTTCCATTACTTTCTTTAATACAAAGTTCTATCACTTGTTCGTGCTCTTCGTGATTTAAGGTTGGAGACTCACCTGTGGTGCCTGCTGGCACAAGTCCATGGGTCCCATTTTCAAGATGAAAATGAATAAGTTTTACATATGCTTCTTTATCAAGCTTATTGTCCTTAAATGGTGTGATTAATGCAACATTTGAACCTTTGAACATAAATACTTATAGCATATATATCGTATAAATAGATACGAAATTATGAAAAAATTTTATTTTTTATTTTTCACATCAATATTATTTTTAACTGTAGCAGAACATGTTTTTTCAGAAGAAAAAAATATATTTCCAAAGAAAAAACCTATTTTAGTTCCTGAAATAAAAGAAAAAAAGTTATCAAAAAATATTTTATTACCTATTAAAAAACCTGCTAAAAAAGACAAAAAGGAAAGTAAAAAAGAGGAAACTGTCAAAGGGACAAAAACAACAACTAAATTGGGTATAATTGTACCAAAAAACAAGCCTAAAATTGTATCAAAAAAAATCAAAACAGCTGAAGTTAAATCAAAATATTTCTCTAAGAAAAAATTTAGACTTGCACAAAAGTCAATAGAAGCTTTTGAGAAAGGAAGATGGACTGAGGCTTTATCGTTGGCAAAAAAATCAAAAGATAAAAGTATTTATAACTTTGTTCAATGGAGACATTTATTGACTAGAGGAAATAAGGCAAGTTACTATGATTACCAACAATTTATTTTAGATAACCCAGATTACCCACGAATAGGAAGAATAAAGTTTTTGTCTGAGCATAAATTATCAACTGAAAAAATTTCACCAAGTAAAATAATATCATTATTTGAGAATGAAGATCCTTTAAGTGGATATGGTGAAATGATTTATGGAGAAAGTTTAATTTCTCAAGGTAGATACGATGACGGTGTTGAATTAATTAAAAAAGGTTGGATTACCGCAAAACTAACCAAAAGCGATTTAAGATATTTTAGAAAAAAGTATAAAAAATATCTTAATAAACAAGATTATATTAAGAGAGCTGATTATCTTGCATGGGAAAATAAATATTGGGATTTACAGAGAATGTTACGATATCTTCCTAAAGACGAACAACTATTATATACAGCACGACAATTATTAATGAGCAGATCCTATGGTGTAGATAATGCTATTTCTAAAGTACCGCAAAGATATAAGAATGACCCTGGATTGAATTACGATAGACTTAAATGGAGAAGAAAAAGAGGAAGAGTGGACTCATCTTTAGAAATATTATTAAAAGTAAAAAATAATAAAGATTACTTAGTTAGGCCCGATAAATGGTGGGTTGAAAGAGAAATTATATCTAGATCATTAATTTATAAAAAAAAATATGAATTAGCATATAAAATTTCTAGCAATCACGCACTTTCAGAGGGACCGGAATTTGCAGCTGCAGAATGGATGAGTGGTTGGATTGCACTAAGTTTTTTAAATGATCCAATATTAGCAATTGAGCACTTTGAAAATTTTTATAACTCTGTAGGTTATCCTATTAGTCTTTCTAGAGGAGCTTTTTGGCTTGGCAGATCATACGAACAAATTGGAAATGCTAAACTTATGGAAAAATGGTATCAAGAATCTGCAAAATTTCCAACAACTTATTATGGACAACTTTCATTTATGAAAGTCTATCCAGATAAAAAGTATGAACTTAATATGGATGAAAATTTTGATAAAGATTATAAAAAAAAATTTTTTGATAAAGATTTAGTAAAAATTGTATACCTTCTTGATGAATTAAATAAGTCAAAATATACTAAATTTATATTACGTGGTTTAGCAAATGATAATATAGATAAAGGAAGTGAAATATTTGCTGCTGAATTAGCAACAAATATTTCTCGTTATGATTTTGCAATTCAAATTGCTAAACTCGCCTCATATGAAAAAAGATTTATAAATAATTATAATTATCCAATCATAAGTACGCCTAAACTAATTAATGGAAGAAAAATTCCCGATAGTGCATTTATATTATCAATAATTCGGCAAGAAAGTGAATTTGATATATCAGCAAACAGTTCAGCCGGGGCAAGAGGTTTAATGCAATTAATGACCTACACAGCAAAAGTGGTTGCAAAACAAGCTAAACTTCCTTATTCAAAATCTAGATTAACTACCGATCCAGAATATAATATTAATTTAGGTTCCCATTACATAGCTGGGCTTATACTAGAATATGAAGGTTCCTATCCATTTGCTATAGCAGCATACAACGCTGGACCAAAGAGAGTTAAGTATTGGAAAAGAATAAATAAAAATCCTCAGAAAAAACAAGTTGATTATGTCGACTGGATAGAATTGATAAAATTTAAAGAAACAAGAAATTACGTCCAGAGAGTTCTAGAAAATTATAATGTGTACAATTACATAGTTCAGAAGAAACCAGTCGAAATTATTGATTTTTTCAAGAATAAACCACTTTATTAATGGCGGAAGGAGAGGGATTCGAACCCTCGGTACACCTTTTCAAGCGTACGGCGGTTTAGCAAACCGCTGGTTTAAACCAGCTCACCCATCCTTCCGTATTACCCTGTGTAACTTGAAATCATTGAATATTCAATATTAATCAAGTAATTTCATCAAAAATGAAAAACAAATATTCTATATTTTCGCTAATTAAAAATGCTTTTAGCGGCCACGAAAATTGGCAAAGAGCATGGCGTGATCCTGAACCAAAAAAAGAATATGATGCGATAATCGTAGGTGGTGGAGGACATGGATTGGCAACAGCATATTATTTGGCAAAAAAACACAAAATGACAAATATAGCTGTTGTTGAAAAAGGTTGGATTGGTGGTGGAAATACGGGAAGAAATACAACTATTATAAGATCAAATTATTTGTGGGATGCTAGTGCAGGATTATACGACCACGCACTTAAAATTTGGGAAAGTTTATCTCAAGAACTTAATTATAATGTGATGTTCAGTCAAAGAGGTGTTATGAATTTAGCACATAACCTTCAAGATGTTCGAGATCTTAAAAGAAGAACGCATGCAAACAGATTAAATGGTATAGATGCTGTTTGGTTAAATACTGATGAAGTAAAAAAATTCTGTCCAATCATAAATACTTCTCCAGACATTAGGTATCCAGTTTTAGGTGGTACATTACAAAAAAGAGCTGGTACAGCGCGTCATGATGCTGTTGCTTGGGGATACGCTAGAGGAGCGGATCAGCTTGGTGTAGATATAATTCAGAATTGCGAAGTTAAAGGAATTAAAAGAGATGGTGATCAAGTCATTGGTATTGATACATCCAAAGGGTACATAAAATCAAAAAAAATTGGAGTAGTTGCTGCAGGTCATTCAAGTGTAATAGCAAATATGGCTGGTTTAAAATTACCACTTGAAAGCAAACCACTTCAAGCTTTGGTATCTGAGCCAGTTAAACCAATTATTGATACAGTCGTGATGTCAAATGCTGTTCATGCTTATGTTAGTCAGTCCGATAAAGGTGAATTAGTTATTGGTGCTGGAACAGACTCATATGTATCTTATACTCAAAAAGGAAGTCATAATATTGTGGAGGAGACTTTAAGAGCAATATTAGAACTGTATCCTATTTTTAGTAGAATGAAAATGCTAAGACAATGGGGAGGTATAGTTGATATATGTCCTGATGCAAGCCCAATAATAAGTAAAACACAAGTCAAAGGTCTTTATTTCAATTGTGGCTGGGGTACCGGTGGTTTTAAAGCAACACCAGGCTCTGGAGATCTTTTTGCTCACACCATCGCAAATGATGAACCACATAAATTAAATGCGGCATTTAATATAAATAGATTTGTAAGTGGCGACCTTGTAGATGAACATGGCGCAGCAGCGGTTGCACACTAAAGATGTTTATAATTAATTGCCCTTATTGTGGAGAAAGAGATCAAACAGAATTTTCATCGGGTGGTGAAGCACACATAGTGAGACCTAAACAACCAACAGAACTAAGTGACGATGAATGGGCTGAGTTTTTATTCATGAGAAAAAATATAAAAGGAATTCAATTTGAAAGATGGAACCACAGTCATGGCTGTAGAAAATGGTTTAACGTAGTTAGAGACACTTCTAATGATAAAATTCATGCAGTTTATAAAATGGGTGAAAAACCCCCGGCAAATAAATAATGTCTCAAGAATTAAGAATAAACAATAATAAATTCATTGATCAGACAACTAGATTATCTTTTAAATTTAATGGTGAAAAATTATATGGTTACAAAGGAGATACTTTAGCCTCTGCATTATTAGCTAATAATATACATTTGGTAGGTAGGAGCTTCAAATATCATAGACCAAGAGGAATAATGACATGTGGATCTGAAGAGCCAAATGCAATTGTACAAATTGGAAACGATCCATCACTTACAGACCCAAATGTTAGAGCTACTGAAATAGAACTTTACGAAGGTTTAGAAGCATTCAGTCAAAATTGTTGGCCTAATGTAAAATTTGACATTGGTGGTATAAACAACTTTTTGTCCCCTCTTCTGCCAGCTGGATTTTATTATAAAACATTTATGTGGCCTGCCAGTTTTTGGGAAAAATACGAATTTTTTATACGTCATTCAGCGGGACTTGGTAAATCACCAAGCAAACCTGATCCAGATATATACGATCACAAATATTATCACTGTGATGTATTAGTTGTTGGTGGAGGTATTTCAGGCATAATGGCTGCAAAATTATCAGCTGAAAATAATAATGAGACATTGCTACTTGATGATAAAAATACTTTAGGAGGTGCAACAATTTATCAAAATAATGATTGTTTTCAAATTGACGGCACTCATACAAATTATTGGTTAGAAAAAGAAATTAATAAAATTAAAAATATTAAAAATTTAACTATTAAAACAAGAACAAGTTTAGCGGCTTATCATGGATATAATTATTTATTGGCTAAGGAAAATCTAACTGATCATTTAAGCCCAGATGAAAGAAAGGGTAAAATAAGACAAAGACTTTGGAAAATAAGAGCTAAAAAAGTTATAATTGCAACTGGTTCTATAGAAAGACCATTAATTTTTAATAATAACGACAGACCTGGTATTATGCTTTCATCTGCAATTAAGAAATTTATCGATTTTTATGGTGTAAAAGCAGGAAAAGAAATCTCATTATTTACTAATAATGATAGCGCTTACGAAACAGCAATTTCGTTGAAGAAAAGTGGAGTAAATATTGTATCTATTATTGATATTAGAGATAAATCATCATCAAAAATTGTTAAAGAAGTAGAGAAACATAAAATAAAAATTTATTGGAAACATACAATTGTAAATACTGAAGGCTATAGAAGAATTAGTTTTATTGAAATTATGAAACTATCAGATGATGGGTCTGGTGTAATAGGAAAAAAAATTAAATTAAAAACAGATTGCTTGGGGATTTCAGGTGGTTGGACACCAATGGTTCATTTATTCACACAATCTGGTGGAAAATTAAAATTTAGATCAGATGATAATGTTTTTTTACCAGACAAGAATAAAACCCCATCGGATCAAATAAGTATAGGATCATGTAATGGAGATTTTGATATTAAAGATATAATTTTAAACTCTAATAAAGCTGTTAAAACATTTTTAGGTATTGAAAATTCATCCTTTGATAATCTAAAAGTTGAGTCATCAAAAGAGGAAATGAAGAGAAATATTTGGTTGCTACCTTCAGATAAACCGATCGGAAAAACAAAACCCTTTTTAGATTTTCAAAACGACTCTACAGCAAAAGATGTCAAACTTGCATTGCGTGAAGGATTCAAATCTATTGAACATGTAAAAAGATATACAACAACTGGAATGGGCACTGATCAAGGAAAATTATCTAATATGCATGCTCTAGGTATTATAGCTGAAACCACTGGAACAAATATGGGTGAGCTAGGTACAACAACTTTTAGACCTCCCTACACTCCTCTTACCTTCGGTGCAATTGTTGGAAGAAATGTTGGAGAATTTTTTGATCATACAAGAAAAACTGCAATGCATAATTGGCATGTTCAAAATAAAGCTAAATTTGAAAATGTAGGTCAATGGAAAAGAGCCTGGTATTATCCAAAAAATGGTGAGACAATGTTTGAAGCAGTTCAAAGAGAAAGCAAAGCTGCTAGAGAAAGTGTTGGTATACTAGATGCTTCTACGCTTGGAAAGATTGATATTCAAGGCACTGATGCATCAGAATTTTTAAATCGTGTATATACAAATGCTTGGTCAAAGTTAGCTATAGGCAAATGTAGATATGGTTTAATGTTAAATGAGGATGGAATGGTTTATGATGACGGAGTAACTACAAGATTAGGTGAAAATCACTATATAATGACGACTACAACTGGTGGTGCAGCAAATGTACTTACTAAACTAGAGGATTATCTTCAAACAGAGTGGCCTGAACTAGATGTTTATTTAACAACAGTTACTGATCATTTTTCAACAATAAGTATCTGTGGACCTAACTCGAAAAAAATATTGAGTAAAGTCATACCGGATCTGGATCTATCAGATGAAAAATTTCCTCATATGTCTTTCAAAAATTCTATAATAGATGGAATTAAATGTAGGGTAATGAGGATTAGTTTCACAGGTGAGCATAGCTATGAAATAAATATTCAATCAAATTTCGCTAAACATGTTTGGGAATTGTGTATGGATGCTGGCAAAAATTATAATATAACTCCTTACGGTACTGAAACTATGCACCTTTTGAGAGCAGAAAAAGGATTTATAATTACTGGTCAAGATACGGATGGAACAATGACACCATCAGATTTACAAATGGATTGGATTATTGGTAAGAAAAAATTTGATTTTATTGGTAAAAGATCGCTTTATAGAAGCGATACAATAAGAGATGATAGAAAACAATTGGTAGGTCTTTTGACTGATGATCCTAAGGAGATTTTAGAGGAAGGTGCACAAATTGTTGAAAAGTTAAATCAAAAGCCTGTCGAGATGTTAGGGCATGTAACATCGAGTTATTTTAGCCCAAATTTAAATAAATCAATTGCTTTAGCAGTAATGAAGAGTGGAAAAAAACTAAAAGGTAAAAAATTTTTTGTACCAATGGAAAATAAAAACATTAACGTAACTGTTACTGACACAGTTTTTTTTGATAAGGAAAATAAAAGATTAAATGCTTAATTTTGAAACTACAGTGCAAGATAGCAAATCATATGGAGATCTAACTTTATCTGAGGTAGAACCTATTTTAAAAATTAACCTAAGAAGTAACAAAAGAGAATTTTCAACTAAAATAGGCAAACTTCTTTCAATCATACCACCTATAGAAGCAAATACCTCATCTAGTAATGAGGATTATTCTATTTTGTGGTTGAGCCCTGATGAGTGGTTAATTTATTCAAATAACAAAATCTCATATGAACAACAAAATTTATTGGAAGAAAATTTATTTAAAAATATATCTAATATGAACCAAGGCTCAGTTACTAATGTTACAGATCATTGGGTAATGATCAATCTTAAAGGTTCTAAAATTTATGATTTATTATCGAAATCTTCACCATATGATTTTAAAAACTTTAAAATGAAAAAAGGTTCTGTAGCTCAAACTTTGTTAAATCATACTGATGTTATTTTACATAACATAGACGATAATAATTTAAATTTATTTGTGAGAAGGTCTTTTTCTGAAGATTTATGGCTGTGGATTAACGACAGCGCTCGTTTTCTCTAATCTGAATTTTAAATATAATATTAAAATACTAAGATAAATTCCTGAAAAAATCCAATTTACTCCTGCCCAGAGCCAAAAAAAGGTTTCAAAACTTGCATTTATATATCTTGCAAAAAGAAATACCATTATTGGATTAAAGCCATTTCTAAATAAATTTGAAATCATTGCATTTTCCGATTTCTTTATTGCCATAAATAAACCGTTAGAGAGAAAAAATATTGGGTATGCAGGCAAAATGAATGCACAAATTTTTAAGTATTTAGAACCAAACTCGATAACAACTGGATCACTAGAAAAAAAACTTATTATAAGATCTGACAATATGTACAAAAATATTCCAGATACAATCATAATAAGAAATGAATATTTTATAGAGGTAAAATATGTTTCTTTAACTCTATCGAAATTTTTAGCACCAAAATTTTGAGAAATGATAGAAATAATTGCTGTATTAATACCTAATATCGGAAGTAATACTACTTGCTCAATTCTTGTACCTGCCCCGTAACCGGCTACTGCATATTCACCAGATTGACCAATATAAGCAAGAACAATTGCTGCTGTTATAGAGTATGCAAATATTGAAACTACAATAGGCATTGATGTAAAGAAAATATTTATGAAATAGAATAATTTTGGAATAAGAAATTTATTAGTAATTTCTTTAATCCTAGGATTTTTTAAAATTTTAAATAAAATTATAAAAAAAGCTACTGACTGAGAAAATATAGTAGATATTGCTATTCCTTTTACACCTAAAGCTGGAAAGAACAAAAGACCAAATATTAAAATTGGGTTCAATATTAAATTTATTAAGAATGATAAAATTAATACATTTCTGTAAGTTTTTGTATCTCCTTCAGCGTGTAACAATGAATTTAAAGCTACAACTAAAATAAATAATATTGATCCCGAAAAAATTATATCTGTATATTGAAGACCTAGTTCAGTAACTTCTTTAGTTGTTACCATTAAAGAAAAAATTTTATTGGAAAAATTTAAGCCTATTAGTGTAATTACAACTGATATTAAGACTCCAAAATAAATAATGTGCGTGAAATAATTTAATATATTTTCTTTATTCTTTTCACCAATACTATTTCCTATCAAGGAGGTTCCTGCTACAGTAACTCCTATGGAGGTTGCTACAATAATAAAGTATATTGGAAATGATTTACTTAATGCCGCTAATGCCTCGGGTGATATTTTTCCAGCATAAAAAGTATCAACAATATTATACAAAGTTTGAAATAACATCCCCACCATAGCGGGTAGTGCTAATTTACGAACTAAATGAGGAATGTTGTCCTTTAGTAAATTCATTTCAAGCTTCTCTTTGGAAAAAGTATTTTTTTCCATGTTTTTTTGCTGTTAATATCTGCTTTTGTCTCATTCTAAATCTCTGTTTTTGTGAATTTGTTAAGTTATTATAACAATTTGGACAACTAACACCTTGCTCATAAAAGTTAGATTTTCTCTCAGAAAGTTTGATTGGATTTCTACAACCCGGACATATTTTTAAATTTCCAGGCTTCAATCCATGTTTTATTGATACACGATTGTCAAATACGAAGCAGTCCCCACTCCATAAACTATCCTTTTTCTTAACATTATCTAAATAATTTATTATTCCACCTTTTAATTGGTAAACATTTTTAAAACCTTTTTTTTTTAAATAAGCACTAGCCTTTTCACATCTTATACCACCCGTGCAAAACATACCTATGTTTTGATTTTTTTTTAAAGTTTTAAAATATCGTGGAAAATCTCTAAAATTATTCAATTCTGGATTAATAGATCCTTTAAATGTTCCAACTTTAAATTCAAAATTTTTTCTAGTATCAATAAGAACAGTTTCTTTTTTTAATATAAACTTATTCCAATCTTTAGGTTCTATCTTGTTTTTTGTAACAATTTTATTTAATTTCATTCCTATTGGAACAACTTCTTTTTTAATTTTAATTTTACCTTTATTAAAAGCTTGATACTTATAATAGGATATATTTTCATTATCTAACTTTCTGATATTTAGTAAATTTAAAATTTTATTCTTGACTTTTTTATATTTAGTAGGCTTGAAACTAATTGTACCGTTTATCCCTTCAATAGAAATTATAATTGTACCCCTAACCTGTTCCTCTTCAATGAAATTTTTGAGATTTTTTTTTAATAATTTTATATTTTTAATCTTCTTAAACTTATAAAAACCAAATATCTTATACATTATAATTTCCTACATATAGACAAACCGTCACCAATAGGAAGGATTAGAGACTCAACTTTATTATTTTTTTTTATATACGAATTGAATTCTCTAATCTTTACCGTAAGCCTGTCATTCTTATCTTCATTGGCTACATCCCCATACCATAATACATTATCTGTAATTATAATTCCCAACTTATTAGTAATTTTTAAAGATTTTTCAAAATAATCTATATAATTCTCTTTATCAGCATCAATAAATACCATATCAAAATATTTATTTGAATTTACTAAATCTTCTAAACTTTTCTTAGCATTATTTACTAATAAATTAATTTTTTTACTAAGATTAGCTTTGTCAAAAAATGATCTTGCTGTTTTAGAGGTTTCCTCGTTCTTATCTAAAGCCGTGATCAAAGTATCATCATTTGATGCCAAGGCCATAGTTAAAGTACTTAACCCTGTAAATGTACCAATTTCCAAAATATTTTTTGGATTAGTGATTTTAATAATAAAGTGTAAGAAATGACATTGGCTAACTGATATTTGCATCTTTTTAATTTCACCAAGTTTTTCATTATATTTTATGATCTCTTTTTGAACTGGGTGTAAATCTATTGAATTATTATTAATATAATTTTCAATTTGACTGTTTAACTGAAGATTTGAACCCATTTTAGGTCAATTTTTTTTTTAGTATTTCATTAACTAATTGTGGATTTGCTTTTCCACCAGAGCTTTTCATAACCTGGCCGACAAAAAAGCCAAATAATTTATCTTTTCCAGATTTGTACAACTCAACATTTTTTGGATTTTCAGATATTATTTTATCTATAATTTCTTCTAATTCTTTTGGATCGCTTTGTTGTTTTAGACCTTTTTCTTCAACAATTTTTTCTGGATCCTTATCTCCATCAGACATTAATTCAAAAATTGTTTTTGCGATTTTTCCTGAAATTGTACCCTTTTTGATGAGATTTATTAATTTTGATAAATTTTTAGATGAAATAGGACTTTCGGTAATTTCTAAATTTTTTTCATTTAATAATGCAAATAATTCACCTGTAATCCAATTTGTAGCGAGTTTTACATCAGAATTTTTTGATACTTCCTCAAAATATTTTGATGTATCTATATCAGATACCAAAATATTAGCTTCATAAGGTGATAGCTTAAACTTTTCTATAAATCTTTTCTTTTTTTCATCTGGTAATTCTGGAATATTTTTTTTAATATCGTTAATAAAATTTTCATCTAACTCCAAAGGAAGCAAATCTGGATCTGGAAAGTATCTATAGTCGTGAGCATCTTCTTTAGATCTCATAGATCTAGTTTCATTTTTTTTTGTATCAAATAATCTGGTTTCTTGATTAATAGAACCGCCTTCTTCTATAACATCAACTTGTCTATTTGCTTCATAATCAATGGCCATTTGCATAAATTTGATTGAGTTAACATTCTTTATTTCACATCTTGTTCCAAGTTCCTTACTACCCTTTTTTCTTACTGAAACGTTCACATCAGCTCTTAATGATCCCTCTTGCATATTACCATCACATGTACCCAAATATCTCATTATAGATCTTAGTTTTTTTATATATGAATTTACTTCATCTAATGATCTTAAATCGGGTTTACTTACGATTTCCATCAATGCAACCCCTGATCTGTTTAAGTCAACTAATGTATTATTTGGATCTATATCATGAATACTTTTACCGGCATCTTGCTCAAGATGTAATCTTTCAATTCCAATTTTTTTTTCACCATTTGGTAAATCTAATGTGACTGTTCCTTCCCCAACAATAGGATTTTTGTATTGTGATATTTGATATCCCTGGGGTAAATCGGCATAGAAATAATTCTTCCTATCAAAAATTGATTTTTTATTTATTTTGGCATTAAGTCCTATACCTGTTTTAATTGCTTGTTTAATGCAAAACTCATTTATAACAGGTAACATTCCAGGAAAAGCAGCATCTACTAAACTTACTTGTGTATTTGGTTCTGAACCAAATTTTGTTGGAGAAGTTGAAAATAACTTAGACTCAGACAATACTTGAGCATGTACCTCAAGACCAATAACTACCTCATATTCATTAGTGTTTCTTTTAATTAAATATTCTTTATTTTCCTTACTCAATTTATCCACCAATCATTAAAATTATTTTTAAAATTAATATTTTTTTCAATTGAATAAGCTATATTAAGAATATTTTGTTCATCAAAAGCTTTGCCTATCACTTGAAGCCCTAAAGGGTAGCCTGATTTATCATGACCAGCCGGTATAGATATAGCTGGTAAGCCTGCTAAGTTAATCGGTACAGTAAATATATCATTTAAATACATTGAGACAGGATCATTTGTTTTTTCACCAATCTTAAAAGCTGAGCTCGGAGTTGATGGTGTTAATATAGCATCAACTTTTTTATAAGCTTCATCAAAATCATTTTTAATCAATCTTCTTACTTTTTGTGCTTTTAAATAATATGCATCATAATAACCGGAAGATAGAACATATGTTCCAATCATTATTCGTCTCTTTACTTCATCACCGAATCCTTCAGATCTAGTCTTTTCATACATATCAATCAAATTTTCTCCCTTTGATCTAAACCCATACTTTACACCATCATATCTTGCTAAATTTGACGAAGCTTCTGCAGGAGCTACTATGTAATAGGTCGGTAAGGCATAATTAGTGTTGGGTAAATTAATTTCAATTATTTCGCCTCCATTGTTCTCGATTATTTTCATACCTTTTTTCCAGAGTTCGTCTATTTCTTTAGGCATTCCATCAACTCTATATTGCTTAGGTATTCCTATTTTTTTTCCTTTAATATTTTCATTAAGATCTTTTAGATATTGACCTCTCTTAAAATCAACAGATGTAGAGTCTTTATTGTCATAAGAACTAATGACTTCTAGCATCAAAGCACAGTCCTTTACATTTTGAGTCATTGGACCGGCCTGATCTAAAGAAGATGCAAAAGCCACAATGCCATACCTTGAGCAGCTTCCATATGTTGGTTTTAGTCCAACTGTACCTGTGAAAGAGGCTGGTTGCCTAATTGAACCACCTGTGTCTGTTCCTATTGTAGCAGGTGTTAACTTTGCAGCAAGAGCTGAAGATGAACCACCAGATGAACCTCCTGGAACTAAATTTTCAGATATAGGATTTTGTACATTTCCAAAAAAACTAGTTTCATTAGATGATCCCATTGCAAATTCATCACAATTCAATTTTCCAATAATAATGCCCCCTTCATTTAAAATATTTTGGGTAACAGTCGATTCATAGGTTGGAATGAAATTTTCTAAAATTTTACTACCAGCAGTAGTTCGAATATTTTTGGTACAAAAAAGATCTTTTACTGCTAAAGGAACACCAGGTAATTTTTTATTAAAATCTGGTTTTTCATCAAATTGTTTAGCTTTTTGTAATGCATTTTCAAAATTTTCTGTAATATAAGAATTAAGTTTTTTTGATTTTTGTGACCTGTCAACAAATACTTTGGTAACTTCTTGAGATGAAATTTCTTTTTTTTTTATTTTTTCAACTAACTCAAATAATTTTAAATCAATTATATTAGACATTATTCAACAACCTTTGGGACTACAAAAAAATCTTTATTATCTTCAGGTGAGTTTTTAAGTATATCTTCTCTTATATTTTTTGATTTAATTTCATCCTTTCTTAGTTTTAAATTTGTTTCAGCAATTGATGTGAGTGGTTCAATTTTTTCAGTATCTAGCTCTTCTAGTTTTTCGATAAATTTAAATATTGAATTTAAATCATCACTTAATTTTTTAGCTTTATTATCATCTATCGATATTCTGGACAATTTAGAGATATGCTTTACTGTTTTAAGATCTATAGTCATATGATAAGAATATTGAAAACTATCATTTAATCTGAAAATTACAATATGATCACAATCGATGCCCTAAAAGATAAATTAGATAATAATTCAAGATTATTAGGTTTAGACCTAGGATCCAAAAGAATTGGTGTTTCTGTCTGTGATGATAGGAGGAAAATTGCCACTCCTTATAAGACTATTCAATTTACCAACATAGAAAATTTATCTTCTGAACTTACTAATATAATAAAAGAAAATAACATTTCAGGTATAATTGTTGGAAATCCGTTAAATATGGACGGGTCATTTGGTAGAAGTTCACAATCAATCAGAGATAAAGCTAAAATTATTGAAGAAAAAACTGCTATTCCAGTTTGTTTGTGGGATGAAAGACTATCGACATCAGGCGCTTATAGTTTATCGAGTGATCTAGACATAAAATTTTCTCAAAAAAAAAAGAAAATCGACGAAAAAGCGGCTACATTTATACTTCAAGGAGCTATTGATTATTTAAATAATTAAACCCTTGCCTTACTGGCATTTAAAGTTTATAGAGTTGGTTTTAATGGCAACTAATAAAAAAGCTATTAAAATTTCAAAAAAACACCTTCTCGGAATACAAGACCTTTCTATTTCTGATATAAATTTAATTTTAGACGAAGCTAAATCATTTATAAAATTAAATAAGAGCAAAAATAAAAAAATTGATATTTTAAGAGGTAAAACTCAAATTAATCTCTTTTTTGAACCATCAACAAGAACGCAGAGCTCTTTCGAATTAGCAGGTAAGAGATTAGGCGCAGATGTAATGTCTATGAATATTGTAAATTCAGCAATTAAAAAAGGTGAAACTTTAATTGATACTGCAATGACATTAAATGCGATGCATCCAGATATCATCGTTATCAGACACCAGGATTCGGGAGCATGTAATCTGCTTTCACAAAAAGTAAATTGCGCTGTATTAAATGCTGGAGACGGAAGAAGAGAACATCCAACTCAAGCTTTATTAGATGCATTAACAATAATAGACAGAAAGAAAAAAATTAGTGGATTAAGAATTGCAATTTGTGGTGATATTCTCCACTCAAGAGTAGCAAGATCAAATATTTATTTACTTAATATGCTAGGTGCTGAATTAAATATTGTTGCACCATCAAATTTAATGCCAAAGGATATTGAAAAATTAGGAATAAACAAATTTACTAGTATGAAAGCTGGTGTCAAAGATTGTGATATTGTCATGATGTTAAGGTTACAAAATGAAAGAATGACAAGCTCTTTTTTATCGTCAAACAGAGAGTATTATGAGTATTACGGCCTAACTCCAGATAAACTTAAATTAGCAAAAGATGATGCACTAATAATGCATCCTGGACCTATGAATAGAGGTATCGAAATAGATACAAAACTCGCTGACGATATTAACAAAAGTGTTATTAAGGAACAAGTTGAACTTGGGGTAGCTGTACGAATGGCTTGCTTAAAAATTTTTGGACAACAATGAAGAAAAAGTTTTTTTTAAATGCAAATATAATAGATCCTTATAATGCAATTGATGAAATAGGAGGATTGATAGTAAATGAGGAAGGTAAAATCGAGGCTGTTGGAAAAAAAGTAAATAAAAATAATATTCCATCTAGAGAAAAATTTATCGATTTAAATGGTAAACATGTATTCCCAGGACTAGTAGATATGAGAGTATTTGTGGGTGAGCCTGGTTTTGAATATAAAGAGAATTTTAAAACCTTAAGTAATGCTGCTCTATCTGGAGGTGTAACATCGGTTGTTACAATGCCAAATACATCGCCAGTTATAGATAATGTATCTATTGTAGATTTTTTAAAACGTAGAGGTCGAGATAAATCCAAAATAAATATTTATCCCTCTGCATCACTGACTAAAAATTTAGAAAGTACTAACATGACTGAATTTGGACTTTTGAAAAAGAAAGGAATTATCGCATTTACAGACGGTATTCAAACAATTCAAAATACTCGATTAATGTCCAGAATTATGAGATCAGCTTACGATCTTGATTGCTTAGTAATGCAACATGCAGAAGATTTTGAATTATCTAAAAATGGAAGCGTAAATGATGGTATAGTTGCAACTCGTTTAGGTTTACAAGGTATACCCGACTTAGCAGAAAGAATAATTATTGAAAGAGACTTAACTTTATTAGAAGATTTTAATTGTAGGTATCATATTTCACAAATTTCATCATCAAAGTCAGTAGATGTTATAAAAAAAAAGAAAGATACTGTAAAATTTACTACTGGTGTATCAATTAATAATTTATCTTTAAATGAAAATGATATCGGTGATTTTAGGACCTTCTTAAAACTGTCTCCACCACTAAGAACAGAAGAGGATAGGAAGTCACTTGTAGATGCGATTAATAGAGATCTTATTGATGTAATTGTTTCGGACCATAAGCCAGAAGATGAAGAGTCAAAAAGATTAACTTTTTCACAAGCTGCAACAGGTGCATCTGGTATAGAAACACTTTTACCACTGGCATTAGAACAATATCACAATAATTCAATTAAACTTTTTAAAATTATTGAATTATTGACAAGTAATCCAGCTAAAATACTAAAAATAAATAAGGGAAATCTTACAATAGGAAATGATGCAGATTTTTGTGTAGTAGATATTAATAAACCATGGATAGTTAAAAAAGAAAATTTAGTTTCTAAATCTAAAAATACATCTATTGAGGATAAAAAAATGCAAGGAAAAGTTTTATCGACATTTGTAAACGGTGAAGAGCTATATAAATCGAATTAAATATGTTATACTTAATTTTACTTATTAGTTATTTAATAGGATCTATTCCATTTGGTTT
Source organism: uncultured Pelagibacteraceae bacterium (assembly GCA_902582315.1). Taxonomy (GTDB): domain Bacteria; phylum Pseudomonadota; class Alphaproteobacteria; order Pelagibacterales; family Pelagibacteraceae; genus Pelagibacter. The sequence continues at coordinate 18,144 of CACHRP010000003.1, forward strand.
TTTACTAACAAAAATTTTTTTAAAAAAAGATATACGTGAAATTGGATCAGGCAATATTGGTGCAACAAATGCATTAAGGACAGGTAATAAACTTATTGGCTATAGCACTTTAGTTTTAGATATAGGTAAAGCAGTGACTTTACTTATTATAATAAAGTTTAATTTTTCTGAATACTTATTTACATCATCAATTGCAGTTTTTTTAGGACATGTTTTTCCTGTATGGTTAAAATTTAAGGGTGGAAAAGGAGTGGCTACATACGTTGGTATACTTTTTTGTATAAATATTTATTTAGCAGTTATTTTTATAATTGTTTGGTTTTTCGTGTATGTTGTATCAAAGTATTCCTCTCTAGCTTCAATGATAGCATCATTGTTTGTTCCTCTATCAAGTTATTTTTTATTTAATGATATCAACTATTATTTTTATATTATTTTATTTTCACTCATATTGATTACCCACAGAGAAAATATAAAACGCCTAAAAAATAATACAGAATCGAAGACAAAAATTTATTAGTTTGACTATAAGTATAATTTATGTGTAGTTTTAGTCTTTATGAATCTTGTTATTGTTGAAAGTCCCGCAAAAGCAAAAACTATAAATAAATATTTGGGAGATAATTATACTGTTCTAGCAAGTTATGGTCATATAAGAGACCTTCCATCAAAAAACGGATCTGTTGATCCTGAAAATAAATTTAAAATGATATGGGAGATTGATAGTTTTTCTAAAAAATATTTGAAAGAAATTACAGAGGTTGCAAAAGATTCTGATAAGATAATTCTTGCAACTGATCCTGATCGTGAAGGTGAAGCTATTGCTTGGCATGTAAAAGAATTTTTAGATGAAAAAAAACTTTTAAAAGATAAAAAAATAGAAAGAGTAGTTTTTAATGAGATAACTAAAAATGCAGTTACAAAAGGTATTGAAAATCCAAGAAAAATTGAGGATCAATTGGTAGATGCATATATGGCAAGAAGAGCCTTAGATTATTTGGTTGGTTTTAATATTTCACCAATACTTTGGACAAAACTTCCAGGTTCAAAATCAGCAGGTAGAGTTCAGTCAGTAGCTTTAAAATTACTTACAGAAAGAGAGCATGAAATAGAAATATTCAAACCAGACGAGTTTTGGACACTTAACGTAAATTTTAATACCAATGATAATTCAAGAATTAATTCTACAATTTTACAGCTAGATGGAAATAAAATTGAGAAATTTAGTTTTAAGAATAAAGAGGATATTAATTTAGCAATTGAAAAAATTAAAAGTAAAAATTATAAAATTACCGATATTACATCTAAAATATTTACCAGAAATCCTGTTGGACCATTTACAACATCTACTTTACAACAATCAGCGTCAAGCAAATTAGGTTTTGGTGCCTCACGAACTATGCAAATAGCACAGAGATTATATCAAGGTATAGATATTGATGGCGATACAAAAGGCTTAATAACATATATGAGAACTGATGGAACGAACATTTCCAAAGAAGCCGTAAATGAGTTTAGATCTTATATAGATGATAATTTTGGAAAGGATTATTTGCCTGAACAACCATTAAATTATTCTGGCAAGAAAGCTAAGAACGCCCAAGAGGCGCATGAAGCTATACGACCAACTAATATCGAAAATTCACCTGAAAAAATGAAAAAATATTTAAGCTCTGATCAAAATAAACTTTATAATTTAATTTGGTCAAGAGCTTTATCATCGCAAATGGAATCTGCAAAATTTGATAGAAAAACTATATCTATAGAGTCCGAAGACTCTAAAAATGTTTTGAGATCAAGTGGATCTGTAATTAAATTTGATGGTTTTTTAAAACTTTATAAAATTGAAGACGACCAAAGTGATGAAAAAATACTTCCAGAGGTAAACAAAGGTCCAATAAATATTGAGAGTTTTATTGATGAACAGCATTTTACTCAACCTCCTCCAAGATACTCTGAGGCTAGTCTAGTGAAAAAACTTGAAGAATTAGGTATTGGAAGACCATCAACTTATGCAAGTATTATCTCAGTTATTGCTAATAGAGGATATGCAGATATCGTAAATAAGAGATTTTTTCCAACAGATAGAGGAAAGTTAATATCAGCATTTTTGGAAAAACTTTTCACTAAATATGTCGATTATGGGTTTACAGCCAAGCTTGAAGATCAATTGGATGATATCACATCTGGTAAGGAGGATTGGATCAAAGTTCTTGAACAATTTTGGGCAGATTTCAATAAAAACGTTACAACCGTTAGAGAAAAAAGAACTAGAGAGGTGTTAGATTTACTCAATGAAAGTTTAGGTAGTCTTATTTTCGAAACAAACAAAGAGGGAAAAGTTGATCGAAAATGTAAGTTATGTGCTGATGGTGTTTTAAGCTTAAAAAATAGCTTTAGAGGAGGTGCATTTATAGGTTGTTCCAACTATCCAGAATGTAAATTTACAAGACCACTTTCAAAAGCTAAAGCAGCTGAACAATTAAACTTGGCTGAGCCGAAATTAATAGGAAAGCACGAAAATGGGAAAGATATATATTTAAAAAATGGAAGGTTCGGTCCATATCTACAATACGAAATTGATAAAGAGGAAATTGAAGAAAAACCCAAAAAAAAGAAAAAACTTAAAAAACAAAAAGATGATAATTTTAAAAATGTATCTATACCTAAAGGTATTGATATTGACTCAATAGACTTAAATAAAGCAAAATATTTATGCTCTCTACCAAAAAATCTTGGTTTAAATCCTGAAAATCAAAAAGAAATTTTTCTAAATTCTGGAAGATTTGGTCCATACTTAAAATGTGAAAATAAATCAGCAAGACTAGAAAATGTCGAAGATATTTTTACCATAGGATTAAATAGAGCTATAACGTTAATAGCTGAAGCGAAACCAGGAAGAATCTCTTCGTCGTTAATTAAAGATTTGGGTGAACATCCAGAAGATAAAAAACCAGTCAGAATAATGAAAGGCCAGTACGGACCATACATTAAATATAAATCTTTAAACGCAACTATACCTGAAGAAAAAGATCCTACTGAAATTACTATGGAAGAGGCTTTAATTTTAATTGAGAAAAGAAGAGAATACGATAGAAATAAAAAAAAGAAAAAAAAATGAAAAAATTTTTATTAATTATTTTGTTCATTTATTTTTCCAATCCTTTATATTCTAATGAAATTGACTGTAGTGAATTAGATAAATTATCTACAGATTATGCAAAATGTTTAGCTGAAAAATCTAAGGAACAGGGTAAAGCGATAAAGGAAAAAATCGATAAAAATTTGGAAAAATCTGGTATAAAAGAAAAATATAAAAAATTTGATAGTAAAAAAACATTGAAGGATTTATTCAAAAAAAATGAATTTTGAAGAGAATATAAAAAAAAATAATATTAAATTGCCTAGTGCAGCCGACCCTGTTGGTTCGTACGTGGCAACCAAAATAGTTGGAAAGTTACTTTATATTTCAGGACAAATTTCTATAGATGCTGATGGTAAACTCATCAAGGGTAAAATTGGTAAAGAGTTATCATTAGATCAAGGTTATCAGGCTGCAATTCGATGTGCATTAAGTATAGTAGCACAATCCAAAAAAGCTACTAATGGAGATCTATCAAAAATTAAAACTTGTATAAAACTAACTGGGTTTGTAAATTCAACTGATACTTTTACAGACCAACCAAAAGTAATTAATGGTGCATCAGATACTATTTCGAAAATATTTGGAGATTCAGGAAAGCATACAAGAGCAGCTGTAAGTGTAAATAGTTTACCCCTAGGCGTAGCGGTTGAGGTAGATGCTATATTTGAGTTAAATTAATTTATATAATTATCTACCAATACCAAAATATTTAAATCCTTGTTGTTTCATTTTTGATGGTGAATAAATATTTCTCATATCAAATATAATAGTTTTCTTAGTTTTAATATATGATTTGAAATTAATTGATTTAAAATCATTCCATTCGGTGTGAATAATTATCATATCTGATTTATTTAAGGCGTTTTTAATATTTTTTTCAAACGTAACATTTTTATATTTGTCAAATTCTTTTTTATACCCTGTGGGATCATAATAACTAACTTTGGCTCCTTTTTTGCTTAATGCTGGAATCATAATGAGACTTGATGAATCTCTCATATCATCTGTATTGGCTTTAAATGTAACTCCTAAGAAACATATTTTTTTATTTTTAATTCTGTTTTTTAACAACAGATTTACACGTTTTAATAAAAGATTAGATCTATTTTCGTTTGATTTGACTACACTTTTAATAACTGAAAGTTTTATTTTGAACTTATCAGCGGTGTTTATTATTGCTTTTGTATCTTTCGGAAAGCAAGAGCCCCCATATGCTGGTCCTGCTCTCAAAAATCGTCCGCCAATACGTTTATCAAGGCCCATTCCTATTGATATATCCTCGATATTAATATCGGTTTGTTCACACAAGTTAGCTAATTCATTGATAAAAGTTATTTTAGTTGCAAGAAATGCATTAGATGCGTATTTAATTAATTCTGCTGCTCTTCTTGATGTATTTAAATACTGAGCCCCTTTAGAAATTAATGGTGCGTAGAGAGTTTTAAGAATTCTATTTGACTTAATATCTTTAGTGCCAACCACAACCCTATCAGGATAAACAAAATCTCTAATAGCCTCCCCTTCTCTTAAAAACTCAGGATTTGACACTATCGAGAAGTTTTTTTTTTTATTTTTTTTTCTAATAATTTTTTCAATTTCATCTCCTGTCGTAACTGGAACAGTTGATTTGGTAATTATTATTTTAAATTTATTGATTGATGTACCAATCTCTTTTGCAACATCATATATTTGACTTAAGTCAGCACCACTTCCGCCCTTTTTCGTCGGTGTACCTACGCATATGAAAATTATATCTGATTTTTTAACAGACTCTTTTAGATCAGTAGAAAAATTAAGTCTTTGGTTTTTGTAATTTTTTAACACCAATTCCTCTAAACCTGGTTCGTAAATAGGAATTATACCTTTTTTTAATGATTTAATTTTTTCTTTATCTTTATCAACACAAATAACATTATTTCCTAAATCTGAAAAACAAACACCGCTTACAAGACCCACATAACCAGTACCTATCATACAAAGTTTCATGATTTAGCAATCTCCAATGATGATTTAATATATCCATGCATTGTGCCACAGTCTAAGTATTTTCCATCAAAATTATGACCGATAAATTTATTTTTTTGTTTTATCAATGTTCTAATAGCATCTGTAATATGAATTTCTCCACCTTTACCTTTTTTTTGATTTTTTAAAATTTTAAATATTTTTTTGGGTAAAATATATCTACCAATTACCGCATAATTTGAGGGCGCATCTTTAGTGTTAGGTTTTTCAATTACATCTCTTATGAAGAAGTTTTTTTTATCTATGTTATTTTTTTTCATATAAATACCCCACCTATTTACAGTTTTTCTTTGAACTTTCATACTAGCCATGACAGAACACTTTTTCTTTTTATGGATAGATATCATAGCTTTTGAGCAATTTTTTTTTATTATCAGGTCATCAGGTAGCAGCATTAAAAAAAAATTATCTTTAATAAATCTTTTTGTTTTATAAACCGCATCACCTGTGCCTAAAGGTTTGTTCTGATAAACAAATTTGATCATTTTTTTGTACCTTTGAATTTTTTTATATTCATCTATTAATCTTTTATCTCTTTTTTTTTTAATTATTTTTTTAAAAAAATTGTCATTATAAAAATATTTTTTTATAATTTTCTTTTTATTTGAAATAATGAATACTACTTCTTTAATTCCAGCATCAATACATTCATCCAGTATATATTCAACACCTGGTTTACCATTCATTGGGAGAAGTTCCTTTGCAAAGACACTTGTAAGAGGTAAAAGTCTTGTGCCTAAGCCTGCTAATGGTATTATGGCTTGTTTAATCATTGCTTATTGTATTATTTAATGGCTATCATAAATGATAATTTTTAAAAGTATTAATAAATTAAAAAATCAAGTTAATTTTAAGGCAAATGTTGGTTTTGTTCCGACAATGGGATCATTACATAAAGGACATGTATCTTTAATTAAATTATCAAAAAGAAAATGCCATAAAACCCTTGTTAGTATTTTTGTAAATCCAGCTCAATTTAATAAAAAAAAGGATTTTAAAAAATATCCAAAAAACATAGTTAATGATCTTAAAATTTTAAAAAAATTGAGAGTTGATTACGTATTAATTCCATCAATAAAGGATATTTACAAAAACAAAAAACAAATGAAAATTAAGCTTAAAAATAATGACAAGATACTATGCTCTAAATATAGACCTGGTCATTTTGAAGGCGTTTTAGCTGTAATTTCAATTTTTTTAAAAAATATCAAAGCAAAATTTATGTTTTTAGGTGATAAAGATTTTCAACAAGTACACTTGATTAGAAAATATTTAAGCAATAAATTTAAAACAAAAATAATTAGTTGTAAAACTATAAGATTTAAAAACTCATTTGCATATTCTTCAAGAAATAAACTACTCACAAAAAAAAAATATCAAAAAGGGTATTTTAATTTCAATTATTCTTAAAAAATATCATAAACAAATAGTAAAACACTTTTATAACATAAACCAAATTGAAAATATTACTTATAAAATTTCTAGAATATGTTCTAAAGTTGAATATTTAGAAATAAGAAATAAAAATAACCTAACAAAAAATATAAATAAAAAAAATTTTAAAATTTTTGTAGCTTATTATTTAGATGATGTAAGGCTAATTGATAATTTCTAATTATAAAAAAAGAAAGCCCCTACACCGAGAAAAGATAAAAACCCTATGACATCAGTTATTGTTGTAACAAAAACACTAGATGCAATAGCCGGGTCTATATTGAATTTTTTAAGGGTAATTGGAACTAAAATTCCAAACAAACCGGCTACAATCATATTTAAAACCATAGATATAGAAATAATTAAAGATAAGGTAAGGTCATCAAACCATATATGAACTACAATTGCACTTATTATTGCGAAAATGATTCCATTCAAAATCCCTATTGAGAATTCTTTAATCACGTTTTGACTAAAGTTATTTTTTGTTAATTCATTTGTTGCAATACTTCTAATAGTTACTGCTAAAGTTTGCATCCCAGCATTACCACCCATTGATGCTACAATTGGCATTAATACAGCCAATGCCACAACTTTTTCGATATCTTCTTGAAAAAAACCTATCACCACGGACGCTATTATTGCGGTAAATAGATTTAATAAAAGCCAATTAAATCTACGTTTGGTTTTTTTAAATATTCCATCTGTAATCTCTTCATCACCAACACCAGCAAGTCTTAATGCATCTTCCTCAGCCTCTTCTTTAAGAACTGTTAAAACATCATCGCTTGTAATCATGCCTACAAGTTTATTACCCTTATCTACCACACAAGCAGAGTTTAAATTATAATTTTCAAATAAATGGCCAACTTCCTCTCTATCCATATCAACAGGTATTAAAAGCTGAGACTCGTTCATAATAGAGATCATTTTAGAATCTCTTGGTGTTCTTAAAACTTTCGAAGATGGAACAGTACCGATTGGTTTAAATTCACTATCCACAATAAATATTTCTAAAAATTCTTCAGGTAAATCCTTATTTTCTCTCAAATAATCTATAGTTTGACCAACGGACCAATTACTAGGTATTGCAGTAAATTCTCTTTGCATTATTCTTGCAGCAGAATCCTCTGGATAACTTAAGCTTTCTAGCAATACAAACCTGTCTTTTGGTGGCAACGAACTTAAGATATCGTTCTTATTTTTCTCTTCTAAATTTTCTAATATTTTAATAGCATCATCAGATTCTAAATTTTTAAGAATATCTACTATTGAGTCTTTTGATAAATATTTTATTATCTCTGTTTGTATAGATTCATTTAATTCCACAAATACTTGCGGATCCAACTTAAAGTTATTAAGTTTTATTAAATTTTCTCTATCTGTTTCATTTAGGTGCTCAATAATATCAGCAGCATCGGAAGGATGCATTTCTTTAAACGAATTTGTAATAAAATTGGCATCATTATTTGATATTTTTTCAGTTACAACTTTGATATATTCTTTATTGAATTCAAAATTAACTTTTTTATCTTTAATTTTTTTTACTAAAGTCATAAAATTCTATAATTAAATTATATGCCTTATTAATGCATAATTTATAGAATACAAATATTTAATGAGTATTGAGATCAAAATATCAAAAAAACCCATAGAATATAATAAAGCCATCAATTATCTTGAGAAAAGAGTTAAGTCCGTAAAAGAAAATAATGGGGATGAATTATTATGGATATTAAGTCATCCAAGTACATATACAGCCGGAATTTCCTCAAAAAATACTGAAATTCTAGATAAAAAAATAAATGTGATAAAGACAAATAGAGGTGGAAAAATAACATGGCATGGGCCTGGGCAAAAAATTTTTTATTTTGTAATAAATTTATCAAAAAGAGACAAAGATATACGTAAATTTATAAATAATATTGAAAAAATAATTATAATGACACTTAAAGAGTATAAAATTGAGTCATTTGCAGATAGAGAAAACGTTGGTATATGGGTAAAAAAAAAAAATAAGATTTTGAAAATAGCTGCAATTGGTGTCAAGATTAGAAAATGGATTGCGTATCATGGTTTTTCAGTAAATATAAACAATGATTTACAAAAATATAATAAAATTATTCCTTGTGGAATAAAAAAAAGAGGATTAACTAGTCTTTCTAAAATTAAAAAACAAAGCTACAAAACTTTTGAAAAAAAATTAATTAAAAATTTTTTTAAAATATTTTAAATCTTAATCTTTTTACTTTAAGATATTTTTCAAAATATGAGGGTAAAGGTGCATTAAAAGTAAACTTTTTACTATTAATCATAAATTTAATTTGACTAGAATGAAGCATTAAATTTTTATTTTGTTTACTATGATTTTGTAAGTTATATTTGCTATCACCAATTATTGGATGACCCAATAATAACATTTGTTTTCTTAATTGATGTTTACGTCCTGTAATAGGTTTCATTTCAACAAAAGAACAGTATCTATTTTTATCAATCACTCTAAACATGGTTTCAGCATTTTCATCTATTTTTTTTTTATTATCATATCTAACTAGAATATTTTTTAAAACTCCTTTCGAATTATCTATTGATCCATGGCAAATAGCTAAATATGATTTATGAACTCTTCGAAGTCTGAATAGTGAGGTTAGTAATTGTGCAGTTTTTCTATTTTTTGCAATTAAAAAAATTCCCGAAGTATCTTTATCTAATCTATGAACAGAAAATGGCTTTGTGTTTTCAAATATTTTACTATTTCTAAATATATCAATTAGATTTTTATTAGATTTAGTACCCCCTTGAACTGAGATACCTGCATCTTTATTTATTACAACAAAATTTTCATTATTTTCAAGAATAAGTCTTTCGTTTGATTTGATTACTGTTTTTGTTGGTTGGAATAATTTTTTATTCTTTGAGACACTTTCATGGAAATCCAGATTATAAAATATTAATTTATCTTTAATCTTAACTCTTTGTGAACTTTTTACTTTTTTGTTATTAAGTTTTATCTTTCCATTTCTTAAACTTTTCTCAATTAAACCTTGTGGAATATCTTTAATAGCTTTTTTAATATATCTATCAATCCTCATATCTGAGAATTGTTCTTCTACTGTAAAGGTTTTTATCATTAAAATGATAATACTGTTTTAGGCTGTTGCTACTTTTTTTTCCTCATTTTTTTCTTTATCAGTAGCCTTTGATGCATCGCTTTTCTTTTTATCAACCTTTTTGGCTTCTAGATCTCTATCAACAAATTCTATTATAGCAACAGGAGCTTTATCACCATATCTAAATCCAGCTTTAATAATTCTGGTGTATCCACCATTTCTTTTTTCATATCTTTTAGATAAAGTTTTGACGACTTTTGATGCTGATTTTTTATCTTGAAGTTTAGAGATAAGTATTTTTTTATTTTTTAAGCTCTCTTTTTTACCCAAAGTAATGATTTTTTCTGCCTCAGGCTTTAAAACTTTTGCTTTTGGTAAAGTGGTTTTTATTTGCTCATATTTAATCAAGGAATTAAGCATGTTTTTTATTAATGCTTTTCTATGTTCTGATGTTCTATTAAGTTTTTTATAACCAAATTTATGACGCATTATATTGATTCCTCAAGTTTTTTTGATAACTCTGCAATATTTTCTGGTGGCCAGTTTGGTATTTCCATACCCAAATATAGCGACATACCTGTTAAAACCTCTTTAATCTCATTTAGAGATTTTCTACCAAAGTTTGGTGTTCTTAACATTTCACCTTCAGATTTTTGCACCAAATCGCCAATGTAAATTATATTATCATTCTTAAGGCAATTCATAGATCTTACCGAAAGTTCTAACTCATCAACTTTTCTTAGTAGATTTTTGTTGAATTCTGGTTCTGTAGGCTGCTCTCTAACAATAACCTCTTGAGGCTCATCAAAATTAACAAACATTCCCAATTGGTCTTGAAAAATTCTAGCAGCATATGCAACAGCATCTTCAGCAGAAATCGACCCGTTAGTTTCTACTTCCATTGTTAACTTATCATAGTCTAACGCTTTTCCTTCTCTGGCCGTACTTACTGAATAAGATACTCTTTTTACAGGGCTATAGAGAGAGTCAATAGGTATTAATCCTAGTGGAGGATCTTCAGGTTTGTTCATATCCGCAGAAACATATCCTTTCCCTGTTCCTACGTTCATTTCCATATGAAAATTAGTATTTTCATCTAGATTACATATTACAAGATCCGGATTTAATATTTCTATATCAGCAACTTTGGATATATCTGAAGCTTTAATTTCACCGGGACCTTTAGCGTCCAATATTAATTTCTTTGTTCCTTCAGAATGATTTTTAAGAGCTAACGATTTTACATTTAAAACAATATCAGTAACATCTTCTCTTACACCTTTTATTGAACTAAACTCGTGAAGAACTCCATCTATTTGAATTGAGGTAACTGCTGCACCTCTTATTGATGACAGCAAAATTCTTCTAAGTGAGTTTCCAAGTGTAAGTCCATAACCTTTCTCAAGCGGCTCAGCAGTGATCTTAGCAAATGATTTGTCATCATTTAGTTTAATATCTAGTTTAGGTGGTTTAATTAATGATTTCCAGTTTTTAACATTTACATCTATACTCTCCATTTATACTCTCCTCTTTTTTGGTGGCCTTGTACCATTGTGTGGCAAAGGTGTTGTATCTTTTATTGATAAAATTTTGAAACCTCTAGCTTGTAAAGCTCTTAATGCTGTTTCTCTGCCAGAACCTGGTCCTTTAATTTCTACTGTTAAAGTTTTCATACCATATTCCAAGGCCTTTGCAGCAGCAGAATCTGCTGCGACTTGTGCTGCATATGGTGTAGATTTTCTTGAACCTTTAAAACCTTTTTGGCCTGCTGATGACCAAGAAACAATATTTCCACTAGTATCAGAAATTGATATAATAGTATTATTGAATGTTGACAATACGAATGCCTTACCATTGACGATATTTTTCTTTACTTTCTTTTTTTTAGAATAAGTACTTTTCTTTATGGACTTAACTTCTTTTTCCTTTTGATCTTTTTTCTCTGAGCTCATAATTTATTTCTTCAAGGGTGTAAGTTTTTTTCCAGCTATAGCTATTGCTTTTCCTTTTCTTGTTCTAGCATTACATCTTGTTCTTTGACCTCTTACTGGTAGTTTTTTTTTGTGCCTTGAACCTCTGTAACAAGCTAAATCTATTAGTCTTTTTATACTTAAGGATGTTTCTCTTCTAAGATCACCTTCTACAGTGAAATTTTTGTCAATGTATTCACGAATTTTTAAAATTTGATCATCAGATAATTCATTTACTCTTTTTGCTTTTGGAATTTCTAAATCCTTGCAAATTCGCTTTGAAAATTTATCTCCTATTCCATGGATATAGGTAAGCCCTACCTGGACAATCTTATTTTGTGGTATGTTAACACCTGCAATACGAGCCATATATAGTGATTAAAATTTAGCCTTTTATATAAGAAGATGTTTTAATGTCAATGTATTAAACGTTAAGAATTCCCTCAATTTTCTTTGAAATATCAACTATTTTCATAGATCCATCTATTTCATGAAAATTAGGGTTTTTTAAATAATAGTCTAAAACAGGTTTAGTGACCTTCATATAATTATCATATCTTTTTAGTATAGTCTCAGCATCATCGTCTGATCTTTTTTCCAAAACTTTTCTTTTTTCAATTCTTTTTACAATAGAATCCTTTTTTACATTTAAAAAAAAAATATGATCTATTTTTTGATTAGATCTATTAAGTAATTTTTCTAAGTTTTTAGCTTGATTAATAGTTCTCGGGTATCCATCGAAAATTAATTTATTTTTTTTGTCATTATCAAATACAATATTTTCAAGTAACTTATTAACTATTTGGTCATCGACAAATTTGCCTTCGTTCATATTATTGATAATTTTTTTTCCAATCTCAGTATTATTTTTGATTTCGTCTCTTAACATGTCGCCAGTAGATACTTGAAAATTTTTTAGTTTACTTGCAAGATTTTTAGCTTGAGTACCTTTTCCGGCTCCAGGGGGACCAAAAATTATAATATTCACCTGACTATTTACCAAATTTTGTTTTTTTAATTAATTGTTCATATTGAGAACTCATTAATCTAGTTTGAATTTGAGTTACCGTATCTATTGCTACTACTACAACGATTAAAATCGAAGTACCACCTAAATAAAATGGAATTGGATAATTTGCAATTAAAAATTCTGGCATTAAACAAACTAAAGTTAAATACAATGCACCAATGGTTGTAAGTTTTGTTAAAATATTATCTATGTACATAGCTGTACTTTCGCCTGGTCTTATTCCTGGTATAAATCCTCCATATTTTCTTAAATTTTCTGCTGTCTCATTTGGATTAAAAACTATTGAAGTATAAAAAAAAGTAAAAAAAATTATTCCTGAAGCATATAACAACATATAAAGAGGCTGTCCTTGTGAGAAAAAAGATGAAATATTTAAAAAAGTTTCATTTTCAGAAATACTAAAATTAGAAAATGTTACAGGTAACAATAGTAAAGCAGAAGCAAATATGGCAGGAATTACACCGGCAGCATTTATTTTTAATGGAAGATGTGAAGAGTCACCACCATACATTTTATTTCCCATTTGTCTTTTCGGATAATTTATTAAAATTTTTCTTAAAGCTCTTTCCATAAATACTATGAACATAATAGTGGCTACGAGCAGTATTAATATCATAAATATCATAAATCCAGATATTGCCCCTGTTTTTCCTAGTTCGAAGGTAGTTACTAGTGCCCTAGGTATTTCAGCAACAATACCTGAGAAAATAATTAATGAGATACCATTTCCAATTCCTCTTTGAGTAATTTGTTCACCAAGCCACATTAAAAATATTGTTCCTGCAACTATAGTTGTGACTGTTGATATTTTAAAAAAAATTCCAGGATTTATTACTAAATTTGCTGAAGATTCTAAACCAACAGCTAAACCATACCCTTGTATTGTTCCAAGTAATACAGTTCCGTATCTAGTAATTTGTGTAATTTTTTTTCTTCCAATTTCACCTTGATTTTTTAAATTCTTAAAGTAATCCGAGACTCCTGTTAATAATTGAACTATAATTGAAGAAGAAATATATGGCATTATTCCTAAAGCAAATATTGCCATTCTACTAACAGCTCCGCCCGCGAATACATTGAACATTCCTAGCAAACCCTTTTGGTTTCCTTCCATCATTATCTGTAACTGCTCTGGATCAATTCCTGGCAATGGGACGAAAGTGCCTAGTCTATATATTGATAAAATAAAGATTGTGAATAAAATTCTATTTCTTAAATCGTTTGAAGAAGTACTTGAGCTCATTAATTATTTTTAATTTTAATAGTACTTCCGTTTTTAGATAATTTTTCTTTGACTGATTTTGATATAAAATCAACCTCAAGATTCACTTTATCTTTAAGGTCTCCATTTCCTAATATTTTGATTTTTTTAATTTTTTTATTAATTAATTTTAATTTTTTAAGAAGTGATAAGTCAATTTTATCTGAATTTTTAATTTTTTTTGTGTCAATTAATTTTTGAATATTCTCTAAATTTAAAACAGCAACAATATTATTTTTAATCGGGTTAAAACCTCTTTTTGGTAATCTTCTATAAAGTGGCATTTGCCCACCCTCAAAACTTTTTATCGCGACACCTCTTCTTGATTTTTGGCCTTTGTGACCTCTGCCAGAAGTTTTTCCTTTACCAGATCCTATGCCTCTACCTGGTCTAATTTTTTTTTCTTTTACAGAGTTTGTTGAATTTAAATTCATTTTATCCTCTTTTTTCAATTATTTCTGAAATTTTTTTGTTTCTTATGTTTGAGATCTGTTTAGGTGAAGTTTGTTTCAGTAAAGCTTTCATACACGCTCTTATAACGTTATGTGGATTTGCAGTACCTAAAGATTTAGCTACAATATCTTTTATACCCAAAACTTCACATACGGCTCGAACAGGGCCACCAGCAATTATTCCTGTCCCTTTTGGTGCGGACCTTAATTTAATTTTACCAGCTCCATCTTTACCAAATATATCATGATGGATAGTTCGACCTTCTCTTAGAGGTATCTGGATTAAATTTCTTCTTGCTAGTTCATTTGCCTTTTTAATTGCATCTGGAACTTGTTTAGCTTTTGCATGGGCAACCCCAATTTTACCATTTTGATTGCCAACAACTACTAATGCTGAAAAGCCAAATCTTCTTCCTCCTTTCACAACTTTAGTAATTCTGTTAATGTGAACTAATTTTTCTACAAAATCTGTATTTTTTTCCATAATTAAAATTTCATTCCGTTTTTTCTTAATGTTTCAGCAAAGATTTTTACCCTTCCATGATATTTGTAAATACCTCTATCAAAATAGATTTTTGTTATATTTTTTTCTTGAGCTTTTTTTGCAAGTTTTTCTGCAACAAGAACAGAAATATCAGTTTTATTTTTTTTTATTGATTTCAAATCTTTTTCATTTGAGGATGCAGATAGTATGGTAGCCTGATTTTTGTCATCAATAATTTGAGCTGAAATATTTTTAGTTGACCTGCTAATTGACAATCTCAGTCTTTCATTGCTCGAGATTTTTTTTAGCTTATTTCTAACTCTAAATTTTCTTCTGATTTCTGCTGTTAGTTTCATTATTTCTTTTTACCCTCTTTTCTTAAAATATATTGTCCCTTCTCTTTTATTCCTTTTCCTTTGTATGGTTCTGGCGGTCTAAACGATTTTATTTTTGAAGCAACCATGCCAACTTCTTGCTTGTCAATACCACTAATTTTTATTGTTGTTTGTTTTTCAACGGCTATTTTAATATTTTTAGGGATATCAAAATTAATATCATGACTAAATCCTAATTGTAAATTTAATTGAGTGCCTTTTAAAGCGGCTCTATAACCTACTCCAACTAGCTCAAGGATTTTTTCATACCCTTTTTCTGCACCAATAATTGCATTATTTAATAAACTTCTGTTCATTCCCCACAACCTTTTTGAGTCTTGATCGTTTTTCTTTGGTTTTATAGAAATAGTTTTACCTTCATCAATTTTTAAATCAAAATTATCTATATCTATCGGTAAAGTTTTTTTACCAAAAGGACCTTCGACATTTAAAATATTGCCTGACAAAGCTACTTTAACTTTTTCAGGAATAGATATGCTTATTTTACCGATTTTAGACATTAAAATACCTTACAAATTATTTCACCACCAATTTTTTGTTTTCTCGCATTTACATCTGTCATAACACCTTTTGGAGTAGATATAATTGCAATTCCTAGACCATTATTAATTTTTGGCAAACTTTCAGCGCTTGAAAAAATTCGTCTACCAGGTTTTGAAACTCTCTCTATAGAATTAATTACAGGGTTGCCAAAATTATATTTAAGTACAATAACCAGATTTTGTTTTTTATCATTTTCTTCTACTTTATAGTCGATTATAAACCCTTCTTCTTTCAAAACTGCTGCAATTTTAGTTTTGAATTTAGATGACGGCATTTTAACTTCTTTCTGACTTCTAATTTGAGAATTTTTAATTCTCGCTAACATATCTCCTATAGGGTCACTTAAGCTCATAAATATTCCTCCTTACCAACTAGATTTAACCATACCTGGAATTTTACCCTCAAGTCCAAGTTTTCTTAATGCTATTCTTGATATTTTTAATTTTCTATACACACCATGAGGTCTACCAGTGATTTGGCACCTGTTCATTACTCTTACTTTGGCAGAATTTCTGGGTAATTTTGAAAGTTTTTGTTGTGCTTTAAACCTTTCTTCCAAAGAAAGTTTTTTGTTCATTATAATCTTTTTCAATTTTAGTCTTTTTTTATAAAACTTGTTAGAAAGTTTTATTCTCTTATTATTCTTATTTATTGCACTAAGTTTTGCCATTCTTTAATTACTCCTTTCGCTTTTAAATGGAAAATTAAGTTTTTTTAAGTAATTCCAAACTATGTTCTTTTTTATTAGATGATATAATAATTGAAATATCTAAACCCCTAATTTTTTCGACTTTATCAAAATTAACCTCAGGAAATATTATATGCTCTTTTACTCCAAAAGTATAATTTCCAAATTTGTCAAAACCTTTTAATGGGAGTCCTCTAAAGTCTTTAATTCTTGGTAGGGCAATATTAACCAGTCTATCCACAAATTCATACATTTTATCTTTTCTAAGTGTAACTTTTAGTCCAGCATTAGAGTTTTTTCTGGTTTTAAAATTAGATATAGATTTTTTAAATTTGGTAATAACTGGTTTTTGACCTGCTATTTTACCAAGATCCTCTTCACATGATTTTAAAATTTTATTGTCGTTTCCATCTACTCCAAGCCCCATATTAATTACAACTTTCTTTATTTCTGGTGCCATTAATATATTTTTAAGACCAAACTGATTTTTTAAATCTGTTTGGATGCTATTTCTATATAATTCTTTCAATCTTGGTATCATTTTTTAGCTTTTTCTTTTTTATTTTTTTTTTCACCTACCAAAGCTAAATTTGAGATATTTATAAAATTTTCTTTTTCGAAAATCCCACCTTTTTTTTCTTTAGTAGTTTTAATATGCTTTTTTATTAAATTTAGACCTTTTACTTTTGCTCTAAATTCTGGTCGATTAATCTCTATTATTTCACCTTCTTTATTTTTGTCTTTACCGACTAAAATTTTTACTTTACTTCCTTTTGTTATGTTCATTATAAGACCTCCGGTGCGAGTGATATAATTTTCATCTGACCTCTACTTCTTAATTCTCTAGTGACTGGTCCAAAAATTCTAGTTCCAACAGGTTCACCTTTATCATCAACTAATACTGCAGCATTGTTGTCAAATTTTACTTTAGATCCGTCATCTCTATGAATACCTTTTTTTACTCTTACAACTACCGCTTTATGAACAGAACCTTTTTTTACTTTCCCTTTAGGAATTGCCTCCTTGACGGCAATCACAATAGTGTCACCTATACTTGCATATCTTCTTTTAGAGCCTCCAAGAACCTTAATACACTCTATTCTTTTTGCGCCCGTATTATCAGCTACTAATAGTTCTGTTTGAATTTGTATCATCTCTTATCCTCCAAAACTTCAAATTTCTTATTTTTTGAATGTGGTTTACATTCAATAATCGATACTTTGTCACCAATTTTAAATTTATTATTTTCATCATGAGCACTGTACTTTTTTTTACTTTTGACAACTTTTTTAAAAAGTGGATGTTGATACTTTCTTTCAATCACAACTTTTATAGTTTTATTCTCTTTGTCGCTTACAACTATACCATGTAATATTTTTTTAGGCATTTGGCTTCCTATCAATTATAGTTTTTAATCTAGCAATATTTTTTTTAGTTTCATTTATTTTAGATGGATTAGTAAGTTGGCCGTTTACTTTTTGAAATCTAAAATTAAATAAATCTTTTTTGAATTTATCTAAATCTTTTAAAGCTTGTTCTTTTGTCAATTTCTTGGCTTCTTTTTTTTTCATTATGCGAACCTTTTAATAAATTTCGTTTTAATAGGTAATTTAGCAGAAGCTTTATATAATGCTTCTTTAGCTATTTGCTCAGACACTCCATCTACTTCAAAAAGTATCCTTCCTGGTTTAACTCTACATGCCCAAAATTCAGGAGATCCTTTTCCTTTACCCATTCTTACCTCTGTTGGTTTTTTTGACACTGGGATGTTAGGAAATACTCTTGTCCATACTCTGCCTTGTCTTTTCATGTGCCTTGTCAAAGCTACTCTTGCAGCCTCAATTTGTTTTGATATGACTCTTTCTGGTGACATGGCCTTTAATCCATAAGATCCGTAATTCATAAAATTACATCTTGAGGCGTTACCATGTATTCTACCTTTGTGAGCTTTTCTAAATTTTGTTCTTGTCGGTTGTAACATAATTATTTTTTATTCGTCTCCTGGCTAAATTCTTTTGAGAATATCTCTCCTTTATAAATCCAAACTTTTATTCCAATTATCCCATATGTAGTTAGGGCTTCTGCCTCAGCGTAATCAATGTCGGCTCTTAATGTATGAGAAGGAATACTTCCATCTCTTAACCATTCGGTCCTTGCTATTTCATTTCCACCTAGTCTACCACTTACAGAAACTTTGATACCTTTTGCTCCAAGTCTTAAAGCTGACTGCATAGATCTTTTCATAGCTCTTCTATATGAAACTCTTTTAACGAGTTGTTGAGCAATGTTTTCTGCAACGAGATAACTGTTAGTCTCTGGTTTTTTTACCTCTTTAATATTTAGATTAACTTCATTAGTTGTGAGTGCAGATAGTTTGTTTTTAATTTTTTCAATGTCACTACCTTTTTTTCCTATTACAAAACCTGGTCTAGAAGTATAAATTGTAACAAAGCACTTTTTGGATGTTCTTTCTATCATGACTTTAGATACACCTGAATTAATTACATTTCTCTTGATATATTCTCTTATTTTAAAATCTTCTATAAGAAAATTTCCAAAATCTTTTTTTTTTGCGTACCAGACCGAGTCCCAACCTCTATTAATACCAAGTCTTAAACCAACTGGATTAACTTTTTGTCCCATGTTTCTCCTCTATTTTTTTTGCCTCAGTTAAAATAATTGTTAAATTTGAGTAAGGTTTTTTAATTGGTGCAGCTCTACCTTTGGCTCTAGCTCTAAACCTTTTCATTACAACTTGTTTTCCGCAGAAGGCCTCTTTAACAACAAGTTTATCAATATCATACTGAAAATTATTCTCTGCATTTGCTATTGCTGAGGATAATGTTTTTTTTACATCATTTGAAATTCTTTTATCAGAAAATGATAAATCTCTAACAGCAACATCAACCTTCTTGCCAACTATTGATCTTAAAATTGGTTTTAGTTTTCTTGTACTAGACCTTACGTTTTTATTTATGGATTTTACAATTTTTTCTGTTTTATTATCTTTTTTTGACATTCTTATTTTTTCACCTCTGATTTTGTGTCTGCACCTTCTTTAGCTTTTTTATCTGCTGGTGTGTGACCAAAAAACTGTCTTGTTGGTGCGAATTCACCAAACTTATGTCCTACCATATCTTCTGATACTGTAATTGGAATAAACTTTTTTCCATTATAAATTAAAAAGCTAATACCAACAAAATCTGGGATAATTGTTGATTTCCTTGACCAAATTTTTATTGGCTTTTTGTTTGGATCATTTTTTTGTTTATCAACTTTTTTGATAACACTTTCCTCTACAAAGGGTCCTTTCCAAATTGATCGTGCCATATCTACCTATTTTTCTTTTTCCTTCTTCTTGAGACTATAAATTTATCGGTTCGTTTATTGTCTCTGGTTTTTAATCCTTTTGCTGATTGTCCTGTTGGTGATACAGGATGTCTTCCACCGGCTGACTTACCTTCACCACCACCATGTGGATGATCTACAGGATTTTTTACAACACCTCTTGTATGAGGTCTAATTCCTAACCATCTAGATCTACCAGCTTTTCCAATTTTTATATTTTTTTGATCAGGATTGGACAGAACTCCTATTGTTGCCATACATCTTGAATTTATCTTTCTTACTTCTCCTGAGGTCATTTTCACTAAGGAATAATTTCCATCTACGCCAGATACCGTAACTGATGTTCCAGCCGATCTTGCAATTTTGCCGCCTGCTCCAGGCTGCAATTCAACATTATGTATTTCAATACCAGTAGGTATTTCATGCAAAGGCATACAATTACCAACTTTAATTTCTATATTTGATCCATTCTGTACTTTATCTCCTACTTTAATTTTTTGGGGAGCTAAATAATAAAATTTTTTACCGTCTTCAAACTTAACCAACATGATATGGCAAGATCTATTTGGATCATATTCTATACGTTCTACCTCGGCAGCAGAATCGAACTTTCTTCTGTAAAAATCTACATTTCTATATTTTTGTTTATGTCCACCGCCATGATTTCTTGAAGTTATTCTACCAAGATTATTTCTACCTTTAGAAGAGTTATTAACAGATGTAAGCGGTTTAAAGGGTTTTCCTTTCCATAAACCTGTTCGATCAATCAAAACTGTCCCTCTTGTAGTTTTTGTATATGGTTTAAAAGATTTTAGTGCCATGATTAAATTCCTGTAGTCAAATCAATTGTTTGACCCTTTTTTAATGTTATAATTGCTTTTTTGTATCCTTTCACTTTAACTTTTCTTCCTCTGGTAAGTTTTATTCTAGGTTGTTTAATAATTATGTTTACTTTGGTAACGTTTACTTTAAATATTTTCTCTATATTTTTTTTAATTATTTCCTTATTTGTTGAATTTGGGACTTTAAAAACAATTTTATTTTGATCAGACATATTTGTCGACTTTTCAGTAACTATAGGAGACAAAATTTTATCGTATGAATGAAATTTATGCATATTTTTTCTCCAATTCTCTCATGGATGTCTCAGTAAATATAATTTTTTTGAATTTTATTACATCATAGCTGCTAAAGTGGTTAACATCTGTTACCTTAACATTTGGTATGTTTTTTACTGATCTTAGAATTTTGTTTTTTGAGGATTTATCTAAAATCATTAATGAGTCTTTTGCCTTAAATTTTTCTAAAATTTTATTCATTTCTTTAGTCTTTAAAATTTCATTCTTAAAATCAGAAAAAATAATTAAATTTTTCTCATTATTTTTTTCTGTTATTAGTGAAGTAATACTTTTCTTTTTTTCACTTTTGTTTATTTTTCGTATCTTGTAATTATCTTCCCCTTTTGGTCCGTGAGCTATACCTCCACCAATGAATATTGGAGCTTTTCTACTTGCGTGTCTTGCATTACCTGTGCCTTTTTGAGCATATATTTTAGAGGTAGATCCTATGATTTCATTTTTTTGTTTGGTTTTAGCTTTTCTTCCTTTGTAATTTGCATTAGTTTTATAAAGTAAATTACTAACAAGTTTTCTATTTATTTTTGATGCTATTATTGAATCTAGAATTTCAATAGAGTCTTTTTTTCCGTCTAAACTTAATTTGTCAATTTTCATTTTATTTCTTTTTTTTTTCAGGTATTTTTTTTAATTTTTCAATCGCTTCAATTTTTTCTTTAATTGTAAGTTTGCTAATGTTTTTTACTGATGTTTTTACTAAAATTTCAGTATTTTTTGCGCCAGGTATTGATCCTTTTATAAACAAAAGATCATTTTCTAAATCTGACTTAATTATTTCAATATTTTGCATAGTTCTTATTTTATCACCCATATGACCTGCCATTTTTTTTCCTTTAAAAACTTTACCTGGGTCCTGTCTTTGACCTGTAGAGCCATGCGATCTATGAGATACGGAAACACCGTGGGTTGCTCTTAACCCGCTAAAATTATGTCTTTTCATACCACCAGCAAAACCTTTTCCTATAGTTTTTGATCTAATGTCTACAAATTTAACATCTTTAAAAATCTCTAATCCAAATTCATTGCCAGCTTTATAAATTGCAGTATCCTTGACTTTAAATTCTTTTAGCCTCTTTTTTGGTTCAGTATTTTTTTTTGAAAAATATCCTTTCATAGCCTTTGTCAGTTTAGAATTTTTTATTTTTCCAAATCCTAATTGTATTGCTTTGTAACCACGGTCTTTTTCCTCAATAACACTTATTATTCTTCCTTTTTCAATCTTCAGAACAGTTACAGGGACAGACTGTCCAGTTTTATAAAACTCCCTAGTCATTCCAATTTTTTTTCCTAATAATCCAATTTCGTTCATAGTTTTTTTATATTTTAATTTCTACATCAACTCCAGACGCCAGATCTAATTTCATTAATGCTTCTACAGTTTGAGGTGTTGGTTCAATTATATCAATCAATCTTTTATGTGTTCTAGTTTCAAACTGTTCTCTACTTTTTTTATCTATATGTGGAGATCTTAAAACTGTATACCTCTCAATTTTAGTTGGTAAAGGTATTGGGCCTTTAATGTTAGCTCCAGTTCTTTTTACAGTATTTACAATTTCTTCAGTAGATTGATCTAATACCTTATTATCGTATGCCCTTAATTTAATTCTTATATTTTGTTTCTGCATTTGGTTTATCCAGTTTTTTTGGTTACCTCGTCTTGAACATTTTGTGGTACTTTTGCATAGTGATCAAAGAACATTGAATATTGAGCTCTTCCTTGAGACATAGATCTTAAATTGTTAATATATCCAAACATATTTGCTAAAGGCACCATCGCTGTTATTACAGTTGCATTTCCTCTCTGCTCTTGTGTATTTATTTGACCTCTTCTGCTATTTAGATCGCCTATTACATCACCCATATAATCTTCAGGAGTTACTACCTCTACTCTCATTACTGGCTCTAATAATTTTAAAGTTGCTTTAGTGCACGCCTCTTTAAAGCACTGTCTTGACGCTAATTCAAAAGCTAACACGCTAGAGTCTACATCATGATGTAATCCGTCAAGTATAGTTACTTTATAATCAATGAGTGGGAAACCAGCTAGAATTCCGTTGTCTGCTACTGTTTCAACTCCTTTTTCTACACCTGGGATAAATTCTTTTGGAATTGCTCCACCTTTAATTTTACTCTCAATTTCTCTCCCTTTACCAGGCTCTAATGGTTCTACTGAAAGTTTAACTCTAGCAAATTGCCCAGCACCACCACTTTGCTTCTTGTGCGTATAATCAAATTCTGTACTCTTTTCAATTGTCTCTCTATAAGCAACTTGTGGAGCACCAACATTTGCTTCAACTTTAAACTCTCTCTTCATACGATCAACAATAATATCTAAATGTAATTCACCCATTCCTTTAATTATTGTTTGACCAGACTCTTCATCTGAACTAACTCTAAATGATGGATCTTCCTTCGCAAGTCTACCTAGTGCCTCGCCCATCTTTTCTTGATCACCTTTTGTTTTTGGCTCTACAGCAATTTCTATAACTGGATCAGGAAATTCCATAGGTTCAAGTAAAACAGGATTGTCTTCATCTGACAAAGTATGGCCTGTAATTGTATTTTTTAGTCCTGCTAATGCAACAATATCACCTGAATTAGCTTCCTTAATATCTTCTCTTGAGTTTGCGTGCATTAACAGCATTCTTCCAACTCGTTCTTCTTTGTCTTTCGAAGTGTTGTAAATTGCTGTACCAGTTTTAACAGTTCCTGAATAAACTCTTATAAATGTAAGGGATCCTACAAATGGATCGTTTGCAACTTTAAATGCTAATGCAGAAAATGGTGCATTATCATCAAATTTCATTGTCATTTCCTCTTCAGAATTTGGTTTAGTACCTTTAATTGAACCAATATCTTGCGGGCTGGGTAGATAATCAACGACTGCATCCAATAATGGTTGTACACCTTTGTTTTTAAAAGCGGAACCAGTAAGAACAGGGACAAAATCAAAGTTTAAACAACCTTTTCTTACGCATTTTATTAAATCCTCAGAAGAAATTGTATCTCCATTCAAATAACTTTCCATTAGCTTTTCGTCTTGCTCTACAGCCGTTTCTACTAATTCTTGTCTATATTTTTCACATATTTCTTTTAAATCTGACGGTATATCTTTTTCTTCCCATTCTGCGCCTAGGTCCTCGTTTTTCCATACTATAGCTTTCATCTTTATAAGATCTACAACACCTTGTAATGAAGCTTCAGCACCTATCGGAATTTGCATAACTAAGGGTTTAGCACCTAGTCTATCTTTTATCATATCTACACATCTAAAAAAATCTGCACCAGTTCTGTCTAGCTTATTAACAAAACAAATTCGTGGAACTTTATACTTGTCAGCTTGTCTCCATACAGTCTCTGACTGTGGCTCAACGCCTGCAACACCATCAAAAACAGCTACAGCACCATCTAAAACTTTTAAAGATCTCTCAACTTCTATTGTAAAATCCACGTGACCAGGAGTATCAATAATATTTATTCTATAATCTCTCCAAAAGCATGTTGTTGCTGCAGAGGTAATAGTTATTCCTCTTTCCTGTTCCTGTTCCATCCAATCCATTGTAGCCGCACCATCATGTACTTCACCAATTTTATGGCTTTTTCCCGTGTAATATAAAATTCTTTCTGTAGTTGTTGTTTTTCCAGCATCTATATGCGCCATAATTCCAATGTTTCTATATTTATCTAATGTGTGTGTTCTACTCATAAATTTTTACCATCTAAAGTGTGCAAAAGCTTTGTTGGACTCTGCCATCTTATGTGTATCCTCTTTTTTTTTAATAGCCGATCCTCTATTTTGATAAGCATCGAATATTTCATTGAATATTTTATCTGACATATTTTTATCTTTTCTTTTTCTTGATGCGTCTATAAGCCATCTCAAAGCAAGTGCTTGGGACCTTTTCGCTTTAACTTCAACAGGAACTTGGTAAGTTGCTCCTCCTACTCGTCTTGATCTTACTTCTACTGTTGGCTTAATATTGTTTATTGCTTGATTGAAAATATTGATTGGTTCATCTTTTGTTTTAGATTTAATTTTGTCAATAGCATCATAAATTATTTTTTCTGCTATTGTTTTTTTGCCATCATACATTATAGAATTAATTAGTTTAGGAATGACTGCAGATTTAAACTTTGGATCTACTATTGGTATTTTTTTTGGAGCTTTTCTTTTCCTTGACATATTTATTTACCCTTTTTAGCTCCATATTTTGAACGTTGTTGCTTTCTTGCTGTAACACCTTGTGTATCAAGATTTCCTCTTAAAATGTGATATCTTACACCGGGTAAATCTTTAACACGACCTCCTCTTATTAAAACAACTGAATGTTCTTGTAAATTATGTCCTTCACCTGGAATGTATGAAGTTACTTCATGTCCATTAGACAATCTTACTCTGGCTACTTTTCTTAAGGCTGAGTTTGGTTTCTTTGGAGTTGTAGTATAAACTTTTACGCAAACACCTCTTTTTTGAGGAGACTTTTCAAGTGCAGGGACTTTATCTCTTGAGGAAGGCTTTCGTCTTCTTTTTCTTAGCAACTGATTAATTGTCGGCATAAATTATTACAATAGTTTATGGATGAAAAGTTAAACAACTGATTATGTTGTGGCAGCGTTTAATACCCCAATGGTATTACATTCCAACCAAAAATTATCGCCAAATTACTATAGAATCTATATTTGTCAATTCAAAATGCTGAATATGACCTGAAATTTTTATTGATTTACTTGAGTTTCTGTCGGTTCCACAGATTGCTGCTCTGATAAAAATTTTTCATCGTCTTTCAAAGCTTTTCTGTTCCAATCATTTTTAATGCTTCCTGTTCCAGCAGGTACCAATCGACCAACAATGACATTTTCTTTAAGCCCCTGAAGAACATCTACTTTTCCTTTTATAGCAGCGTCAGTTAAAACTCTTGTAGTTTCTTGGAATGAAGCTGCAGAAATAAATGACTCGGTTTGTAAAGATGCTTTAGTTATACCCATCAAAACTCTCTCGCCAAAAGCAGGTTTTTTGTTGTTTTTCTTCAACTCTTCATTCATAGTTTCAAATTTAATTCTATCTATTATTTCACCAGGCAACAAACTAGAATCACCAGAATTTTTAACCTCTATTTTTTTTAGCATTTGTCTTAAAATTGTTTCAATGTGTTTATCGTTAATAACTACTCCCTGAAGTCTATAAACTTCTTGAACTTGATTTACAAAATACTCAGTCAATTCTTCAATACCTAGTATTCTAAGAATATCATGTGGCAATGGTTGGCCATCTAGTAAATACTCACCTTTTTTAATTTTTTCGCCTTCATTAAAGTTAATATGTTTTCCCTTTGGAATTAAATAATTTGAACTTTCTCCATTATCAGAAACGATAGATATTCTTTGTTTCCCTCTCACTTCTTTTCCAAATAATACCTTTCCATCATTCTCAGCAATTATTGCGCTGTCTTTTGCTTTTCTGGCTTCAAATAATTCTGCTACACGAGGTAAACCTCCTGTTATATCTTTTGTTTTAGATGTTTCTTTTGGTAAACGTGCAATTACATCACCAGCTGAAATTTTTTGTCCATCTTTAACAGATAAAATTGAGTCTGGGACTAAATAATATCTTGCTTCGTTATCATCAGCTTTTTTAATTACATTTCCTTTTTCATCTCTAAGAGTAATTCTTGGTTTAAGATCCGTATTTTTAGATTGTGATCTCCAATCTAATACTGACTTAGACGAAATACCAGTAGCATCATCAACTGTTTCTGATAATGAAACACCGTCAATTAAATCAACAAAGTTAGCTATTCCACTTTTTTCTGCGATGACAGGTGTAGTATAAGGATCCCATTCACAAATTTTTGAATTTTTCTTTATTTTTTCACCATTTTTAAAAAATAATTTTGAACCATATGGTACTTTGTAAATTGCTATTTGCAGACCTTTGTCATCCTCTAAGGAAAGTTGAGTATTTCTTCCCATTACAATTGAATTTTTTTTGGAATCCTCAATTAAATTTGTATTTATAATTTTTAATGTTCCTTCGTTTTTACTTATGATCTGAGAGTCTTGTTTAATTGATGCTGTTCCTCCAACGTGAAAGGTTCTCATGGTGAGCTGTGTTCCCGGTTCACCGATTGATTGAGCAGAAATCATTCCAATTGCCTCACCTACGTGAACCATTTTTCCTCTAGATAAATCTCTCCCATAACAAGTTGCACAAACACCTTCCTTTGATCCACAAGTTATGACTGAGTAAACTCTAATAGATTTAACACCTGCTGCATCAATTTTCTCACAGCCTGCCTCATCAATCATTTCACCTTTTTTGATAATTGTTTCTCCAGAAATTGGATTTTTAATATCACTAGCAGTAATTCTTCCTAAAGCTCTTTCTGATAATGCAACTATAACATTTCCTCCCTCTATTATCTCTGATAACGCTATACTTCCTCTATTTTTAGAATCGCAGTCTTTCTTCGTTATAGTTAAATCCTGTGCAACATCGCACAATCTTCTTGTTAAGTAACCTGAGTTAGCTGTCTTTAAAGCAGTATCAGCCAGTCCTTTTCTTGCCCCGTGTGTGGAATTAAAATATTCTAATGCTGTCAAACCCTCTTTAAAATTAGAAGTGATTGGAGACTCTATAATTTCACCAGAAGGTTTTGCTATAAGCCCTCTCATACCAGCTAGTTGTTTCATTTGAGCAGCTGATCCCCTTGCTCCAGAGTCAGCCATCATAAAGACTGAGTTAATTTTTAAACCATCCTTAGTTGTCTCTGTTGCAGAAATTCTTTTCATCATTTCTCCAGCAACTCGATCAGTACATTTTGACCAAGCGTCAACTACTTTATTATACTTTTCGCCTCTAGTAATTAAACCTTCCGCATATTGATTTTCATAATCAGCTATTAATTTTTTCGTTTCATCAATTAATTGAGATTTGTTTTCAGGAATTATTAAATCATCTTTTCCAAAAGAAATACCAGCTTTAAAAGCATGTTTAAAACCAAGATCCTTTAATTTATCACAGAATATTACTGTATTTTTTTGACCAGTAAACCTAAATACAATATCTATAACTTCCGACACAGTTCTTTTTGGTAAAAGTCTATCGATTAATGAAAATTTAATATCTTTATGCTTAGGAAGTAAGTTAGCAAGAAGAAATCTTCCAGCCGTACTTGTAAATTTTTGATTAATTTTCTTTCCTGTTTCATCAACAGTTTCAAATCTTGATATAATTCTTGAATGGACATTTATGCTTCCAGACTCTAAGCCTTGTTCAATTTCAGAGTTATTTACAAAATATCCTTCAACTTTCTCTGTTTGATATGGAGGTTGGGACAAATAGTATATACCTAAGATCATATCTTGACTTGGGACTATTATCGGTTTTCCATTTGATGGACTTAAAATATTGTTAGTAGACATCATTAATACTCTTGCCTCTAGTTGTGCCTCTAGACTAAGTGGAATATGTACCGCCATTTGATCACCATCAAAGTCAGCGTTGAAAGCTGCACATGTTAGTGGATGTAATTCTATAGCATCACCCTCAATTAGTTTTGGCTCAAATGCCTGAACACCCAATCTGTGTAAAGTTGGTGCTCTATTTAATAAAATAGGATGTTCTCTTACAATAAGCTCAAGTGCATCCCATACTGCGTTTGTCTCTTTTTCGACTAATTTTTTAGCTTGTTTTATTGTAGAGGCTAGTCCAAGTTTATTTAATCTTGCGTAGAGAAAAGGTTTAAACAATTCAAGCGCCATTTTTTTCGGTAAACCACATTCGTGTAATTTTAAATCAGGTCCAACAACAATTACAGATCTACCAGAATAATCTACTCTTTTACCTAGGAGGTTTTGTCTAAATCTTCCTTGTTTACCCTTCAACATTTCTGCAAGTGATTTTAAAGGTCGTTTTCCAGTGCCTGTGATTACTCTGCCTCTTCTACCATTATCGAATAATGCATCAACCGATTCCTGAAGCATTCTTTTTTCATTTCTTACAATTATATCAGGAGCTTTTAAATCCATTAATCTTTTAAGTCTGTTATTTCTATTTATCACTCTTCTGTAAAGATCGTTAAGATCTGAAGTAGCAAATCGTCCACCATCGAGAGGAACTAAAGGTCTCAATTCAGGTGGAATAACTGGAATTGTAGTTAATATCATCCACTCCGGCTTGTTTCCAGTTTCAATAAATGAGTCGATTAATTTTAATCTTTTTATGGATCTCTCCTCTGCAACTTTAGATTTAGTCTCATTTATATTTTTAAGAAGGATCTCTCTTTCTTTATTTAGATCTATTGATTTTAAGATTTCTAAAATAGCTTCGGCTCCAATACCTGCTGTAAAAGCCTCATCACCAAATTCCTCTTGATATTTATTTAACTCATCTTCATTTAAAAGCTGGTTCTTTTTTAAACTTGTTAGACCAGGTTCAATAACAATAAAACTTTCAAAATAAAGAACTCTTTCAACCTCTTTAAGTTTCATGTCTATAGCTAATGAAATTCTACTAGGCAAAGATTTTAAGAACCAAATATGGGCAACTGGAGTTGCTAGATTTATATGACCCATTCTTTCTCTTCGTACATTTGATTTTGTAACTTCAACTCCACATTTTTCACAAATAATTCCTCTAAACTTCATTCTTTTATATTTTCCACACAAACACTCATAATCTTTGATTGGTCCAAATATTCTTGCACAAAATAAGCCATCCTTTTCAGGTCTAAAAGTCCTATAGTTTATAGTCTCGGGTTTTTTAATTTCACCGTAAGTCCAGGATTTAATTTTTTCAGGACTTGCTAATGTAATTTTAATACTATTAAAATTTTGTGCCTCTGAAATATCTGTATCTTTGAATAAATCTTTTAAATCTTTTTTCATATTAATTTAACTCTACATTTAATGCTAAAGCTTTTATTTCCTTAACTAAAACGTTAAACGATTCTGGAATACCAGATTCGAAATTTTCTTCACCTTTCACAATAGTTTCGTAAACTTTTACTCTTCCTGCAACATCATCTGATTTTACAGTTAAGATTTCTTGTAATGTATAAGATGCACCATAAGCCTCTAATGCCCAAACTTCCATTTCTCCAAAACGTTGTCCACCCAATTGAGCTTTACCTCCCAATGGTTGTTGAGTTACCAAACTATAGGGTCCTGTTGACCTAGCATGGATTTTATCTTCCACCAAATGGTGTAACTTAAGCATATAAATAGTTCCAACAGTGACCTCTCGATCAAATCTTTCACCTGTTCTCCCGTCCCAAAGCATTGTTTGACCAGATTTTGGCAATGTAGCGAGGTCCAACATGTTTGTTACATCTTGCTCTTTTGCTCCATCAAAAACAGGTGTTGCGATTGGAACACCGCCTTGTAAATTTTCGCAAAGATCTTTAAACTCAGTTTTTGAGAGTTTATCCAAATTTTCAGAAAATATTTCTTTACCATAAACTGACTTCAAAAAGTTTGAAATTTTCTCATTTTTTTCTACTCTTTTTTGATTCTCATTTACTAGTTTTTTCATGTTTTCACCTAGCTCTGAACATGCCCAACCTAAGTGTGTTTCTAAAATCTGACCAACATTCATCCTGCTTGGAACACCAAGCGGGTTTAAAACTATATCAACTGGTTTACCGTTTTCTCTATAAGGCATGTCCTCAACGGGAACAATTTTACTGACAACACCTTTATTACCATGTCTACCAGACATTTTATCTCCAGGTCTTAATCTCCTTTTTATTGCAACAAAAACTTTTACCATTTTCATTACACTTGGAAGAAGTTCATCACCCTGTCGAATTTTAAGCACTTTGTCTTCAAATCTTTCCTGTATATCTTGTTTTGCCTTATTATATTGATCCTTAAGTTGATCTAAAGCAGCCGTTTTTTTATCATCTGATAATGATATTTTTAAAATATCCGAAACAGTAACTTTCTCTATTGTTTCGTTTGATAGCTTTGTTCCAGCCTCTAAGTCTTTTGTTTTTTTATTTATTGGAATTCCATCTAATATTTCCAAAGCTCTTTGTTTAATACTTCTCTCTAAAATCTCTTCTTCAACAATTTTATCTTGCTGAACTGAATCAATCTCAGCTCTTTCTATTGTTATAGATCTTTCGTCTTTCTCTATACCATGTCTATTAAAAACTCTTACATCAACTATAATACCACCACTTCCACTAGGCATTTTTAAAGATGTGTCTGTTACATCAATTGCTTTTTCTCCAAATATAGATCTTAGTAATTTTTCCTCTGGACCAGAAGCTGAGTCACCTTTTGGTGTAACTTTTCCTACTAATATGTCTCCTGGTTTAACTTCTGCTCCAATATAAACTATACCGGACTCGTCAAGATTTTTTAATGCATCCTCATTAACATTTGGTATATCTCGTGTAATATCCTCCTCACCTAACTTAGTGTCTCTAGCCATTATTTCATATTCCTCTATATGGACTG
This sequence comes from uncultured Pelagibacteraceae bacterium, assembly GCA_902582315.1. Lineage (GTDB taxonomy): Bacteria > Pseudomonadota > Alphaproteobacteria > Pelagibacterales > Pelagibacteraceae > Pelagibacter. The sequence continues at coordinate 49,629 of CACHRP010000003.1, forward strand.
ATGTGAAAACATCATCGGTCACACATCGCTCCGAAATTAGGATAGAGTCCTCAAAATTATAACCTTGCCATGGCATGAAAGCTACAGTCACATTTTTACCTAGAGCTAATTCACCTAGTTTTGTTGAAGGACCGTCAGCAATTATATCTCCAGATTTTACCTTATCACCTACACGCACAAGAGGTTTTTGATTTATGCACGTATTTTGATTTGATCTTTTAAATTTTTGTAAATTGTATATGTCGACACCTGATTTGGTAAAATCACTTTCAGAGGTAGCTTTTATTACTATCCTTTTACCGTCTATCTTGTCTACAGTTCCTTCTCTTTTAGCAACTATCGTTACACCTGAGTCCAATGCAACATCGCTCTCAATGCCAGTTCCAACTAAAGGAGATTCGGGTTTCAATAAAGGCACTGCCTGCCTCATCATATTTGAGCCCATTAGAGCACGGTTTGCATCATCATTTTCCAAAAAAGGGATTAAAGATGCAGCAACTGATACAAGTTGTTTGGGAGAAACATCGATATAATCAATATTTTCTGGTTTTGACAAAATAAAATTTAAATTTTGTCTGCACGACACAAGCTCTTCTGTAAACTTTCCATTTTTATCTATTTTAGAATTAGCTTGAGCAATAGTAAATTTAGTTTCTTCCATTGCTGAGAGATATTCTATTTTATCTTCAACCTTACCATCTTTAACTTTTTTATATGGACTTTCAATGAATCCATATTTGTTTATCTTTGAGTAAGTAGATAAGCTGTTAATTAATCCAATATTAGGACCTTCAGGAGTTTCAATTGGACAAATTCTTCCATAATGAGTTGGGTGAACATCTCTAACTTCAAACCCTGCTCTTTCACGTGTTAGACCGCCTGGACCTAAAGCAGACACTCTTCTTTTATGAGTTATTTCCGACAACGGATTTGTTTGGTCCATAAATTGTGATAACTGCGAAGTTGCAAAAAAGTCTTTTAGTGAAACAGTTAATGGTTTAGCATTAATCAAATCTTGAGGCATAGCTGACTCTACATCAAGTGTAGTCATTTTTTCTTTGATTGCCCTTTCCATTCTGTACACTCCAATTCTAGCTTGGTTTTCTACCAATTCTCCAACAGATCTCACTCTTCTGTTTGCTAAATGATCGATGTCATCAATCTCATCTTTACCATCTCTTAGATCTAGCATTTTTTGGATGATTGCTAAAATATCATCATTTCTTAGAATAGTTATTTTGTCTGAGCAATTTAGATTTAGTCTGGAATTCATTTTTACTCTTCCAACATCTGATAAGTCGTATCTATCTGAACTAAAAAAAAGATTGTTAAAAATCTGGGTTGCGATTTCAATGGTTGGGGGTTCACCTGGTCTTAATACCTTGTAAATCTCATTTATTGAGTCATTTTTTGTTTCATTTTTATCATTGAATATTGTTTGAAGAAGATAAGGGCCTTTACTAATAGAGTTTGTTGAAGAAATTGATATTTCGTTAATATCATTGGTTAAGAATTTTTCAATTATTGTCTCATTTAATTCTGTACCTATTTTAAATTTTTCATCTTTAAACTCATAATCTTTGTGAAGATATTTTCCATTTAATGAATTGCTAGATACAAAGATTTCTTTTAATCCATCATTAAATAGTTTTTTTGCTGTAAGGAAATTGATTTTATCACCCATTTTAACTACTGTCTTTTGAGTTTTTGCATCAACTATTTCTTCGGAAAAATTTTTAGATTTATAGTTTTCAGGATTAAACTTGGTTTTCCATTTATTAATTTTCTTATCAAATGTGTAAACTTCTTTGTCATAGAACTCGTTTACAATATCATTTTTGGAATAACCTAGTGCTAACATTAAAGTAGATACATAAATCTTCTTTTTTCTATCAATTCTAAAATATAACAAATCTTTAACATCATATTCAAAATCTAACCACGAACCTCTGTTTGGTATTACTCGACAATTAAATAATAATTTTCCACTTGCATGACTTTTTCCTTTATCATGGTCAAAAAACACACCTGGACTTCTGTGCATTTGATTTACAACAACTCTTTGAACCCCATTAGTAATAAATGTACCACTGTTTGTCATCATTGGAACTTCACCCATATAAACTTCTTGTTCCTTCGCGGATAAAATTTCTTTTGTATTATTTTCTTGATCAATTTCGTATACTACTAGTCTGAGAGTGCACTTTAATGCGGATGAATAAGTTAATCCTCTTTGTATGCACTCCTCTACATCAAATTTAGGTTTTTCTAATCTATATGAAACATACTCTAAAGTTGCTTTGTCATTTAAATCTTCAATTGGAAATATGCTTTTAAATACTCTATCAAAACCTTTTACTAAATTATTATCAATATTGTCTTTAAGTTCCGTTAACTCTTTGTAAGAATTTTTTTGTACCTCAATTAGATTAGGAATAGATAATCCCTCTTTAAGTTTACCAAAGTTTTTCCTGATATTTTTTTTCTCAGTAAAAGATAATTGCATCAATGTTCTTATTGCTAATTAATAAATAATCAGCAATTTAAATTTTGTTTATTACTTAAGTTCTACTTTTGCTCCAGCAGCTTCTAATTTAGCTTTGATTTCTTCTGCTTCTTTTTTATTCACACCTGATTTGACTTCTTTTGGTGCGCCTTCAACTAAATCTTTTGCTTCTTTAAGACCAAGAGATGTAACACCTCTAATCTCTTTAATTACATTAATTTTTTTATCACCTGCAGACGCTAATACTATTGTGAATTCACTTTTCTCTTCTGCTGGTGCAGCTCCTGCTCCGCCTGCCGCGGGTGCTGCTGCAACTGCCGCTGCCGCTGTTACTCCCCATTTTTCTTCGAGTTGTTTCGAAAGCTCAGCTGCTTCAACAACAGTTAAGCTTGATAGATCTTCAATGATTTTATTTAAGTCAGCCATAATTTATTCCGGTTATTTTTTTGATTTTTCGAGCGCTAAAATAGCGATTTTTGAGGCAGGTGCAAGTAAAATACTTGCTATTTTTTGAGCTGGAGACCTCAATATTCCAACAATTTTAGCTCTTGCTTCATCAAGTGTAGGTAAAGTTGCTACATTTTGTACACCTGCAACGTCTAAAATGTCAGATCCCATTATACCGCCAAGAATCTTTAACTTTGAATTTTCTTTAGAAAATTTGGTTAATATTTTTGCAGATGTAATTGCGTCCTCTGAAAGAGCAACAGCTGTTGGTCCTGAAAATAAATCAGATAACTCTTTGCATCTTGTTTTTTGAAGTGCGAGTTTAGTAATTCTGTTTTTTGTAATTTTAAATTGTATACCATGCTCTCTCATTCTACTTCTTAGGTCATCAAGCTGCTGCATTGTTAATCCTTGATAGTGGGTAACTATTACAGCTTCGGATTTATCAAACTGAGAACTCATTTTCTCGATATATTCCTGTTTTTTTACTTTATCCATCATATTAGATATTTTTATTTAATTTAAGTTTATAGGAAACACCCATGCTAGAAGTAATGAATGAGCTTTTAATTAAATCACCTTTTATTGTTGTATTAGATTTTTCTTTTTCTAAGGTGTCAATAATAGCATTAAAATTTTTAATTAAATTCTCATCAGAGAAAGATTTTTTTCCTATTGAAACTCCTATATTCCCATCTTTATCATTACGTAATTCAACCTGTCCAGACTTAGAATCTTTTACAGCTTTTTTAACATCCTCAGTTACAGTTCCTAATTTTGGATTCGGCATTAAACCTTTAGGACCCAATACTTTTCCTAATTTAGATAACTTAATCATCATAGATGGAGTACAAATTAATTTCTCAAAATCCAAATAACCACCTTTAATCTTTTCAATCAACTCGTCGCCACCTACAATATCTGCGCCTGCATCTTTTGCATCTTTATTTTTAGTATCTTCACAGACTACTGCTATTTTAACTTTTTTACCTGTTCCTCCTGGCATATTAATTACAGTTCTCAAATTTATTTCATTTTTCTTCTGTTTATTGTTAATTTGAAAACTTAAATCAATACCCTCATCAAATTTTGTAGTACAATTTTTTTTTATAATTGGTAATAATTTTTCAATACTTTCAGGATTAATTTCTCTTGTATTTTCAGGGAGTTTATTAAATCTTTTTGAGGTCATTATTCTTTTACCTCGATACCCATAGATCTTGCTGATCCCATTATTATTTTTGTAGCTTGATCTAAATCATGAGCGTTTAAATCTTTCATCTTTTTTTTTGCAATCTCCTCAGCCTGTTTTTTGGTAATAGATGCAACAATATTTCTACCTGGTTCTTGAGATCCACCTTTAAGTTTTGCAGCCTCTTTAATAAAATGAGATGCTGGTGGTGATTTGATGATGAAATCAAATTTTTTATCTTTATAAACTGTTATCACAACAGGGACAGGTTTACCCATAAAGTCTTTGGTCTTTTCATTAAATGCTTTGCAAAATTCCATTATGTTAATACCTCTTTGACCTAGTGCTGGACCTACTGGTGGAGCTGGGTTTGCTTGACCGCCTTTAATTTGTAATTTTACATATCCACTAACTTCTTTTTTTGCCATTAGCTAACCTTTTCAACTTGATTATATTCTAACTCAACTGGTGTTGGTCGACCAAAAATTAAAACAGAAACTTTTAACTTTGATTTATCTTCATCAACATCCTCTACCAAACCATTAAAAGATGCAAAAGGCCCGTCAATTACTTGAACCTTTTCTCCAACAGAATATTCAATTCCGGTTTGCGCTTGAGTTATACCGTCTTTGATTTGACCCAGTATCTTTTCAATTTCCTTATCTGATACAGGTGATGGGATACCTTTGGCACCTAAAAATCCACTGACTTTTTTAATTCCTTTAATCATATGATAAATATTATCATCCATTTCACTTTTTATTAAAATATATCCAGGGAAATATTTTTTTTTTCTTTGAACTCTTTTGCCTCTTTTAACTTCTGTTACATCTTGAGTTGGTACAACAATTTCCTCAAATTTTTCCGAAATTTTAGCCTTTTCAGCCTCATCTTTAATATTCTGGGCTACTTTATTTTCAAAACTTGAGTGTGATTGAACAATATACCAATTTTTCATTACAAACTTACCTTTAAAATTATATCTAATAAAGATTTAAAAATTTGATCAACTAAAAGAAAAAATATTGCAGCAATGATAGCCATAGCTACTACCATCAGACTGCCTTGAACTGTTTCTTTCCCAGTGGGCCAAGTGACTCTGAAAGCTTCTTGCTTTACTTCCTGTATAAATTTTAATGGGTTTTTCATAATTCATTTTGGCAGGAGCGGAGGGAATCGAACCCCCAACCTCCGGTTTTGGAGACCGGCGCTCTACCAATTGAGCTACACTCCTATTGGTAGCTTACTTAATAATTTTTGTTACTACTCCAGCTCCTACTGTTCTACCACCTTCCCTAATGGCAAAATTTAATTTTTCACTCATAGCAATAGGTGTAATTAATTTCACTTTAAATTTAGCATCATCTCCAGGCATAACCATTTCTGTTCCTGATGGAAGTTCCACCTCACCTGTTACATCTGTAGTTCTAAAATAAAATTGAGGTCTATATTTTGTGAAGAAAGGTGTATGTCTTCCGCCTTCTTCTTTTTTAAGAACATATGCTTGTGCCTCAAATTCAGTATGTGGAGTAACAGACCCTGGTTTAGCTAAAACTTGACCTCTTTCAACATCTGTTCTTTCAACACCTCTTAGAAGAGCTCCTATATTGTCACCAGCTTCACCAGTATCCAATATCTTTCTAAACATTTCTACTCCTGTGCAAACTGATTTTTTTGTTTCTCTTATTCCTACTATTTCAATTTCTTCACCAGTTTTAACAACACCTTGTTCTACTCTTCCAGTTACAACTGTTCCTCTTCCAGAAATTGAAAAAACATCTTCAACAGGCATCAAAAAAGGTTTATCCTTTGGTCTATCAGGTTGAGGTATATGTTCATCAACGGCTTTCATTAATTCCATGATAGCTTTTTTTCCGATTTCTTCATCTTTACCCTCGACTGCAGCTAATGCCGAACCCTTAATGATTGGAGTTTTATCTCCCGGAAATTTATAAGAAGTTAATAGCTCTTTTATTTCTTCTTCAACAAGCTCTATTAATTCTTTATCTTTAACCTGATCAACTTTATTTAAAAAAACTACAATAGCAGGTACACCAACTTGTCTCGCAAGAAGTATGTGTTCTCTTGTTTGTGGCATGGGTCCATCGGCAGCATTTACAACTAATATAGCTCCATCCATTTGTGCTGCACCAGTTATCATATTTTTTACGTAGTCTGCGTGGCCTGGGCAATCAACGTGTGCGTAATGTCTTTTGTCAGTTTCATATTCTACGTGTGCGGTAGAAATAGTTATTCCTCTTTCTTTTTCTTCTGGTGCTTTATCAATTTGATCATACGCTACAAATTGAGCTCCACCAGCCTCAGCAAGAACTTTTGTAATTGCTGCTGTAAGAGTTGTTTTTCCGTGGTCCACATGTCCAATAGTTCCAATATTGCAATGTGGTTTACTTCTATTAAATTTTTCTTTCGACATTACTTTTTTTACCTCATAATAATTTATAGTTTTTGGAGCGGGTAAAGGGAATCGAACCCTTACATCCAGCTTGGAAGGCTAGCGTTCTACCATTGAACTACACCCGCATAACCAAGTTACACTCCAAGTCTTTAATACTTTATGAATGGTGGAGGGGGAAGGATTCGAACCTTCGAAGACCGAAGTCAACGGGTTTACAGCCCGCCCCATTTGACCGCTTTGGTACCCCTCCTTTTAAGTTGGGGAAGCGTCCCCTTGTTCAATAAAGCTTAAACAACATGCGTTTTATATATTTTTATAACGTAAATGCAATAATAGAAATTGAGGGAAATTAGCAAAAAATTAGATATAAAGGGCTAAATTTTATGTCAAAATCGTCTTTTTTTATAATTGGCAAGCATGCAGTCATAGAGGCGCTAAAAAATCCTAATAGAAAAGTTTTACGACTTTTTTTGACTGAGGAAAGTAAAAAAACTATACATAGGGTCAGTCCAAGAATTAATCTTTTAAAAAATCAGAAGATTTTTTTTAAAACTAAAAAGGAATTAGATAAATATACAAGAAATGAGGGTATTCAACATCAAGGTTTTGTAGCAGAGATAGAACAACTAGAAAAAATAGAGTTAAAAGATTACATAAAAGATAAGACAAACTTAACATTTGCATGTTTAGATGAAATTACAGACCCAAGAAATATTGGATCTATTATCAGAAGTGCAGCTTCATTTAAAGTTGATGGAATAATTATAAAAGAAAGGTCATTTCCTTCTGAAAGTAAACTTATGTATAAATCAGCCAGTGGAACGATTGAAAATATTAATATTTTTGAAGTACCAAATATTAATACAACCTTAAAATATTTGAGAGAAAATAATTTTTGGATATATGGATTTGATTCAAATTCACAAAAAGATTTTACAGAAATCGAATGGACAGGAAATAAAGTATTACTATTTGGCTCTGAAGGTTATGGTATTAAAGTTCATACAAAAAAATATACTGATTTTTTAGTTAAAATAAAAATTGATAAAAATGTTGAAAGTTTAAATGTTTCAAATAGTGCTGCAATTGTATTTCACCATATAAATTCTAAAAAAATAACTTGATAATATTTTAAATAATATTAAAAACCCAGTATGCCCTTGTAGCTCAGCTGGTAGAGCAATTGATTTGTAATCAATAGGTCCGCGGTTCGAGTCCGTGCGGGGGCACCAATAAATTTAACTTTTTAAAAATTTTTCAACAATAAGTAAATACTGATTTAAATTCATATAATAATCAAACTTTTTAAGTGATTTAAAATTATGATTAATTTTTTTAATAAATTTATTTTTATTTTTACTGTAGGAAATTATTTTTTCTGAAATTGACTTGAAGTTGCCTATTTTAACTAATTCTCCACCTTTGCCATTTGATAATATTTCTCTTGGTCCTGTTGGGCAGTTCGTTGAAATAATAAATTTTTTTAACACAGCCGCTTCAAGAAGTACGTTTGGAAGACCTTCAAATTTCGATGTTAATATAAAAATATCACAATTTCTAATATATTTATATGGGTTGTTTTGATAATTTAATATTTTAATATTTTTTTTTAAATTATTTTCTAAAATATAATTTTCTAGCAAATTTCTATTTGGGCCTGCACCAATTAGTACTAAACGAAATTCTATTTTTTTTTTAATCCTTTTCATAGCATTAAGTAAAGTCAAATGATCTTTTTGGTCTGTAAATCTTGCTATATTAATAATTTTAATTGAGCTTGTTTTAAAAAAATTAAATTTTAGCTTTTCTTTTGATCTTTTGATTATCTCGTTTTTATTTAAGGGGTTAAAAATACATTTAGCATTAATTGAAAAAGATTTTTTTAATTCTTTTTTAAAATCATTACTATTTACAATTACCTGGTCAGCAATCTTCAAAATTTTTTTGTAAAAGAATTTTTTAATAAAGTTTTGCGACCATCCAATAGAAGATGTGTTTGATCTTACTATTATTTTTATTCCGAATAGCTTACATAAAATAATACAGTATAAGTTAGCCTGAAATGCGAATACTACGTAATTTCTATTTTTTAGAAATAATTTAAAAAGTATAACTAAACATATAAAGTATTTTGAGTATCTATTAGTATTTTGCCAGATTTTTGATTTTGGTCTTACTATATTTATTTTTTTAAAATGTTTGTGATCATTGCTTGCTGTAATTAATTTGACCTTATTTATTTTTGTTGCAAGAAAGTTTGATATTAAAAATAAATTTTTTTCAACACCACCCTGCTCTATAGATGGAATGAAAATTATTAAATTTTTTTTAATCATTGTTTTAATTTAAATATTTTATAAATAATAATTTTGTCAAAATGGTGGGACTGGTAGGTTACGCTCCTACTACCCCCTCGATGTCAACGAGGTACTCTACTATTGAGCTACAGTCCCTATAAAATTTGATTTTGACATTCTATTTATTCTAATAAAATATTCTATAAGAATTAACTATTTTACAATTACTATCTTTTTTAAATTCATTTTTACATTGATTTGTTTTTTGAAGAATTTCTTCTTTTTTTATTTTTAAATAATAATCTTTTTTATTAATATTATATCTAGGTGATTTTATAGGGTTGTAATTATAAATTTTATTTTCATCAATGATTCTATCAATATTTCTAACAGAAAATATTGTAATACCTATTAATAAAATAATATTAATTTTTTTAAAGTTTTTTGAGTAAGAATAATTTTGATTTCCTAAAATAATTGCTGAAGGAATGAAAAACAGTAAAGCTAATAAATGGTACCCCCCATACCGAAGTGAAGGATGATAAAAAAACCACTCTATGAATAAAAAAAATAGGAGTATTAGGATTATGTTATATTTAGAATTAAAAGTAAATTTTATCCTTTTTGGTTTAAATATAATTAAAAAGACAAATACTGTTAGTATTATGCCACCTATTGTGTCAGATACTTTATTAAAAAAATAATTATCTATCCATACACCTAACCAATTTAAACCTTTAATATAATTTATTGGATCACCCACTTTATAATTGGGTGTGGCACCTGCCTTTGACCATAACTCATACCAAACTGCTGCTGACTCAATTCTTTCGATGTCCATGCTCCAATAAAAATTTTCAAAGCAAGTTACTGTCAATGGATATATCAAGCATCCAGTATAAGCTATATTATAAAATAATATCAGCATACCAAAAATAATTGAAATATTTATAATTTTAAAATTTTTATAGAAATTGGAAATTTGTGATAATTTAAAATATTTAAAATAAACTCCAAGAAATAATAAACCATAAATAGCATAAAACGACTTTAAACTTATTATAAATGTGAGAAATATTAAAAAATTTTCAAATGCTTGATGTGATAATTTCCTATTTTGAAGTATCTCAAAAATTATTATAATACTGACAAAAATCAAAATTATTGCTGATCTATCTGTTCCATGCTCTGCTAGCCTATAAAAGAAAGTATTTATGAATATAAAAGTAAATAATTTTAAAAAAAAAATAAAATTTAATTTTTTTTTATCTTCGAGAATACTTTTGACAAGTATTATATTGGAAAAAACCATTATTAAAACTGGGCCTAAAAAGTAAAAATAGTCTTCCGTAAAAGGAAGTTTGAACAATGAATGAAAAAAAAATAATGATGAAACATGATTAAACGCCAAATCAAAGTTTCCAAGTCCAAATTCAAGCTTATTTAAAGTTAAATTGTGTATAAAACTCAAATGATAATATGGAAAATCATCATGACTCTTGAAATAGAAAATTGAAAGTGTTGATATAATTAAAAAAAATAAAAAATATTTGATGTCCTTATTTCTTTTTAATTTTTTATTAGAAAAAATATATTGGATAAACAAAAATATACCTATAAATAATATAATAAAATTATGTAAGTAATCATGTTTTATAAATAAATTTGTTACATATGAAATTAATGTAAGTGAAAAAATTCCATATAATCCTATATATCCAATATTTGAATTACTATTATAAGTAGATATATTTTTTGCAAAAAAAGAACCGAAACCAATTACAACAGATGTTAAAAGAAAATATATTAAAATAAAAAAGATAAACTCCATTCTAATTAGTTTCTTTTCTTAATTGTTCTATTTTGATTTTTTTTTGGAGCCCTCTATTTTTGTCATATAAAAGTTTGAATTTAATTTTTTTATTTATTTTTACCTCAATGATTTTTGCATTTCTAACCTCAATATTATCAGCAACTGCACTAATCGGTCTTTTATTTATATTTAAATTTTTTATTAAAACTTTATGGCTTTCATTAATTATTTTTCCATTCCATCTCCTTGGTCTAAACGGGCTTATAGGTGCTATAGATAGTTTTTTTGAATTTAAGCTTAGAATAGGTCCTCTTACTGATAAATTGTAAGCGGTACTCCCTGCAGGTGTTGAGACTAAAACACCGTCAGAAATTAAACGCTTCATTATTAATTTTGATCCTACCTTAATCAAAACTGAGGCTGCTTGCCTACTTTGTCTTAAAATTGAAACTTCATTTACTGCTAAATATTTTTTCTTCGATCCTTGCTTATTTGTTACTTTCATTTCTAATGGAGAGATAGTAATTAAATTAGCCTTATTAATATTTTTTATAATTGTTTTTGATGAAAACTTATTCATTAAAAAACCATAATCACCAGAATTCACTCCATAAAAAAATTTAGATGAATGCTTATTTCTTTTTAAAGTTTTGAGCATAAAACCATCACCACCAATGACTATGTTTACATGTTTTAATTTTATTTTCGAAAGTTTGTTTTTTATAAAAGATTTAATTCTTAATGATTTTTTATTAGTGTCAGAAATTATTTGTGGTTTTGACATTTAGTGGTGCCCTCGGCCAGACTCGAACTGGCACTCCCAAAAGGGCAAGGATTTTAAGTCCTTTGTGTCTACCAATTTCACCACGAGGGCATGAGTTATTTTCATGATTGTTTATGCTAATATTTATAATTGAACAAGATGAATAAGTAAATTTTTTTAATTTTATTTCTCTAGATCAGAGAATAATCCGAGAGTTATTTAATTTTTCGGATCTTTAAACTAGTCATTGCTCTATTTTTACAAAATTTATAATCATTATCTGCTAATTTATTTCCACTCGTATCAAATAATTTCCAATTATATTTAATGCAGTCTGTTGGTTTTTTTCCTAGTTTTAATATTTTTAATTCTACAGTTCTTGATCTTCCAGCATCTGTTACAGAAAATGATCTTGTTTCACCCTTTTTCCAAAAACCTAAGGGAAATTTACAACCATTCTTTATATACTTAGTTTTTGATCTTCTTTGATCGTAAACCCTTCCCATGCATTGACCATCATTAGTAACTGTAAATAATTGTGTTTTCCTTACTCTGCCCTCTCTATTTTTTTGAGTTCTTTTATAAACTTTAATGATTTCTTTTGTGAAAGGATTTTTCCAATCTTGAGGGCCTATAATTTTTTTTCTTCTCTTCTCGCCAAAAATTTTATCTGCTGGTGTATATTTAATTTCTGTATCATTCCTTATTTTTCCACCGGTAAATAATTCTAATGGAATAAATCTTTCATCAGCTGATACTGGAATATCCCACAACAAACACAGAGCCACGATCCCTAAAAGTTTTTTCATTAAGAAGCAATATATTTAATTAAATAATAAAGAATACCAGTAATCACTGTTCCATAAACAAAACCTTCACTAAAAAGTTTAAAAATCATTTTATAACTTTTATAGTTATGTCTTAAATAAACATAAATGAGGGTATAAATTCCAACAATTGCTATGCTAAGTAATATGTCAGTAGGATTCATGATTGATATTGTATTTTATTTATTAATTAAAATAAATCCAAACTTTAATCAACGATAAGAGTATCTTTTGATCCGCCACCTTGAGAACTATTTACAATAGTACTACCCTTCCTCAAAGCTACTCGTGTTAATCCACCAGTAGTAACATAGTTTGTTTTACCAGTTAATATAAATGGCCTTAAATCTAAATGACGTGGTTCTATATCATTTTCTGTAATTGTAGGTGCGGTAGATAAAATTTCTAAAGGTTGGGCTATAAATTCTCTAGGGTTTTTGTTAATCTTGCTGATTGTCTCCTCTATTTCTTTTTTAGGTGCCTTGGGTCCAATCATTATGCCATATCCTCCAGATGCATTTGCAGGTTTAACAACTAGTCTAGAAATATTTTCAATAACATATTTTCTTTCTGTTTCATTATGACATAGATAAGTTTCTACTTGATCTAAAATAGGCTGTTCGCCTAAATAATAAGTAATCATTTTATTTACATATGAATAAACAACTTTATCGTCAGCAACACCTGTTCCAATAGCATTTATAATACCGACATTTTTTTTTAACCAGCATTTAAATAAACCAGGAACACCAATCATAGAGTCTTTATAGAAAGCTTTAGGATCCAAGAAATTGTCATCCAATCTTCTATATATACAATCAACTTTCAAAGGTCCTTTGACTGTTTTCATGTATACATTATCATTTTCAACAAAAAGATCTTTCCCCTCAACTAAAGCAATTCCCATTTGATCAGCTAAAAACTCATGTTCAAAATATGCTGAGTTATAAACTCCAGGAGTTAATAAAACCATATGAGGATTAGAAGTTTTTCTTGGTATGCACTCTAACATGCAGTTATAAAGTTTATTAGTATACTGATGTATAGAAGCTACTTTATATCTTGTAAATAATTCTGGGAATACGTCCCGCATTACCATTCTATTTTCTAACATGTAAGAGACACCTGATGGTACGCGTAAATTATCTTCTAAAACTAAATAATTACCTGCTTTATTTCTAATTAGATCAATACCTGAAATATTTGCCCAAGCTTTATATTTAGGAGAAAAACCCTCACACTCTTTTACATAATACGGAGATTTATAAATAATATCTTTTGGAACGATATTATCTTTAAAAATTTTCTTTTGATTATAAACATCATCTATAAATAAATTTAATGCTTTTGCTCTTTGTTTTAAACCTTTCGAAACTTTATTCCATTGTTTCTTAGGTATTATCCTTGGAATAATATCTAAAGGCCATCTTTTTTCTTCTGCCCTATTATTTGCCGCATAGACTCTAAAATTTATTCCTCTTGCGTTTATTGTGCTTTGACAATTTTTTTCAATTTCTTGAAGTTTCTTTTTCCCGTGCCTTTCTAAAATATTAGAGATTATAGAAGCATGCTTCCTTAACTTGTTATCCTCTGTAATATAACCATCATATGCATCACCAGAATTATAGTTTTTCCAAAATTTAGAGACCATTTGTAAATGTTTAATAATTCGCAAAAACAATCAATTGCATTATAGATATATCAGATATGCTAATTTTAAATTGTATGATAAATAATAAATTAAATAATAATAATTATGACTTATTGCATAGGAATTAAAGCAAATGATGGTATTGTATTTGCATCAGATTCAAGGACAAATGCAGGTTTAGACAATGTAAACATATATTCGAAAATGTTTACTTACGATGTGGGAGACAGATCGATTATTATAGTAACTTCCGGTAATCTTGGAACGTCGCAAGCCGTATATAAATCAATTGAAAATGATTTAAAAGATACATCTGGAGTAATGAATTTAAATACATGTAAAAGTTTTGACCAAATAGCTTCTTACATTGGATCTTTAAATACTGAACACTCTTCACCAAAAGGCATTAATACAGACACTGTTCTTTTAGGATCAACATTTATAGTTGGAGGACAGATTAAAGGTCAACCCTTAGAATTATATTTAATATACCCTCAAGGAAATTATATTAAGCCCGCAGATAGCAAGCCATATTTGGTAATAGGTGAAGTAAAGTATGGCAAGCCAATTTTAGATAGAGTAATTAAACCTGATGTATCGGTAGGTGATGCGTCTCGATGTGCAATGATTTCCATGGACTCAACTTTAAAAAGTGACTTGACCGTTGGACCTCCGATAGATTTTGCAGTTTATAAAAAGGATGAATTAAAGATTGCTTCGAAAAAATGCTTGAATATTAACGATGATGAATACTCAAAAGTATGTAACCAGTGGTCAGATGGTATTTTTAAAATTTTTGACTCTTTTCCCAGATTTGATTGGGAAAAATAAATTTAGAAAATAAAAGCGTTAACCTTTTACACTTCCAGCTGTTAAACCACTTACTAAATATTTTTCAAAATAAATAAATATTACAAGCACAGGTAATGTAACAATTACTGATCCTGCCATTAAGTACTGCCTTGGTGTTTCAGCATCTCCAGTTAAATATTGTATAGCCCTTGAAAGTGTAAAAGATTTTGGATTATCTAAAAACATCAAAGAAAACAAAAATTCATTCCAAGCTATCATAAACACATATAACGCAACAGATGCAATCGCAGGAAGACTCAATGGAATTATAATTTTTAAAATGATGCCAAACCAACTATGACCATCCATAATTCCAGCATCTTCGATCTCTTTGGGAATACTTTTGAAGTAACCTTGTAACATATAAATTGCTACAGGTAAGGTAGTTGCGGTGTAAACAATCAAAAGACCTACAACTGAGTTTCTTAAACCAAGTTGACTAAAGACTGTATACAAAGGAATTACAAGAACTATAGCTGGAAACATATAAATGATTAATATTGACGAGGATAGAAAAGTTTTACCAAAAAAGTTTAATCTAGCTACGGCATAAGCTGCAGGAATTGCAAACATCAAAGTTATTATTACTGTTCCAATAGAAACAAGTGAGCTTATAAGAATATATCTTCCAAAATTATAGGTATCAAAGATAACGAAATATGATTTGAATAAATCAGATAAATCTTTTTTAAAATCTAAGCTGAAATCTAAAGGATTAACTAATAAGGCAATTTGGGTTTTAAAACTGGTCACAAGCATTATGTAAAATGGAAACAAAATCACAAAGGCAAAAAATATAATTCCAAAGAGAGTTATAAAATCAAAAATTATTTTTTCTGATACGAAATCTTCTTTTAAATAATTTAAATTATAATTTTTAACTTTGTGTGAAAAAAATAAGATAACTATAAATACACTAATATAATACCAAATTGGAGCACTCTCATTAATATATAGATAAAAAATTGTAAATATTGATGTGAAAGAAAAAATCTTTATAAAATGATTTAATTTATTCCCAACAACTAACAGCCCGAGAGATAAACATATTCCAAGAATGAAATTTTGACCAATGTTTAGATTTGTAAAATCTATGCCTTGTAAGGTAGACATTATTTTTAATATAGATAACAAGCATAATAAAAATATAGATGATGTTAATAAATATATAGTTAATGACTTAAATTTCATTTGCCTTTTTTCCAATTAATTTAAAATAAATAAACATAAAAATAATAAGTAATAAGACTATTACTATAGAGACAGCAGATCCCATACCAATATCTGATATTGCAAAACCTTGTTGATAAACATTTATCGGTAATGTCCTAGTTCCAGATGCACCACCAGTTAATAAAAAAATATCCTCGAATTTATTAAAATTCCAAATAAATCTAATCATAAATAAAATTGATATGATTGCTGTTATTTGCGGAAGTGTAATATGAATAAACTTTTTAAGCGGCCCTGCTCCATCAACTTCTGCAGCTTCATATAAATCTTTTGGGACAGCTTGTAGTCTCGCAAGAATAAATAGAAAAGCTAGAGGAAAATATCGCCAAATCTCAAAAAATATAACTGTGGTTAAAGCTAATCTTAATTTTAATTCAAAACCAAAAATGTTCATCACCATATATTTTTGACCCAGTAAATTAATTGGTTCATCAAAAATGTTAAAATTTACCATCAAAGCATTGAAGGTTCCGCTATTCGGATCAAGTAATAAAGTCCATGTATAAGCTAGAGCTACCACAGGCCCAACATAAGGAAAAAGCAAAATACTTCTCATAAATGATCTGCCATAAAAATTTTGATTTACAAGCTGCGCAGCTAAAATTCCAAAAAATATTGCTCCAATTGTACCAAAAAAAGTGAAGTAAAATGTAGTTAAAAGTAAATCAAGAAAATCATTTTCATAAAAAACTTTCTTGAAGTTCTTTAATGTAAAATTTGTAGTTAGAAGAATGTTGTCAGCTTTTCCACTTAAAGACGGTTTTTGAGATTTAATTACTTCTTTATCTATTTCATTATTATTTTCATCTTTAATTAATACCTCAAAATTTTCTCTATATTTAGCTTTCCATTCACCAAACTGACATTTAATTATCTTTGATTTAAATTCACATCTAGAATCTAGATCTACAGGTATTACATTGCTCGGAAGTTTATCCTTAAATTCAACATCTGAAATTTTTTGAATTAAAGAGCTATTTCTTAATTTATAAACAATTTTTAATTCAGAATTATTATCTGATATGCTTTTGACAATTTTTTTTGCTCTTGGTTCTGGAATTCTAATATCTTTTAAACTAACTTCTTTAAAGCTAATCCAAATATTTGCAAAAATAGGAAATAATATTATAGAAAAAACTAAAAAAACTGCTGGTAAAAGTAATGTATATGCAGTTCTTTTTTCTATTTTAGATAAAGTGTCACTCATAAGAAAAAAGCGGATAATAATACATTACCCGCTTTTTTTAAATCTTATTGACTAAAACTTAGCTAATTCAGCGTTAATTTTCTTAACTGCCTCATCAACTGAAATTTGATCATCAATGAATTCTCTTGTGATTCTATTTAAGAATTGAGAATTAATTATTTTTGATGCTCTTGAAAGCTCTCCTTCTTTAACTCCCCATCTGCTAGCAGTATCTAATCCTGCAACAATGTTATTAATAACATCAGAAGAATAAAGATCTGTTAAAGGAGCCTTTCTGTCCACGCCAACAGGAAGTTTGCTCCAAGCTTTTGTATAAGCATTTGGATCACTTGAATTTCCTCTTCTTACAGGAAATTTTCCTTCAGGGGCAATACCTAATGTTGCTGTGTAACCTTCGTTCATTGAATACATAATGAATTTTTTAGCTTCATCCGTATCTGCATCTGCAGTTATTCCAAAATATCTAATGTCAGCCCAAGCTGCTCCTTTTTTATTGTTAGGACCACTAAAATTAGTAATGAAACCAGTTTTTTGAGCTAACTCATTAGAGGTTGGATCAACGTTAAATGTTGGTGGTGCTGAGTCTCTTAAACCAGCTAACTCATCCATTATAAATGGTGACCAAATTATCATTGGTGTTCTTCCAGCAAAATATAAAGCTCTTGATTGCTTCCAAAATAATTCACCTTTAGGACTAGCCTTAGCTAAAACTTTATAAAATTCTAGAGAATTTTTCAAAGCTTTGCCTTGTTTCTTTGTTCCACCTTTTTTAACAAGATTTACTCCATTTGCTAAAAGTACATGCTCTAAAACCTGACTCATAAAATTTTCATCAGTTTTTGTTGCTGCAACAAAACCATACATATTATCATTTGATAAAGTGTTAATTGCTTTAACTATATTTGCGTAGTTTGTTGGTGGCTCAAGACCTGCTTTTTGAAATAAGTCTTTTCTGTAAACGACCATTTGCGTCCAACCATCAACCGGAACAGCTGCAATCTTTGAACCAGACTTAGCCATGTCTAATGCTCCAGGAGCAAAAGTTTTTTTACCCAAATCTTTTACTACAGCATTATTTGCATCAACATCCAAGATACCAGCTTCTGCCCAAGGCAACACATATTGTAATGTATGATAAATTACATCTGGTAGATCACCAGCAGCTGCAGCTGCTGTTGCTCTTGTTCCAAGATCTTTTTCCTCTACAGGAATAACTTCAACCTTAATACCAGATTGAGCTTCAAAAGCTTTTGCCATCTCCTGTTGTTTAGCCATTCTTGCTGGCTGGACTTCAGTCGTCCAAAATTTAATGTCAGCAAAACTAGCATTTGACATTAAAAAAGCGAGAAGAGCGAATTTGATTATTATTTTTTTTAACATAGTTTCCCCCTTATGATTTTCCCTATGAAATTTTTATTGCATAAATCTATCAGTGTAATAAATTTTTAACAACACTTAATGGTTTTTTAAAATCGCTATAAATTTAGCAAATGTCAGAAATTATAATTAAAAATCTAAACAAATCTTTTGGCAATAACAAAGTAATTAATAATTTTAATATAAAAATTACTGATGGTGAATTTATTGTATTAGTAGGACCATCTGGTTGTGGAAAGTCTACGTTGTTAAGAATGATTTCAGGTCTTGAAAAAGTTGATGAAGGAGAAATTTTTTTAGATAACAAAGTAATCAATAATTTAATTCCTTCAAAAAGAGGAATAGCAATGGTTTTTCAATCATATGCTTTATATCCACACATGAATGTTTATGAAAATATGTCTTTCGGTCTTAAAATGGAAAAACTTTCTAAAAATGATATTGAGAAAAAAGTAAACGAGGCCGCTAAAACTCTTCAAATTCAAGATTTGCTTAATAGAAAACCAAAAGAACTTTCTGGAGGTCAAAGACAAAGAGTTGCTATAGGTAGAGCGATAACAAGAAATCCAAAACTTTTTTTATTTGATGAACCACTATCCAATTTAGATGCAGCATTAAGATCAGAGATGAGAGTAGAAATTTCAAAACTTCATAAGAAAATGAATTCTAATATTATTTATGTCACTCATGATCAGGTTGAAGCAATGACACTGGCTGACAGAATAGTGATTTTAAATAATGGAAATATAGAACAGTTTGGTACACCTAATGAAATTTATGCTGATCCAAATAATGTTTTTGTTGCAGAATTTATTGGTTCACCGAAGATGAATATAATTAAATTAGAAAAAGAGAATATAGTTAATAATAATACAATAAATTTTTTTAATAATGAAATTGTATTTAAAAATAACAATTTTAAAGATGAAATTTATTTAGGTATAAGGCCTGAGCACATAAGTGTAAAAGATTCTCATCCAATAAAGATAGATGTTAAAGTTGATCTTGTAGAAAATTTAGGATTTGAAAAAATTATTTACTCAACTGCTTCGAACAAAGAGATTAATGTAAAAACATCAGATAATGTATCAGGTAAGACATTAAAAATATCTTTCTCAAAAGATAAAATATATCTGTTTGACAAAAATAGAAATAGGATAAGATAGTCAATAAAGATAAACCCAAAAAATTATATAATGAAAAAAAAACATTCAGTAATTATTTTTACTGATTTAGATGGTACACTATTAAATAGAGATACTTTTAAATTTGATGAAATAAAAGATTATATAAAAAACCTTATTAGCAAGGGAATAATCATAATTCCTAATACAAGTAAAACTGAAGTTGAGATTGAAGATTTTAAAAAAAAACTAGATTTAAATTTACCCTTTATTTCTGAAAATGGGTCAGCAATATTTGGATTAGATAACATAAATAAAAATTTCCCAAATAATATTGTTTTAAGTAGGGAGAAAGAAATTACATTAAAAGTTTTTCAAAAAGAAGTACCTGAAAACCTTAGATCTAAATGTAAATTAATCTCAAAAATGGAAAGAAAAGTTCAACGTGAAATTTTTGGATTGCCGGACAAAAATTTAAGAAACGTTCTTAATAGAAATTATTCAACACCTATTTTATTTAAAGGAAATAGTGAACAAAAAAAAGATTTATTTAAAATTGTAAAAAATATTGGTTTATCTCTTCACGAGGGTGGGCGTGTGATGAATATTTGCGATAATGTAAGTAAGCTAAAAGCGATGAATAGAGTTATTAAAATAATTAAAAAAACTGAAGATGAAGTTAAAACAATTGGCGTTGGCGATAATTATAATGATCTAGACATGTTAAGAAATAGTAACATTGCATGTCTAGTATTTAACGATCGATTTCTTATGGAGCCAATAAATATAAATAATTGCTTAGTTTCGAAACAATCTGCTCCACTTGGATGGGAAGAAGTTGTCAAAATGGCGCTAGAAAAAATTAAATAAACGGATTAAAATTTATTATGAGTGATTTTTCCCAGAACGGTATAATTTCAAGTTTGCATGATTTCGGTACAAAATCCACTAAGGACATAGAAAAAGATTTATTAAAATTTTCTAAAGAGAGAAAAATGGAGTTAATTCTTCCAAGTCTTTATTCAGAACTTGAAGGAGATGCATTACCAAGAATTGTTAGTGAAATAAGTAAAGTAAATTATCTTAGTCATATTATTATTGGGTTAGATAGAGCAAATAAAAAACAAGCAGATAAAGCCCATAAATTCTTTAAAAAACTCAAAACACCTTTCTCAATTTTATGGAATGACGGACCAAGACTAAAAAAACTGCATAACGAATTAAAGAAAAAAAATCTTGCACCTAATGAACTCGGTAAGGGTAGAAATGTTTGGTATTGTCTTGGTATGTGTATTGCAAGAGATAATGCAAGATCAGTTGCTTTGCATGACTGTGATATAAAAACTTATGATAGACGAATGCTAGCAAAATTATTTTATCCAGTTGTTAATCCATTTTTTAACTTCGAATTTTGTAAAGGTTATTATCCAAGGGTAGCTCAAGGTAAAATGAATGGCAGGGTAGCAAGACTGCTTGTATTTCCTTTAATAACTGCATTAGAGAAAACGATTGGAAAAAGTGACTATTTAGAATTTATGAAGTCATTTAAATATCCTTTAGCTGGAGAATTTTCTTTTAGAAGAAATGTATTATCTGAATTAAGAATATCATCTGATTGGGGGATAGAAGTTGGAGTATTATCTGAAATGCAAAGGAATTTTTCTCCAAATAATATTTGCCAAGTTGATTTAGCTGATACTTATGATCATAAACACCAAGAATTATCTATTGGGGATGACAAAAAGGGGCTTTCGAGAATGTCTACAGATATTATTAAAACATTAATTAGAAAGCTTGCAACACAAGGAAATTCATTCAGTCTTGAAACTTTTAGATCTTTAAAAGCAACTTACTATAGATCTGCATTAGACTTAATAGATACATATAGAAGTGATGCTGAAATGAATGGCTTAAAGTTCGACTCTCATACTGAGGAAAAGGCAGTTGAATTGTTTGCGCTAAATATAATGAAAGCAGGAGAGTCGTTTTTTAAAAATCCTATGGATACACCCTTTATACCAACATGGAGTAGAGTTAAAAGCGCAATACCAGATTTTTTAGAAAGATTAAAGCATGCTGTTGATGAGGATAATAGAAAACACAAATAATGAATTCCTCAGAAATCCGAAATCAAATTAACCTTAAATTAAGAAAAATTTATAAACCAATCTTTACTAATAAAGAATTACTAAGCTTCACTGATGACATAGTTAAAAGCATTAGTAAGTCTAATAAAATAAAAAATTCAAAGATAAATTTTAATTTATCAGAAAAAACTTCACTATTAATTTGTTATGGAGATAGTGTTTTAGGTACAAAAACAAATAAATCTATTACAGAGTTTAAAAATTTTCATAAAAAGTACTTAAGTAAATCTTTCAATTCTGTTCACTTTCTACCCTTTTATCCATCCAGTAGCGACAGTGGTTTTGCTGTTAAGGATCATTATAAAATTGATCCAAGGTTAGGTAAATGGAGTGATATTAAAAGTTTTTCAAAAAATAGTTTTATTATGGCTGATGTTGTAATTAATCATTCATCATCCAGGGGTCTTTGGTTTAAAAACTACTTAAGAAATAATTCACCAGGAAAAAATTATTTTTTTACTGTTAATAAAAAATTTAATTCTAAAAATGTAGTTAGACCAAGAGAACATCGTTTATTAAAGAAAGTGAATATTTTTGGTGAAAATAGATATCTTTGGCGAACATTTAGTAATGATCAGATCGATTTAAATTTTAAAAATCCAAAAGTTTTAATTAGATTTATCAAAATTATAATTAATTTGATTAATCATGGAGTAAATATATTTAGATTGGATGCTATAGCTTATCTTTGGAAAGAAAGCGGAACTAAATGCATTAATTTAAAACAAACTCACGAAATCATTAAAATATTAAGAATTGTTTGTAATAGCTTAAACAAATCAGCAATAATTGTAACCGAAACAAACCTACCTGAAAATGAAAACATTAGTTACTTTGGTAATAATGATGAGGCAAACTGGATTTATAATTTTTCGTTACCTCCCCTTTTGGTTCATTCATTATTATTTGAAGATAGTAGAAAAATAACTTCTTGGAGTAAAAAATTGCCACAAAACAAATTAGGAAATAGTTATCTAAACTTTATTGCATCACATGACGGTATTGGTATGAGGCCAGTTGAAGGTCTTTTAAATAAAGATGCCATCAATAAAATGTTTAAAAGGTTAAAAAAAAACGGTGGAGAATTTTCGTTTAGAAAAGTCCAAGGAAAATCAAAAAAGGTATATGAAGCTAATATTACTTTATTTAATGCATTTCAAAAAACTGATACCGATCCTAAAGGAAAGTTTCATTATGCAAGATATCTATGCGCTCACGCAATAATGATTTCTTTTGAAGGTATTCCAGCAATTTATTTTAATTCAATGTTTGGAACTTCAAATGACGTTAATAAATACATTATTTCAAATAATAAAAGAGATTTAAATAGATATAAATGGAGCGCAGAACGTTTAAATAAATTATTAAAAAATAAGAACTCAAAACATTATTTAATTTACGAGGAAATAAGTAATTTATTAAATATCAAGCGAAAAAATAAAGCTTTTCATCCTAATGCATTAAGAAAAACGATGAACCTTGGGCCGAAGGTATTCGCATTTAAAAGGATAAGCTTAGATAAAAAACAAACTGTTATGTGTATTTCAAACTTAAGTTCAAAAACTCAAAGTATTAAAATCCAATTAAAAAATAAAAATTATAAAGAATTAATAATTGGTACTACAGTTGGTAAAAATAATATTATTTTAGATCCTTTTCAAACTATTTGGTTATCTAATTAAAATTTATTAGATATTTCTAAATTTGCACCATAATCTGGGATTTCACCTATGAAATTATAATTTGAGCTCATTTTGATATCAAAACCGTTTAAATTTTTTTTATAAGTTAGAGATGCTTTGTCATTATCTAATTTAAAAGCATACTCAGTATCATCTATTGGAACATATCCTAATAATAAATAAAGTTCATTAACATAGCCTTTTCCAGATGCACCAAATCTTTCAAAATTTGTTACTATTGACCAACCTGATATAGAGGTAATGTCAAAACCATAACCAATTCTGTAATTGTGTTTCGATTTATTTTTTGCTTTATATTCATAATTAGTACTTTGATTATTTACGTAATAAAATTCTGCATTTGAAGATGGGCTAAAATCTCCTACATACTCTAATCTTCCATGATGATTGGTTGTTTTTTCTTCCTGCTGATTTGCTGTATCAAAAAGTAATCCAATAGTTGCTAAAGCGGTTTTAATATTTTGTTCCTTGTAGATTAACGAGTCAGATAAAGAATTTCCTATTGTAGTTTTTTCTCTAAAAGCTTTTAATTTTGTGTATCCTAAATCAAATTTTATTCCTGGATTATAATTAAGTTCTTCATCAACTAATCTTTTGCCAAAATTAATTGAGCCATATATTTGCTGCCCCTCTCTATCGCCTCTTAAAGTATTACTATTTATCACTCTTTGATGATCAATTTGTAATAAACTTAAACCAATAACACTATCTGTAAAAAATTGATCGTCTCTTAACCTGGTATCATATAAAGCAAAGCTATATGAATCTGTATTAAGATTTGTACCATTGCTTCCAATATCAACGTTATCGTTTGTATACTGAAAAACATAACCATACATTGAATCTCTATCTTCTTTTTTAATCCTATCTGCACCGATTGAAAAACCATAACTATGGATATCTCTTGATGATGCACCATTTGAATCTTTTTTACCAAAGCTAATTCTTCCTTCACTCCATTCAAACCAATCATCGCTATTATAGGTTCTATCTTTTTCTTTTTTAAGAATATTTAGTGTATTAGCTATTTTTTCAATCTTTTGATTTGTAAAATTAATTTCTGCATTTAAGTTCGAAAGATTATCTTTATTTTTATGTCTTCTTAGCCACTCAGTTCTATGAAATATTGGAAGAGTATTATTATTTATAATACGTTTAGCTGATTCTACATTAGCTTCGATAATAGCTTTGACATCAGCATTAGCAGAAGGATCGGTACAAGTAATTGTTCCTGCACAATCAATTTCATACTCATGAATTTGATTTGTACCTGCACCAGAACCATCGTCACTGGTAACGAATAATTTTGTAAAATTTGATGAAAATATAAAACCCATCATGTTATCTGTTCTGCTTCCTAAATCGAATGTAGTAAAAGTAGAAGATAAAGTTGTGATATCGTAAGCTGTGCTTAAAGAGTATTTGTTCATTCTTGTGTTTTCATTACCAGCGAAAAATAATTGAGTTCCATCTGGATTGAATTGAATATTTCTCATACTGGTATCAGCACTTACCAAGGAGCCTGAAGTTCCCCCTGGAGTAACTCCCGATCTAAGATCAAAAGGATTTGCTAAATCATATTGTCTTAATTTATCGTTTTTTATTCCACCAATAAACATTCGTGTTCCATCAGGTTTAAAAGCCAAAGTTCTTAATTGATTTTCGTCACCTATTGCTACCTCATATATTTTTTCGCAAACTAAAGTTGTTGAATCCCATGGAGTAGTTAATTTAAATTGCCAAACACCAAAACTAAGAGAACCAATCCCTTCATTTGTAGTTACAAACATTCTTGTTCCATCAGGATTAAATTCAATTGAATGAGGGTAATTCATTTGACCAACTCCCTCAGCTGCACATGTTAATGCGGTTCCTTTTGGCGTCCCTCCTGTAAAAGATATTGTAGCAGTGCTTATATCAAATGGTGTGGTTAGAGAGTATTCAATTAAGTATGCTTTCTTATCATTCGGTGCAGACTCCCGATTAGTTATATACATTCTTGTTCCATCCGGCTTAAAGTTTATTCCTCTAATACCAGGGGTATCTGATGAAACATCTTTTGTTTGTACAAAAGTAAATTCAGCAAATGAATTTGGAGTGAATAAAGTTAGAAAAAATAAAACAAATATAAAAAAATTTTTTAACGACATTAAATACACGTAAATTATTTTCTAATTTATGGTTAATTTCTTTTAAATGTAAAGTTTTAATGACAACTGATATTGAACTTCTTTAATCTCCAATAATTATAAGGCCAAGGAGTTATAAATCCTACTATAAGCATAATTGGTACCACCCACCATGTAAGTATTGCGCCACCAGTAAGTAGAAAATCAGTTAAATTCATTGCAACTTCCATGCTAATCATAGAGATAAAGCTCATTCCTAACGCTGTTTTTAAAGCATTAGAAAATTTAAAATTTTGTCGTAACAAAATTATAGTTTCTAAAATAATACTTGTTATCAAACCATTAATGATTGCAAGTGTCATAATTCCTAGAACAGGAAATGGTATTTTTGTTATTTGAAAAAATAAAATTGTTCCAAAATCCCCAATTGCACAACCAAGTAAACACCAGGCAGTATTTTTGGCACTTCTTCTCCAAGTATGTTTGCAATTCCAATTAAATTTAATCGCTTCAGAACTCATTATTAAAAAACTTTAGTCTAGATTAACTGCTGCAATCATGCCAGCTTGATAATGACCAGGAACATTGCATGCAATTTCAATATTTACAGCGTTTTCAAATTTCCAAATTAAAGTCCCCTCTTCTTTTGGAGCTAATAAAACACTGTTGCTGTGTGAATGACCCATAGATTTATCCATAGCGGCCATCTTTTGCATTTTGTCTTTATCAATTCTATCACCTAATAATATTTCATTCTCAACCATTAGTTCCATCTCTGGCTGATGTTTAATATGCATCATTGGATTGGCGATATTAAACTCGTGAACCAATTCTCCTAAATTTTTAACTTCAAATTTTACAGTTTCGCCTTTTTTAATATTAAAAGTATTAGGTTCATAATAGTTGTCATACATTTTAACTATTATGGTTCTTGTAACATCTGATGATTTTCCCTTAGATCCGATCTTCATATTTTTATCAGCAAAGGATACAGAACAGATTAGAAGAGCAAATGTGAAATAAATAATTTTGTTCATACATACTGATTATCAAAAATTTAAACCAATTGAGATGGTCAAAATTGACTTATTAGCAGTTCTTTAGAGATGAAGATATATTACTAATTAGATTGAAATATAGGGTTCTTCCTTTGTCCAGTTTTGCACCTAAAGGATCTAAAACACCCATATTAATATTTGTATCATTTGCAATCGTCTTAACAATATCTGGATTAAACTGTGGCTCTGAGAGAACACATGTAACTTTTTCATGTTCTATTACTTCTCTAATCTCAGCTAGTTGTTCTGCTCCAGGTAAAACATCTGTGTTAACCGTTAATGCTCCAATAATATTTACATCAAATCTTTTTTCAAAATATTGGTATGCATCATGAAATACTACAACCTTAGCATCTTTGTTAATATCTGATTTTACTTGTTTAATAAGATTATCAATTTCTTTTAAAGCTTTTTTAGAATTCGATTTATAGGTTGAACTGTTATCTTTATCTAATTTTGATAACTGATTTGTTACTTTTTTAATAATTATTTTTGCATTCATTGGATCTAACCAAATATGTGGATCAAACTCACCATGTCCGTGTCCATGGTCATCATGTCCGTGATCGTCATGATCCTCTTTCTTAGCTTTTTTGTCATGGTCGTGATCATCGTGGTCATCATGATCATCTTTTTTCTTTTTTCCATGTCCATGATCGTCATGATCATCGTGACCTTCAAAAATATTTCTTTCTCTAAACTTTAATTTTTTCATTCCACTTTGCTTTAATAATTCAAATTTAACGGCGTTCTGAGCTAAAGACTTTAAAGGTTTTTCTAAGAATTCCTCAATACCTTCACCAACGTATATTACAATATCAGCCTCTTGTAGCATTTTAGCATGAGATGGTTTTAAGCTAAATCCATGCGGAGAATTGTAACCATCAACAATTAAATCAGGCGAGCTAACGCCTTCCATTATATAACTTACTAATGAATGTATTGGTTTTATTGAAGTTACCACTTTAATTTCTGCTTTTAATGCAGAAAAGTAAAATAAAGTTGAAATTATTGATATAATTAGAGGAATTTTTCTTTTTAAGTGCATAATTTGAAATATGTTATATTATAACAAAGCGTAATATTATAACAAATATGATTAGTCAACAAAAAAAATGAGTTTAAATAATAATATTCTAGTTAAATTAGAAAACACCGGTGTTATGCTTGATAACAAGTGGTTAGTAAAAGGTGTTTCCTTAGAGGTTAAAAAAGGAAAAATTGTAACTTTAATAGGACCAAATGGATCTGGAAAATCTACAACAGCTAAAATTGCTTTAGGAATTTATAAAAACATAGAAGGAAAAGTAGAAAAATTTACAGATAAAATTGGCTATGTGCCTCAGAAAATTTCAATCGATTGGACATTACCCATTAGAGTTTCTGATTTTATGTTGCTTACAGAAAATCTAACCAATGATGAAATAAATAATGCATTAAAACTTACTGGTGTTGACCACTTAAAAAATAATGATTTAAGAAATTTATCTGGTGGTGAGTTTCAAAGAGTATTGATTGCAAGAGCTATATCAAAAAAACCAGATCTTTTAGTATTAGATGAGCCAGTGCAAGGAGTAGATTTTAAAGGTGAGTTAGCTTTATATGAATTGATAAAAGAAATTTCTGAAAAGTTAGGTTGTGGAATATTACTAATTTCACATGATTTACATGTGGTTATGTCTGCAACAGATCATGTCTTATGCCTTAATGGACATGTGTGTTGCTCAGGTACACCACAAGCAGTTGTTAAAGATAGTAAATATAAAGAGTTATTTGGAGATCGTGCATCTACAATATTATCAGTTTATGAGCACGACCATGATCATACTCATTCACCAGATGGGACAATAGAAACGAAAAAATAAATGTTTGATGATTTTTTTATAAGAGCACTTGTTGCTGGTATTGGAATTGCTTTAGTAACAGGACCTCTTGGCTGTTTTGTAATTTGGCGAAGATTATCTTTCTTTGCTGGTACATTGGCACATTCTTCATTATTAGGCGTAACTCTTGCTTTTTCATTTGATATCAACATCTCTTTTTCAGTATTACTAATTTCATCTGCATTAGCACTTATTTTATTGAAACTTCAAAAATCGACCAAACTTCCAAATGATGCATTGTTAGGATTATTAGCACACTCATCTTTAGCAATAGGATTAGTAGTCATTGGTTTTTTATCCTACATTCGTTTTGATATAATGGGTTTGTTGTTTGGTGATATTCTTGCAGTAAATAAAAGAGATTTATTAGTTATATGGATTGGTGGTGCTATAATTTTATTAATCCTTAAAATAATTTGGAAACCTTTATTTGCTTCAACAGTTAATTATGAACTTGCTGAAGCTGAAGGAATGAAACCTGAAAAAATAAATGTAGTTTTCACAATATTGATGGCAGCACTTATTGCAATATCAATTAAAATGGTGGGTATATTATTAATTACAGGAATGCTTATTATACCTGCTGCAATGGCTAGAAATTTAGCAAACAATCCAAAACAAATGATTATTATTTCTATTATCGGTGGACTTTTGGCTGTGGTTTTAGGTTTATATTCGTCACTACAGTTTAACTCAGCATCTGGCCCATCTATAATTACAGCGGCATTAGTTTTATTTATTCTTTCTATGTTTAATATTAAAAAACTCAAACAATTGAAAAAGTAAGATGGACTTGGTAAAATAGATTATGACACAAAAAATTGATTTCCTCTCAAAAAACCAACAAATAGTTTTGGAAATTATTGAAAAAGCTAAAGAACCTTTAAAAGCATATTCAATTCTATTTAGTGTTCAAAAAAAAGGAATTAAAGGACCACCACAAGTCTATAGAGCTCTAGATAGATTAATTAAACTTGGAAAAATTCATAAAATAGAAAGTAAAAATGCTTTTGTAGCATGTAAAAATGATAATTGCACAATTTCAAATGCAACTGCTTTTTCTATATGCGATAATTGCGAAATGGTAACAGAAATAAGTAATCCGAAACTTTCTAAATATTTAACTAATTTTCAAGATGAAACTGGAATGAGATACAATAAATATAATTTAGAATTTTTTGGATTATGTAAAAAATGTAAAAAGTAAAACATGATTTTTTTTACATTTAAAGTAATTGTAGCGGCATTAATAATAGCTTTTTCTAGTTGGTTATCTGGTATTTACCCAAAATTAGCAGGATTTATTATTGCATTACCAATCGTCTCATTAATAGCAATTTTATTTTCATACTACGAATACAAAGACGTAGATAAAACTGTAACATTTACTAAGAGTATATTAATTGCAGTTCCAGTAAGTTATTTGTTCTTTTTGCCTTTTTTCTTTTCAAAGTCTTTGGGTATGAATTTTTATCTAATTTATGGATCAGGAATACTGTTATTAGTAATCGGCTATTTAATTCACAAATATTTTGTTTCTTTTATCTAATATTCTTTAATGCAGTAATTAAATATTTAAAATCTAAATTACAATCTTTATAACCTCTTTTCACTACATTTAAGTATCTTTCAGTTGGATACCTAAATTCAGTTTTATCAACCATAGTATAGGTCATCATTTTTTTATTATAATAGTTGATATAGATTTTTTTATATAAAATTGGAAAATCTTCATAAAGATCTAATTTTTTTTCATCACTTTTTGAAATTTCAAAAATACCACCTGGAACAATTGAATTTTTTTTTCTTTCTATATCTGCGGCTCTATATTTGCTTCTAAAAGTTAGTTTAAAATCTTTAAGGTTATATTTTTTTAAAAATATTGAATCTTTGCACCTTCTCTTCATTTGAAAGTGATTTAAATTACTTCCGTAAGCAAAATAAAGCATCAACTATTTTCTACTAGTTCAATATTTTTTTCTTTTACAAATTTGAGTATCTCTGAATTGCACTTATCAATTTTTTTTTGCTCTGGTGATCTTAAAACAATTGATACTCCTAATTTTCCTGCTTTAAAAAAAGGATAACTGCCTATATCTACATCTTTATTATTATCTTGCACGTTTGATAAAGATTTTGCAATTTCACTTTCTACAGTTCTTAAGCTGAGTGTGTGACTTATAATTGGATCTCCACCAACAAGTTCGTTTGTTAGGCCTCCAATCATAGATTTAAGTATAGATGGCACACCTGGTAAACAATAAACATTTTCAACATTAAAACCTGGTGCGCCACTACTCGGATTATAAATTAATTTTGCTGAAACAGGCATCCATGCCATTTTCTGTCTACCTTCTGAAAATTCTCCAGGTTGGTAATAATTTTCTAAAATCTTCATTGCTTCTTTGTGTGGTCCGTATTCAATATTAAAAGCCTTTGAAACACTTTGAGCAGTGATATCATCATGCGTTGGTCCAATTCCGCCAGATGTAAAGACATAATTAAATCTTTTTTTAAATTCATTAATCGTATCTATGATTGTTTGCTCTATATCAGGTATGATTGTTACCTCGGTTACTTTAATACCAATAGTATTCAACCATAAGGATATAGTTTTAGTATTAATATCTTGAGTTCTACCAGATAATATTTCATTACCTATTATTATAATTCCTGCAATTATTTCTTTTTTATTTGTCATTTACAAATATAAATAAATTTCAATGAAGTTTACCAATAGTTTAATTAAAGGCAAATTAATCAAAAGATATAAGAGATTTTTTGTAGATATAAAAGTAAAAAATGAAGTCATAACTGCTCATTGTCCGAATACTGGTTCAATGCAAGGATTACTAGATAAAGATAATGAAGTATGGTTAACGAAAAATGATGATCCAAATCGTAAACTTAAGTTCACATTAGAAGTTATAAAAGTTAAAAATAATTTAGTTGGAGTGAATACTCATAAAGCAAATAAAATTGTAAAACATGCACTTGAGAATAAAATAATGGAGGAATTTAAAAATATTAATAATATAAAACCAGAATTCAAATACTCGACGGATACTAGGTTTGATTTCTTGTGCGATAAAAATTTAATAGAAGTTAAAAATGTTACTTTAAATCGTGAGAGAGATATAAGTGAATTTCCAGATGCAATAACAAGCAGGGGGTCAAAACATTTACTTAATCTTAAAGAATCAATCAAAAAGGGCTATAAACCCTATGTCTTATTTTTAACTCAAATTCAGGGTATAAAAAAATTTAAAATCGCTAAAGATATTGATAAAAAATATTATGAAAATTATCTTTTAGCTAAAAAATATGGTGTTAAATTTATTGCTTACAGATGTGAAATTAACGATAAAGAAATTAAGATAGAAAAGAAAATTAAAATTATTGATGAGTAATTATTCTGAGAAATTTGAAAAAATGAGGATTGCAGGAAAACTTGCATCCAATACATTAGATATGATTACGGATCATATTAAACCAGGAATAAGTACCGAAAAAATTGATAATTTATGTTTTGAGTATATTAGAGATAATGGTGGATATTCTGCACCTTTGTTCTATAGAGGATATAAAAAATCTGTTTGCACATCCTTAAATCATGTTATTTGTCATGGAATTCCATCAGATAGAACGCTTGTTGAAGGTGATATATTAAATATTGATGTTACTACTGTCGTAAATGATTTTTATGGTGATACAAGTCGAATGTTTGTTGTGCCAGATATTTCTGTTAAAGCAAAAAATTTGATTGATGCAACTTACGAGTCATTAATAAATTCAATCAAAATTCTAAAACCTGGGGTAAAACTTGGAGATATTGGACATGAGATACAGACTTACGTTGAAGCTAAAGGATTTAGTGTTGTAAGAGATTTTTGTGGTCATGGTATTAGCGATGTATTTCATGAACCACCTAATGTCTTACACTATGGCAATAAAAATACTGGAAAAGAGTTAACTCCTGGAATGACTTTTACTATTGAGCCGATGATAAATGCAGGCAAATATGAATCTAAGCTGTTAAATGATGGATGGACAGCAGTAACAAAAGATAAATCACTTTCTGCACAGTTCGAACATACAGTTGGAATTACAGAAAATGGTTATGAAATTTTTACAGAATCTGATAAAGGTTATACAAAGCCCCCGTATTAATGATATCTCGTTATTCAAGAAAAGAATTAGTTAAAATTTGGTCAGAAGAAAGTAAGTATAAAGTTTGGCTAGATATAGAAGTTGCAGCTGCACAAGCAATGGAAAAATATAAAATTATTCCAAAGGGTGTATCTAAAATTGTACAAAAAAAAGGTAAAATTAAAGTTAAAAGAATTCACGATATTGAAAGAAAAGTTAAGCACGATGTAATAGCTTTTTTAACATCAATCACAGAACAGGCAGGAATTAAAGCAAGATATTTGCATCAAGGTATGACCTCGTCAGATGTTTTAGATACAAGTTTTAATATACAATTAGTCCAATCAGGAAATATTCTTCTTAAAGATATTGAAAAAATACTTTCAGTATTAAAAAGGAAAGCAAAAAAATATAAGTTCACTCCATGTATTGGTAGAAGTCACGGAATTCATGCTGAACCTATAACATTTGGTTTAAAACTTGCATCTTATTATGCAGAATTTAAAAGAAACAAAAAAAGGCTTGAAAATGCAATTCATGAAATATCAACTTGTGCAATATCTGGTGCTGTTGGCACATATGCTAATATTGATCCTAGAATTGAATTACATGTTGCAAAAAAACTAAAGCTAAAGCCTGAAACAATTTCTACACAAATAATTCCGAGAGATAGACATGCATACTATTTTTCAGTCCTGGGAATAATTGCGGGATCAATTGAAAGAGTCTCTACTGAGATCAGACATTTGCAAAGAAGCGAGGTTTATGAATTACAAGAATACTTTTCTAAAGATCAGAAAGGATCTTCAGCGATGCCTCATAAAAAAAATCCTATTCTGAGTGAAAATTTAACAGGATTAGCAAGAATGGTTAGAAGTTACGTGTTTCCCGCATTAGAGAATATTGCTCTATGGCATGAAAGAGATATTTCTCATTCAAGCGTTGAAAGAAATATAGGACCAGATGCTAATATTACTTTAGATTTTGCTTTAGTAAGACTTGGAAACATCCTGGATCAAATGATTGTTTATCCAAAAAAGATGTTGAAAAATCTTAATTTGACAAATGGAGTGGTATTTTCCCAAGAAGTAATGCTTAAACTTACCCAAAAAGGCATAAGTAGAGAATTAGCTTATAGAAAAGTTCAGAAAAATGCCAAAAAAAGTATTGAAAAGGATATTAATTTATTGGATTTACTAATTTCAGATAAAGAAATTTCAAAACTAATTTCAGAAAAAGAATTGAAGCAAATTTTTGTTTATAAAAAACATTTTAAAAATATTAATCGTATTTTTAAAAGAGTATTTGGTTAATGTATTGTTCTATACTTATATCTAATTACAACAAAGAAAAGTATCTGAAAGAATGTTTATCTTCTTGCATAAATCAAGATTATACTGATTTTGAAATTCTAATTGGAGATAATGGTTCAAAAGATAAATCCATTGAAATAATAAATTCTTTCAAAAATATTAAACTATTTAATATAGAAAGAATATTTCCAACTGCTGAATTAAATCAAATCAATATTATTAAAAATCTATTTCAGTCGTCAAAAGGAGAAATAATTTTATTATTAGACTCGGATGATTGTTTTGAAAAAGATAAGCTAAAAAAAATATCTAAAATTTTCAACGAAGATAAATCAAAAGAATGTTTGTGTGATTTACCACAAATTATCAATGATAGTAAAACAACAAAAAAATTTAATTACACAAACAACACAAACTTTAAAGAAAGATGGCCTACTATTTTTCCTACTAGTACAATTTCAATAAGGAGAGATAGCTTTTCAAATTTTATTAATGAAGAATTTGAAAAAGAATACTCTGAGCTTGCTATTGATTTTAGATTAGTTACTTATTTTTTTAATTTTAAACAGAACTTATCAATTACTGATCATATACTTACAAGATATTTAAGTAATAGCGATGGGAATGAGAATAATTATAAAAAATACACTCCTAGGTGGTGGAAAAGACGAAGTCAATCTTTTGATTTTTTAATAGAAATTTTAAAGAAAAAAAATATAGATCATGATAAAACAATAGATTACAGAGTAACTAGATTCTTAAATAAAATATTTTAACCAATGAAAAAAGGCAAAAAACTATACGAGGGTAAAGCAAAAATAGTTTATGCAAGTAGCGAAAAAAATTTAGTTATTCAGCATTTCAAAGACGATGCGACAGCTTTCAATAATAAAAAGAAATCAGTAATAGATGGTAAAGGCATTCTAAACAATAGAATATCTGAACATATTCTTACATATTTATCTCAAGTAGGAATTAAAAATCATTTAGTAAAAAGATTGAATATGAGAGAGCAGCTTATTAAACGTGTAGAAATTATACCTATTGAGTTTGTTGTTCGTAATATTGCTACTGGATCTCTTACAAATAGACTCGGTATCGAGGAAGGTACTGTTTTAGACTCTACATTAATTGAGTATTGCTTAAAAGATGACAAGCTAGGCGATCCTCTTATTTCTAAGGAACATATTTATACTTTTAAATGGGCAACTAGAAGAGAAATAGAGAAGATTGATCGACAACTATTAAGGATCAATGACTTCTTAGTAGGTCTGTTTAGGGGAATAGGAATTAAACTGGTGGATTTCAAAGTTGAGTTTGGAAGATACAAAAATAATAGTAAAAATGAAATTCTATTAGCTGATGAAATAAGTCCTGATACTTGCAGATTGTGGGACATGAATACTGAAAAAAAACTTGATAAGGATAGGTTTAGAAAAAATTTAGGCAATCTTATACAAGCTTATCAAGAGGTCGCAAAAAGACTAGGAATTTTACATGAACAATCTAATGTTAGACCACTAAGATTTCCAAAACCAAAAGCTGTAAAAATAAAAAATAAATGAAAATAAAAGTTATAGTAACACTTAAAAATGGTGTTTTAGATCCACAAGGTAGAGCGATACAGCAAACATTAAACGGGATGGGCTTTTCTTCTGTAAATGAAGTTAGACAGGGCAAATTCTTCGAAGTTGATGTTAATGAAAAGGATGAAGCGAAGGCAAAAATCAAAGTTGAAGATATGTGTAAAAAGCTTTTAGCAAATCTGGTAATTGAAAATTTTGAAATTTTATAATCAATAATGAATTCATCTGTTATTATTTTTCCAGGCTCAAATTGTGATAGAGACATGGATGTAGCGCTAAAAAAATTTGGCTTTAAAAATGAAATGGTATGGCACGATGATCAACAACTTCCTAAATCAGACTTAATTGTTCTACCAGGAGGATTTTCATACGGTGATTATCTTAGATGTGGAAGTATAGCTGGTAAAAGTAAAATTATTAAATCTGTAATAGATTTTGCAGCAAAAGGTGGGTTAGTTTTAGGTATTTGTAACGGTTTTCAAATATTAACGGAGACTGGTCTACTACCTGGTGTTCTTCAACAAAATAAAAATATTGAATTTATATGCAAAAATGTATTTGTAAAAGTTAACAACAAAAATAATAAATACTTTAATAGTATAGATAAAGACGTTTTAGAACTTCATATTGCTCACAACGAAGGTAATTATTTTTGTACGAGTGATGAGTTAAAAATGCTTAAAGATAATGATCTTGTAGCAGTCTCTTATTGCAATGAAAAAGGTGAAGTAAATGAGAAATCAAATCCAAATGGAGCATTGCAAAATATTGCTGGTATTTTTAATAAAGAAAAGAATATTTTAGGTATGATGCCTCATCCTGAAAGGATGATTGATAAATATCTTTCAGGTGAAGACGGATCAATTTTTTTTAAAAATTTATTAAATAATTTCAAATGACAACGATTAACGAAAAGGTAGCTATAGATCATGGTTTAAAAAAAGAAGAGTTTAAAAAAATTTGTGATCTTATGAAAAGAACGCCAAATCTAACTGAACTCGGAATTTTTTCAGCTATGTGGAATGAGCATTGTTCATATAAATCTTCGAGGAAGCACTTAAAAAATCTTCACACACAAGGTAAAAGAGTAATTCAGGGACCAGGTGAAAATGCTGGTGTTATCGATGTTGATGATGAAGATGCTATTGTTTTTAAAATTGAAAGTCATAATCACCCCTCATTTATAGAACCATATCAAGGTGCTGCAACTGGTGTGGGGGGGTATAATGAGAGATGTTTTTACAATGGGCGCAAGACCTATTGCTAATTTAAATTCAATACATTTCGGATCAACTCAACACAAAAAAACTAAAAATTTATTGAGAGGAGTCGTTAAAGGAATTGGTGGTTATGGAAATTGTATTGGAGTACCAACAATTGGTGGTCAAACCTGTTTCGATGAGTCTTATAATGGAAATATTTTAGTAAATGCGATGACTCTTGGTTTGGTTAATAAGAAAAAAATTTTTTACTCAAAAGCAGCTGGTATTGGTAAACCTGTAATATATGTTGGATCAAAAACTGGAAGAGATGGAATACATGGTGCTAGCATGGCTTCAGCAGTATTTGACGATAAAATTGAGGAAAAAAAACCAACTGTTCAAGTTGGAGATCCGTTTACAGAAAAACTTTTACTAGAGGCATGTTTAGAATTAATGGCTGATGACTCTATTATATCAATTCAAGATATGGGTGCAGCTGGATTAACATCGTCAAGCATTGAAATGGCTTCAAAAGGTAAACTGGGAATAGAACTAGACTTAAGCAAAGTTCCTTGCAGAGAAGAAAAAATGACGCCATATGAAATTATGCTATCTGAGAGTCAAGAAAGGATGCTCATTGTGCTTGAGAATGGAAAAGAGGAAAATGCGAAAAAAATATTTGATAAATGGGATTTGGATTTTGCCGTAATTGGAAAAACAACAACCTCAAAAAAAATTGAACTTTATTTCGATAGTAAAAAAGTTGCAGATATTCCGATTGATTT
Source organism: uncultured Pelagibacteraceae bacterium (assembly GCA_902582315.1). Lineage (GTDB taxonomy): Bacteria > Pseudomonadota > Alphaproteobacteria > Pelagibacterales > Pelagibacteraceae > Pelagibacter. Next base: position 87,289 of record CACHRP010000003.1, read on the forward strand.
TTTAGCTGAAGATGCTCCTGAATATGATCGTAAGTGGAAAAAAACAAAACTTCCTCAAAAAATAAAATTTAAAAAAGAGAATTTTAAATCTCTTAAGATAAATAATTGTTTAATAAAATTACTTTCAAATCCAAATATTTGTGAAAAAAAATGGATATGGAACCAGTACGATCACACAGTTATGGGAGACACTATACAAAAACCTGGTGGTGATGCTGGTGTTGTAAGAATTCATGGAACTGAGAAAGCAGTTGCTGCAAGTGTGGATTCTTCAGCGACATATTGTTTTGCCCATCCTCTAACTGGAGGAAAACAAGTGGTATGTGAAAGTTGGAGAAATCTAATTTCAGTGGGTGCTGAGCCAATTGCAATAACTAATTGCTTAAATTTTGGAAATCCTGAGAAAGAAAAAAATATGGGTGAGTTTGTTGAATGTGTACAGGGCATATCTGAGGCGTGTAAATATTTAGATTTCCCAGTCGTTTCTGGAAATGTTTCTTTTTATAATGAAACAAAAGATAAAGGTATTAAGCCCACCCCATCAATTGGTGGAGTTGGATTATTAAAAAATTACAAAAATATGTTAACTATGGATCTAAAAAACGAGGGTAATGTAATACTTGTTATTGGTAAAACCGAAGGTCATCTAGACCAAAGTGTATTTGCAAGAAACGTTCTAAACGAAAAAAAAGGTCCTCCACCAGAAATTAATCTTTTTAATGAAAAAAATAATGGTTCTACAGTTATGAAATTAATAAAGGAAAAACTTATACTATCTTGTAGAGATGTATCCCTTGGTGGAATTATTGTAACTATTGCGAAAATGTGTATTAAAGGAAAAAAAGGAGTTAAATTAAATAAATTGAAAAGTTTGATAAATAAATTTGAGTTTTTTTTCAGTGAAGATCAAGGAAGATACATAATTGAAGTTTCTAAGAAAAACTTAAAAAAAATTGAAAATATCCTAAAAGAGAACTCAGTACACTTTGATAATTTAGGGGAAGTTCAAAAAGATAATTATATTAATATAGATAGTGAAAAGATATCAGTTGACGAATTATCTAAACATAATAAAAATTGGCTAATGGAGTACATGGCGCAATAATGGCAATGAATGTAAAAGAATTGGAAGCTCTTATTAAAGAGGCTTTTCCAGATGCAACCGTTGAGATTCAAGACTTAGCGGGTGATGAAAATCATTATTCTGCGACAGTAATCTCGTCTCAATTTGCAGGAAAAAGTAAAATAGAACAGCATAAAATGGTATATAGTTCTCTGAAAGGCAAAATGGGAAATCAGTTACATGCGCTTGCCTTAAAAACGAAGGAGAAAAATGGATCAACAAATTAAAGAAACAATAAGTAACGAGATTAAAGGCAATGACGTATGCCTCTTCATGAAAGGTTCGCCTGACGCGCCTCAGTGTGGTTTTTCTTTAGCAGTAGCTAATATATTAAAAGTTTTAGAAGTAAATTTTAAAAGTGTAGATGTTTTGCAAAACCAAGATATACGACAAGGCATAAAAGATTATAGTGATTGGCCAACCATACCTCAACTATATATCAAAAATGAATTTATTGGTGGGTGTGATATCATCAAAGAAATGTTCGAAAATGGCGAACTGAAAAAAGTTTTGAAGGATAAAAATATACCTCATAAATCATGAAGCAATTCATTTATAAAACTTTAATAGCAGTTGTTGCTATAGTTTTAGTTTATGAATTAACGATTGCAAAACAGATTAAAGAATTTACATCTCAAAGTGAGGTTCTTATGACAAAAGAAGGTCGTAAGGATGGAGTAAACAAAATCAGAGAAGAATTAAAAAAAGCTGTAAAAAAAGAGCGTTATTTATCTAAAGAAGATGCCAAATTAATAAATCAATTTATTCAAAAAATAAAAAAAGAAATTAGAGAAAGCTCAGATTAATTACAGTACCATAAACTACCAGCACTTATAGATCTTAAATCAAATAAATAATTAAACGTTTCATTTTTAACCAGTTCACAGTCTTTAGGATTTGAACGTTTTATATTTCTAACATTTTTTATTACATAATATGGTCTATCTTTGGCAGAGTCTAACTCACTATATGATTTAAAGCACTTGAAATCATAATTTTGTAAAAAAACATCTGAATATTGGCCTCCGTAAATACAATTACTTTTTTTAAATTCTTTGGTTTTATAATCTTTTATAATCTGATTGCTTAATGATTTATTACTTATACCCCAATAATCTACTTCAAAGTTTTTATTTATATTATAAAATTTTGCAAAAGAATTCATCCATGTGTACTGATAAGGGTTTATAGAAACATTTTCAGCTACAAAAAATATTGAAGTTATAATCCCAAATATTAAAAATATTTTTTTATTATATAAATAAATACAGCTTAAACTTATTATAAATATTAGAGGTATTAAGAACATAATATGTCTAAGTTCATCATAAATAGCGACCTTGAAAATAATAAATATAGCTAAAACAGAAATTGATGTTATCAAAAGAGATATTATAATAAAGTTTGCAAATTTATTTTTGGATAGTTTACTTTCACAAAAAGGATATAAAGTTAAGCCAAATAATACAATAATTGGTAATTTAAAAAATAACCATATAAAATAATAGCTCGCAGGAAGATCCAATGCTTTCATACATTTTCCTAAAGTTGTTGTACAAACATCTTGTTGATACTTTCCCATCCACGCAATCGAATTAATTATTTCAAGAGGATTATTCCAGAAAATTGGGTTCATGATATAAATCAGAAATAATGTAGAAGTGGTGAATATGAATAAATTTTTTCTTTGTTTTTGGATTAATGTTAAAAGATCTTTTTTATATGTTTCAGAAAATACAATTAAAAATATTAAGTATTGTAAAAAAATAAGTAACCCAAGAGTCCTTATAGAAATTAAAAATGCAGTTAAAGACGATAAAATTAGAAGCAATTTTAAAGATAAATAATCATTAGTTTTAAAATTTTGAATTAATATAATTATATAATAAGTGCAAATTACCCAAACTGACAAAAATGGTATGTCTTTAGGGTTAAATAAAGAATGACCGAATAGATAAGGAAATAGAAAATAAATTCCAGTAGAAATGATAGCAAAGTTATCATCATCATTAACAATTTTAAAGATTTTAAAGAGAAAAATTCCTGAGGTAAAAAAGATTAAAAAAACAGCGATATGCTTTGAGATTAATAATCCTCCATATTCACTTAATTGATAAGTTTTTCCTACAAAATCAGAAAATAAAAATTGCACTGGTTGACTAATATAATGGAAGCCTATGCCGTGATATCTGTCCTTGAAACTTAAAAAACTATCATATTGACCTGTACTTAAAAAATCTTTAACTGCTTGAACATTGTAAGTCCAATTTTGTTGTTCATGAAATTCATCATGAGATATTCCTGTATTTATGGAAAGATAAATGCCTAAAATTAAATAAGCAAAAGCTAGAAAAACTGAAATTTTTTTAAAAGATAAATTCAACTACCTTGAATAATATTCTATTACTAGGTTTGGTTCCATAACTACCGGATAAGGAACTTCTTCAAATTTTGGAACTCTGACAAATTTTATTTTTTTATTTTTCTCATCAACTTGTAAATATTCAGGTACTTCCCTCTCTTTATTTGCAAGAGCTACATCTATTAAAGCTAATTGTTTTGATTTATCTCTAACTTCTATAGTGTCTTCCTCTCTAACTTGATAGCTTGAAATATTAACTTTTTTTCCATTCACTTTAAGATGCCCGTGGTTAATAAGTTGTCTTGCTGAGAATATTGTAGTAGCTAATTTTGCTCTATAAACAATTGCATCCAATCTTCTCTCAAGTAAACCAATTAAATTTTCTGCACTATCACCTTTTTTCATAATTGCTTTTTTATAAACATTTCTGAACTGTCTTTCGTTCATATTTCCATAATAACATTTAAGTTTTTGTTTAGCTTGCAATTGAACACCAAAGTCAGATGGTTTAGCAGATTTACTTTGTCCATGCTGTCCTGGTGGATAACCTCTAGTATTGAAAGGACTCTTGGGCCTTCCCCAAAGATTTACTTTTAATCTTCTATCAACTTTGTGTTTTGAGTTTAATCTTTTTGTCATTTAATAAAGGGGTTTATAAACTTACTCTTCATTTTGTCAATCGACCTTTTTTAGCTAAACTTGCAAATACACTAGATAAAATACGTGTTTCTTTATCTGAAAGTTCCATTCTATAAAAAATGTTTCTTAAATTTTCAAGCATTATAGGTTTTTTTTCTTTATGCTTAAAAAAATTAATTTCGTGCAGATTACTTATACATAAATTAATCATTGATTGAATTTCTTTTTTAGAAGCTTTCTTTACCTTTTTTGACTTTTTAAAATTATTTGATTTAGAGTTTAAAAAACTTGATATGAATTGTGCAATTATTATTACACTATGTGATAAATTTAGAGATTTAAAATTAATATTCGTTGGAATTTGTAAAGTATAATTTGCATAACTAATCTCTTTATTTGATAGCCCTGATGCTTCAGAACCAAATAAAAATCCAATTTTTTTTCTAAAATCTATTTTCTTTAAATTCTCAAGATTAATATGTTTTATATTTTTGTTTCTAAATCTTGCAGATGTTGCAATTAATATATCAATATCACCAAGAGAACTTTCTAAATTAGTGAATACTTTACTTTTCTTTATAATGTCTTTTGCTCCTACCGATGTTGCTAATATTTTATCATTAGGAAAGATTGGTTTTGGTTCGATCAGATACAATTTTTGAAAATTAAAATTCTTTATTGCTCTTGCACATGCACCAATATTTTCTGAAAGCTGAGGTTTGTGTAAAATAAATGTAACTTTATTACTTTTCATTTATTTGATGCCATGATTTCTATTATAATTTGACGTAGTCGAAGGATTAATTCCTTTTAAGAATTTTTTATCAACATCCCAAATTGAAACCTTTAATGGATAACATTTTGCAACATCAGATGAATGTTCTGATCCACAGTCTCCTCCTGGACAAGCAGATAAAACACCTAACAAATCTGTTTCTGCAAAAAATTCTAAAAAATCGCCAGGTCTTACTGGACTGGACTTCATAAAATATTGTTTGGTTTCGTTGGTAAAACCAGTGAGCATAAATACATTTAAAACATCATGAACAATTTTTTCTGCATCATCTAGTTTGATTTTTTTTTCTGATACTAAAGCTCTAGTTAAATTTGAATGACAACAGTAATGATAATCATTTTGCGAAGTTAGCTTATATGTGTAAGGATCACATCTTGTACCTATGACGTCATGAACAGAACCTCCATCCTTATCATAGCCATACCAGTCTAATGTATCCCAAGTAATTGTAGCTAATGATCTTAGATATGGAAAGCTACTAAGCATTTTATCTCCAACTGAAACATGTGTTCCGTAAAGAGCTCTAGTTTTCCCGGAATAAAACTTTTCTTCCAAATTATCAGCTTGAAATAGATTTAAGTCTCCAACTTGTGGTCCTTCAATACTTTCTATTCTAAAAAAATTACCTGATTTAACTTTAAAAGTTTTTGCATCTCTTGGTGGGACTATAATCTCATCAATTTGTTTAATATGTTTTCTTGCTTCATGTAAAATTTGAAGATTGTCATTTATATCATCATTTGAGTAGCAAATAACAGGTTGAGCTCCTACCCTGCTTTTAATATCAGTAGGTTTCTTTGAAAACTTCTTAATTTTCATTTATTTACTTGCGGGAGCTTTATCCTTAAATAATTTGAAATCTAAACTATCAATAAGAGCCTTAAATGATGCATCTATTATGTTTGGCGAAACTCCAATGGTAAACCAATTCTTCCCTTTCGAGTCTGTGCTTTCAATAGAAACCCTAGTAGTGGCCTCAGTTCCTGTATTTAAAATTCTTACCTTGTAATCAACTAATTTTAGATCTTTCAAATATTCTGAATATTTTTCTAATCTGGTAACATTTTTTCTTATAGCGTTATCTAGAGCATGAACAGGTCCATTACCTTCACCTTCACAGACAATCTGTTCTCCATCCACCTCTAATTTTGCTTTTGCTCTAGAAATAATTTTATCTTGATCATTTTTTGAAACTGAAACGTCATATTCTTTTATTGATATATACCTTGGAATTTCTCCTATTACTCTTCTAGCTAATAGTTCGAATGAAGCATCAGCACCATCATAACTATAACCAATAAACTCTCTATCTTTTACTTCTTCTAATAGTTTTTTGACTTTCGGATCATTTTCCTCAATTTCTATTCCAATTGTTTTCAGTCTAGATAAAATATTTGATTTACCTGACTGATCTGAAACAACTATGTTTCTTGCATTACCAACATCTGAGGGATCAATGTGTTCATATGTTTTTGGGTCTTTTTGTACTGCTGAAACATGCAATCCGCCTTTATGCGAAAAGGCTGCAGCTCCAACATATGGTAAATGTTTATTTGGCTTTCTATTTAAAATTTCATCAAGTAATCTTGAACATTGAGTAATGTGCTTTATATTTTTTTCTTTAATATTTATTTCAAACTTATCTGATAATTCTTTTTTAAGATGAAACGTTGGAATAATTGACATTAAATTAGCATTACCGCATCTTTCACCTAAACCATTAATAGTACCTTGTATTTGACGAGCACCAGATAAAACTGCAGCAATTGAATTTGCAACAGCATTGCCAGTGTCATTATGTGCGTGAATACCCAAATTTTTTCCTGGTACATTTTTAGATACTTCTTTTACTATTTCAGTTACTTCATGAGGTAAAGTCCCACCATTAGTATCACATAAAACTATCCATTTAGCTCCATTATCATAAGCTGCTTTAATGCATTCTAAGGCATATTTGGGATTTGATTTATAACCGTCAAAAAAATGTTCTGCATCAAACATGAATTCTTTATTATTTTTAACAAAGTGTTTAGTGGTTTCACTTATGTTTTCTAAATTTTCTTCTTTTGAAATACCTAGAGCTACATCAACATGAAAATCCCATGCTTTTCCGACAAGACAAACTGATGTTGTGTTTGAATTTAAAATTGACGATAAACCAGGATCATTTTCAGCACTACGTCCTGCTTTTTTAGTCATTCCAAAAGCAGTAAAGGTTGAATTTTTTAAATTTAAACCTTTTTGAAAAAATTCCGTATCAGAAGGATTAGCACCTGGCCAACCTCCTTCTATATAATCTACACCTAAAGCATCTAATGCATGAGCAATTTTGGTTTTTTCATCAAGAGAAAAATGTACACCTTGGGTTTGAGCCCCATCTCTCAACGTTGTATCAAATATATATAGTCTTTCTTTACTCATTTAATTTTCCAGGTTGTTTTACCATCTTTATCTTCAATTAAAATACCTTTGTCTAATAACTCATTTCTAATTTTATCAGCTAATTCGTAATCTTTTTTATCTCTTGCTTTATTTCTATCTTCAATTTTCTTCAAAATATCATTTTCGGAAAGTTTCAAATTTTGTTTTTTAAAACTATCCCACTCTTCTTTTGACTGATCTAAAAGGCCAATAAATTTACATGCAGTTGTAAATATTTCTTTCTCTTCTTGCTTACCTTCTTTAGCTTTATCATAAAGTTTATGAAGAACAGCAATAAAGCCTGGAGTATTTAGGTCATCATATAAAGGATTTAAATCATCATCTTGAATTAATATTTTTTTATTTACTGGCACATAGCAATTGTACCATTTGTCTAAAGTTTTCTGGCATTCATCCATTAGTTTTTCATTCCAGTCTAATGGTTGGCTATAATGAGTACTTATTAAAGCTAATCTTAAAACCTGACCATTATATTTTTTTTTAAAATCGCTTATTTTCAAAATATTTCCCTGTGACTTTGCCATTTTCTCTTTTGACATTGTGATAAAATTGTTATGAACCCAATAATTTGCAAATTTTTCAGTTTTATTTGCACACACTGATTGAGCAATTTCATTTTCATGATGAGGAAATATTAGGTCTCTTCCACCTCCATGAATATCAAAAGTATTACCTAGATATTTTTTAGACATAACAGAACATTCTAAATGCCAACCCGGTCTACCCTTCCCCCAAGGAGATTCCCATGATGGTTCATTATCATTTGAGGGTTTCCATAAAACAAAATCTTCGGGATTTTCTTTTTTATCAGATAATTCTACTCTTGATCCTGCAATTAAATCATCAAGATTTTTATTTGAAAGTTTTCCATAATCTCTAAAATTTTTAACTTTAAAATAAACGTGTTTTTTATTTTCATATGCAAATTTATTTTTCAATAATTCCTGTATCATGTTAACCATTAACTCAATATTTTCTGTTGCTTTAGGTTCATGAGTAGGAATTTCACAATTTAAATACTTACAATCATCATGGAATTTTTCAGTAATATTTGATGTTAACTCAGATATTGAAATATTTTTTTCTTTTGATGATTGAATAATTTTGTCGTCAATATCTGTAATATTTCTTACATATATTACAGATTTATTTCCATATTTGCATTTTAGAACTTTAAATAGTAAATCAAAGACGACTAAAGGTCTGGCATTTCCAATGTGTGGATCATCATAAACAGTTGGCCCACAAACATACATACCAACTTTTTTTGGATCCATTGGGATAAATTTTTCTTTTTTATTTCCTAAACTATTAGATAAAATAATATCCTTATTCATTTAGTTCCAATTTCTAAATCCACTTGTAAGTGGAAATCTTCTGTCTCTACCAAAAGCTTTTGATGTTACTTTTGGCCCAGGTGCAGATTGAAATCTTTTATATTCGGATCTAGCTAGTAAGTGTGCTGTCTTCTCTACAATTTCTCTTTCAAAACCTTTTGAAATAATCTTTTCAACTGAAATCTCTTTTTCCACGAGGCCTTTTAAAATTTCATCCAAAATTTCATATTCTGGTAAACTATCTGTATCTTTTTGGTTTTCTCTTAGTTCAGCAGTTGGTGCTTTGGTAATAATATTTTCTGGAATAACTCTTCCTTTGGGTCCTTTAAATAATTCAGAAAAATTTTCATTTCTCCACCTGCATAATTTAAAAACATCTGTTTTCCAAACATCTTTAATTGGTGCAAAACCACCACACATATCACCATATAAAGTTGAATATCCAACGGCATACTCTGATTTATTACCAGTTGCTAATACCATATAACCATAACGGTTTGATAATGCCATAAGTAACAAACCTCTTAGTCTTGACTGAATATTTTCCTCTGTAATGCCTGGTGAAAAACTTTTTCCATTAAATTTCCCTAGTGTTTTATCAACTATTTTCATAGCTTCGTTAATTTCTAAATTTGAAAAATTAATTTTTAAAAGATTTGCGGTATCTTTAGCGTCATTTAAACTATCTTGCCCTGTAAAGTTACTAGGAAGCATAATTGATTGAACCATGCTTGGTCCAAATGCATCTGTTGCAATTGCTGCAACAAGAGCGGAGTCAATTCCACCTGATAAACCTAGGACAACTCCAGGAAATTTATTATTATTGACATAATCCCTAAGTCCAAGAACCAATGCTTTATATAGTCTCTCAATTTCTGATGAACTTTTAGTTATATTTCCATTTCCTATCCATTTCCCATTTTTTCTCTCAAAATCTAAAATTGAAATCTCCTCTTTAAATTCTGCGGAACAAAAAAATTTATTTCCATCGTTATTCAAGGCAAAAGATGTGCCGTCAAATATCAGTTCGTCTTGCCCCCCTGTCCTGTTTAAATATATGAGTGGAAGCTTGGTCTCTTTTACTCTTGATAAAGCTATGTGATTTCTTTCAGAACTTTTTGAAATCGTAAAAGGTGATGCATTTATTGCAATAATTATCTCTGCTCCAGATTTAGATAAATTATCTAAAACTGTTTTTTCCCAAATATCTTCGCAAATAGGCAATCCAAAATTAATATCTTTTATTTTTACGCAATCTTCTAATTCACCCTCGGAAAATATTCTTTGTTCATCAAAAACTCCAGTATTAGGAAGCTCATATTTATCTTTAATGGCCCCTATTTTACCATTTTCGACTACATATACTGAATTTTTAATTAATGTATTATCTCTTCTAGGTGCGCCAAATATTATTGCTGATTTTCCATCATTTGTATTTTCGACAAGTCTTTTTATCTCAACTTCTACTAAATTTAAAAAATCCTCTCTCAAAACTAAATCATCTATTGGATATCCAGAAATATAAAGCTCTGGAGCTACCAATAAATCAACATCATTCTTTAATTCAGATCTGATTTTTAATAATTTATCAACATTTCCCGAAACATCTCCAACCAATGGATTTAATTGAGCCAGTGCAATTTTAATTTTTTTATTCATATTTAAGATATAGTCACTTTAGTTTTATATTGTATAGATAAATAATTATACTTAATAGGCTCATTTGTTTAAATAAGCTATTAAGAAGCTGCTTTAATAATATTTTTAGCGTAATTAGAGTTTTTCTTAATTTCATCAGAAATTAAAAATGCCAGTTCAATAGATTGATCTGCATTTAATCTTGGGTCACAGTGTGTGTGGTATCTGCTTGACAAATCTTGATCTGAAATATTCTTTGCACCACCTGTGCATTCTGTCACATTTTGTCCTGTCATTTCTATATGAAGGCCTCCTGCATATGTTCCTTCACTTTGATGTACTTGGAATACATTTTTAACTTCATTTAAAACATTGTTAAATGGTCTAGTTTTAAAACCAGTTGTAGAAACTAATGTATTACCATGCATAGGATCACAAGACCAAATTACATTTAAACCTTCTTTTTTAATTCCTCTTATAAGTTTAGGTAGAAACTTCTCTACTTTGTCATGTCCAAATCTAGAGATTAAAGTAATTTTACCTTTTTCGTTATCTGGGTTAATAAGTTCACAAATTTTTGCTATTTCATCTGCTTTTGAAGTAGGACCACATTTAATTCCTATTGGGTTTTCAATACCTCTGCAAAATTCGACATGGCCGCCATCAATTTGTCTAGTTCTATCTCCAATCCATACAAAGTGAGCAGAAGTATCATGGTACTGTCCAGACGTTGAATCTATTCTAGTCATAGCTTCTTCAAATGGTAGTAATAAAGCTTCATGTGAAGTCCAAAAGTTTACAGTTTTTAATCTTCTATTAAATTCTGCATTAATACCGCAAGCATCCATGAATGCTAAAGCATCAGCTATTTTGTCTTCTAGCTCTTTAAATTTTTTAGCTTGAGGACTTTTTTTAATATAACCAAGATTCCATAAATGAACTTTTTTTAAATCAGCAAAACCACCATGACAGAAAGCTCTTATTAAGTTTAATGTTGAAGCTGATTGCGAATAAGCTTTAAATAATCTTTTTGGATCAGGTCTTCTTGCTTTTTCAGTAAATTCAATAGCGTTTATATTATCTCCAAGATAGCTTGGTAATTCTTTATCACCTTGTTTTTCTGTTGGTGCGCTTCTTGGTTTAGAAAATTGACCAGCAATTCTTCCTAATTTTACAACTGGTAAAGATGCTGAATAAGTTAATACAAGAGACATTTGTAAAAAGACTTTAAAATAGTCTCTAATATTATCTGGATTAAACTCTGCAAAACTTTCTGCACAATCTCCTCCTTGAAGTAAAAAAGCCTTACCGTCAACAACCTCAGCAAGCTGTTTTTTCAAATGAATAGTTTCACCTGCAAATACAAGAGGAGGAAACGATTTTAGTTTATTTAAAACTAAGTTTAACTCCTTATCATCCTCATATTTTGGGATGTGTTTAACAGGATATTTTCTCCAGCTATTTGTAGTCCATTTTTTCATATTCAACTATTAAGTGTTATTACCAGACTTTTCTGATTAATCAATGCTTGTATCTTTTTCCAGCTTATTTAATACGTCATTTCTTATATACCAACCATCAAATGCCGTAATTTCTCTAAATATTCTTGAGTAATTATTTTTACTCATCAAATCGTCGAGATATTTTTCCAGATTTGTAAAATTATGTTCGATTGTAAAACAAATAGGATTATATTTTTTAAATTCAAAACTTTTTAATATTTCATATTCAGACCCCTCAGTATCAATAGAAATGTAAGATGGGCATTTACCTTGAAACTCTTTTGAAATAAGATCATTAAGTGAAACAGTATTAACAGTGACAACATTACCCTTTTCAATTCTATTATTGGTATTTCCAGGCATTGATAGCCGATCACTTTCCTTAAAATCTTCTAAAGTTGAAAGGACCCCGACCTCTGAAACAAAAAAATTTAATTTTTCATTACTATTGTTCCAAATACAGTCTGTAACTATTTTTGTTTTTGGTCTATTTTTAAAAAGAACTTCATGCCACTGAGGGCTTGGTTCACACAATACACCTTTCCAATTAAACTCGCTTTCTAAAAGATAAGTATTTGATAATTCTAAACCATCCGTTGCACCGAATTCTAAAAATGTTTTATCGTAGTTGTCTCCCACCATTAGTAAAGCAAATACATCTTGATAAAGTTGTGATTTTATTGAGTTATTAATATTTTTAGTTAGGTCGATCATTTTAGACAAAATTTTATTTTTATTAGATTGAAATAAACCTCTTTCATAAACATTTCTCAATAATTCAAAATGATTTAAATTATTGTTTGAGGCGTGCAAACAAGTATTAAATAAATTATATTTGAAAGTATTCACTTAATTATTCAACTGTAACTGACTTAGCAAGATTTCTTGGTTTATCAATATCGAACCCTTTTTTTAATGCAGTATAATAAGCAAGTTGTTGAAGAGGTAAAGTTGTTAAAAAAGGATAAAGATCTTTTTCAACTGTGTCTATTTCAATTTTTTTCCAAATATTTTCTGATACTATCTGATCGTCATCTTTGTTTGTTACCAATAAAACTTTTGCTCCTCTAGCAATAACTTCTTGCATGTTAGAAATAGTTTTTTTGTAATACTGATCTTTAGGTGCTACAACAACTACCGGCATTCCATCCTCGATTAATGCTAATGGTCCATGTTTCATCTCTCCAGCAGGATATCCTTCGGCATGTATATATGCTAACTCCTTTAACTTTAATGCTCCCTCTAAAGCAATAGGAAATGAAAATCCTCTTCCTAAAAACATTGAACCTTTTGCTTTAGAAAAAGTATTTGAAATTGTCTGTATTTGATTTTCATCAAAAATTGTTTTTTTTACTTTTTCAGATAATAAATCTAAATTTTTAATTTTTTTATTATAGTCACTTTTCTTAATATTATTTCTTAAATATGAAATTTTTAAACATAACAAATAAATAACCATCATTTGTCCTAAAAAAGCTTTAGTTGATGCCACACCAATCTCTGGACCGCAATGAATCGGCAAAACAAAATCAGAGTCTCTTGCAATTGAACTTTCTACTACATTTACAATACTACATGTTTTCATTTTATTTTTTTTGCAAAGATCAAGAGCTGCATATGTGTCTGCTGTTTCACCTGATTGTGAAACAAAAATGTATAAACATTCCTCTTTAAAACGGTTCTTTCTGTATCTAAACTCAGACGCGATATCAATATCAACATCTAAATTTGTTAATTCCTCAAACCAATATTTTCCAATCAGACAAGAATGAAAAGCAGTTCCACATCCTATTAATTTAACAGACTTAATATTCTCTTTTTTCCAAGGAAAATTATGTAAATTTATCTCATTATTTATTTTATCAATATATTCGTTTACACAATTTTTTATTGTTAATGGTTGTTCATTAATCTCCTTGGCCATGAAATGTTTGTATTCACCTTTTTCATAATTTTGTTCATTTGTAGAAAGTTGAAGGATTTTTTTATTAATTTTATTACCCAAATAATCATAAAAATTAATTTCATCTTTTTTTATTATACAAAATTCACCATCATTTAAGTAAGTTATCTTGTTTGTCATTGATTTTAGAGCATACGAGTCTGAACCTAAATAATTTTCATTTGGTCCATATCCAACTGCTAGAGGAGATCCTCTTCTCGCTCCAACAATAATATTTGGCATATCTTTGAAAATTATTCCTAATGCAAAACTTCCATCTAAATCATTTAGTGTTTTAATTATTGCATTGTTTAACTCGTTTGATTTTAGATATTCTGAAAGAAGATGTACAATAACTTCTGTATCAGTTTCAGACTTAAATTTATGACCTTTGTTAATTAACGATTTCTTCAAAATTACAGAATTTTCTATTATACCGTTGTGTACAACCGAAATATTTTCATTTGAATGCGGATGGGCATTTATTGTGCTTGGCATACCATGAGTTGCCCATCTTACATGGCCTATGCCTACCTCACCAGAAAGATTAATTTGAGAAATATTTTTTTCTAATACATCTACTCTTCCTAAAGATTTAATTTCATTTATAATTCCGTTATCTATTGTAGCTATGCCAGCAGAATCGTATCCTCTATATTCAAGTTTTTTAAGCGAATGAAGTATTGATGATGAAACAGGTTTACTACTTGTTATTCCTATTATTCCACACATTATTTTGTTTTTCTTTTGTAGTTTTTTTTTTCAACTTGATCAGTTCTTGTTAAAGCTAAACTGTTTTTATTAACATTTTTTGTTATAACTGATCCAGCTCCGATAATTGCATTCTTTTTTATTTTCAAAGGTGCTACTAGAGACGAGTTTGATCCTATAAAAACGTTATCCTCAATAATTGTTTTGTTTTTATTAATTCCATCGTAATTACAAGTTATTGTACCTGCTCCAACATTTGTTGATTTACCAATTATACTGTCCCCTATATATGAGAGATGATTCACTTTTGAATGTTTTTTTAATGTACTTTTTTTAATTTCTACAAAATTTCCAACCTTTGAATTATTTTCAATTTTAGTCCCTGGCCTTAATCGAGCAAAAGGTCCAATAATTGAACTTGCACCAACTGTTGTTCCTTCTAAATGTGAGAATGCCAGAATTTTTACGTTATTTTCTATTCTTACTTTTTTTCCAATAACTACGTAAGGCTCTATAATAACGTTTTTACCAATTTTAGTATCTTTTGAAAAAAAAACTGTTTCTGGGGCAGTCATTTTAACTCCCCTTTTAATAAATTTTTCTCTGAGCTTAATATTTAAATTAGTTTGTCTCATTTAGTTTTTTCTTATAATTAAGTATGTATGATGTTTAATTCACAAATTATTTCTTAATAATACTTTTAAAATGAGTCAAAAATATACAATTCTTTTTGATCTAGATGGCACATTAGTCGATACAGCCCCAGACTTGATGGCTGCACATAATCATGTGATGCAAAAATTTGGTTATAGCACAAGAAGTGTTGACGAAATTAGAAACCTTGTAGGTAAAGGAGCCTCTGTTTTAATTGGTAGGTCGATTTGGGGATCCGCAAAAAAAGAGTTTTCAAAAATTACTGATGAAAAAATTAAAAATGAAATGGTAAAAGAATTTATTAATTTTTATGGGCAAAATTTAGTAATTGAAAGTAAGCTGATAAAGGGAGTTAAAGAGTTTCTTGATTGGGCAAAATCAAATAATATCTCCATGGCTGTATGTACAAATAAGCAAGAACATCTTGCAATAGATTTATTAAAAAAAATTAACATATATCATTATTTTGAATATGTAGCTGGCGGTAATACATTTGATTATTGTAAGCCCGACCCTAGACATTTAACAAGCATTGTAGAAATAGTTAATGGAAAATTAGATAAATGCTTAATGTTTGGTGATAGTGAAAATGATGCTGATGCCGCAAAAGCTGCAAATATTCCAATGGTATTATTAGAAGATGGATATACAGATAAGAAAATAGAGCAAATATATCATAATCATTTAATAAAAGATTTCGTTAATGTAGAAAAAATTGTCTCAAAATATTTAAATGTTTGATACAAATTTAATTTTTGCTCTAGTTAGCTTTTATTTTGTAATGTATGTAACGCCAGGACCAAATAATGCGATGGTTCTTACATCAGGATTAAAGTTTGGTTTTTTTAGAAGTATACCTCATATGACAGGTATCACTATTGGCCATGTTACACAGTTAATATTGGTTTGTCTTGGGTTGGGTAAAATTTTCCAAATATATCCAGAAATACAAAGTATTCTAAAAATATTATGTGCAATATATTTAATATATCTTGGATATAAAATAGTTGGATCATTTAGCAAATTAAACGATGACGATTCAAGACCTCTCAAATTTTACGAGGCTGCTTTATTTCAAATAGTTAACCCAAAAGCTTGGACTATATCAAGTATGGCTGCGTCGAGTTTTTTGCCAAAAGATGGGAATTTATTTTTTTCGATTATATTTATAGCTTCAGTAGCTTTAATCATCTGTCCAATTTCTATTTCACCATGGGCGGCTTTTGGTTCTGGTATTAAAAATTTAGTAAAGAATAATAAAATAAAAGTAATAATAGAGTTTTTTTTAGCATTTTTACTTTTAATAACCGCCATATTGATTGTAATTGAGTAATAAGTCGTTATTACTGTAAAGAAATTTAAGGAGATAATTTGATAATACATAAAGTAAAAGTTTATCCGTCCAAAAGAGATTGTCCTAAAAAAAAACAATTAGCATGGAAGTTAGCTGAAATTGCAAGTGATAATTCTAAATTAAACAAAGATGCAGTTGAAATGGTTATCAATAGACTTATAGACAACGCATCAGTAGCTATTGCATCTTTAAATAGAAAACCAGTTGTATCATCAAGAGAAATGGCTTTAATGCATCCACGGAAGAGTGGAGCAACATTATTTGGTGTTAATTCTAATCTAAAATACGATTGTGAATGGGCTGCGTGGTCTAACGGGACAGCGGTAAGAGAATTAGATTTTCACGATACTTTTTTGGCTGCAGACTATAGCCATCCAGGTGACAATATTCCTCCACTACTAAGTGTTGCTCAACAAAAAAAAAGAAGTGGTGTAGATCTTTTAAGAGGAATTATTACAGCATACGAAGTCCAAGTAAATCTTGTGAAAGGTATATGTTTACACAAACATAAGGTTGACCACATTGCTCACTTAGGACCGAGTGTTGCCGCAGGGATTGGATCAATGCTTAAATTGAATACTGAAACAATTTATCAGGCAATACAGCAGGCGTTACATACGACTGTATCAACAAGACAATCAAGAAAAGGTGAAATTTCAAGTTGGAAAGCATTTGCTCCTGCGCACGCAGGTAAGCTTGCTATAGAAGCAGTAGATAGAGTTATGCGAGGCGAAGGTGCTCCTAGTCCAATTTATGAGGGTGAGGATAGTGTTATTGCAAGAATATTAGATGGTAAAAAAGCTATTTATAAAGTTCCCTTACCAAAAAAAGGTGAAACAAAAAAAGCTATCCTTGAAACATATACAAAAGAATATTCCGCCGAATATCAGTCTCAGGCTCTAATTGATTTAGCAAAAAGATTAAAAAATAAAATTTCAAATTTAAATCAAATTAAAAAAATTGATATTTATACAAGTCATCATACTCATTATGTAATAGGAACTGGTGCTAACGACCCTCAAAAAATGGACCCAAATGCAAGCAGAGAAACATTGGATCATTCAATTATGTATATTTTTGCAGTAGCTCTCGAAGATGGAGATTGGCACCATATTAAATCATATACAAAATCAAGAGCAAATAGAAAATCAACAATTAAAATTTGGAAATCGATCACTACTCATGAAGATAAAAAATGGACGAGAAAATATCATGATCCAAATCCAAAAAATAAATCTTTTGGTGCAAAAGTTGTAATCACATTAAATAATGGAAAAAAAATTGCAGATTCTCTTGAAAGAGCCGATGCTCATCCTTATGGTGCAAGACCATTCAAAAGAAAAAACTATATAAATAAATTTTTAACTTTAACTAAAGGTATATTGGACAAAAAAGAAAGCGATAGATTTATTAAAATTGTTCAAAATCTAAAAAAAATAAAATCGGGTCAACTTGGAAAATTGAATTTAGTTGTTAAAAAAAGTAAATTAAAAAGAAATTTAAAGAAAGCTATATTTTAATGCATTTTGTTGAAAAAGATCCTGTTCAAAAAAGAAAAGATTTTGTTAATAAATTAAAATCAAAAAAAATTATTAGAGCACCAGGTGCATATAATCCCTTAACTGCAAAATTAATTCAGGAAATAGGATATGACGCTATTTATGTTTCTGGAGGTGTCATGGCTAATGACCTTGGATTTCCTGACATCGGATTAACTACTATTGAGGATGTAAGCACAAGATCTTATCTGATTTCTAGAGTAACGGACCTTCCAACAATTGTTGACATTGATACTGGTTTTAAATCATGCAAAGAAACAATAGAAACTTTTGAGGAATTTGGTCTTGCGGCAGTCCATTTAGAAGACCAAATTGAAAGAAAAAGATGTGGTCACTTAGATAATAAAGAACTCATATCAAAAGATGAAATGATAAAAAAAATAAAAGATTGTGTGTCAGCGAGGAAAGATGAAAATTTTAAAATTATTGCGAGATCAGATGCAAAAAGTGTTGAGGGAATTGATAAGATGATTGAGAGATGTAAAGCATATATTGATGCTGGAGCAGAAATAATTTTTCCTGAAGCGTTAGCAGATGAAAAAGATTTTGAAAAAGTTAGAAAAGAACTTTCGTGTTATTTATTAGCTAATATGACGGAGTTTGGAAAAACAAAATTATTAAATTATAAAGAACTGGAAAATTTAGGATACAATATAGTGATTTATCCAGTAACAACACAAAGATTAGCTATGAAAAATGTAGAAGATGGCCTAAGAGACATTTATTCTAATGGACATCAGAACAATGTTATAAGTAAAATGCAAACTCGTAAAAGGTTGTATGAGCTTGTTGAATATGAAAAGTATAATTCTTTAGATGAAAAAATTTTTAATTTTAGTACAAAAGGTCACGAATAATGAGCGATGATATAAAAAAAGGCTTAATGGGTGTTACAGTTGATGAGACATCGATTTCAAAAGTAATGCCTGAGATTAATTCTTTAACTTATAGAGGTTATGCA
Source organism: uncultured Pelagibacteraceae bacterium (assembly GCA_902582315.1). Lineage (GTDB taxonomy): Bacteria > Pseudomonadota > Alphaproteobacteria > Pelagibacterales > Pelagibacteraceae > Pelagibacter. The sequence goes on from CACHRP010000003.1 coordinate 106,309, forward strand.
GCGCAAGACTTATGTGCAAACTGTGATTTTGAGGAAGTTGCTTATCTTATTTTGAATAAGGAGTTACCAAATAAAAATCAATTGCAGAGATTTGTCAAACAAGAGAGAAATGAAAGGAAACTTTCTAAAACTCTTTTAAACATTATAAAAGAAATGCCAAAAAAATCTCATCCAATGGATGTTGCAAGAACTGCTGTAAGCGTAATGGGTCTTGAGGATAAGGAAACTACAAATAACACCACTGAAGCAAATTTGAGAAAAGCTATGAGAATATTTGCGAAAACTCCTGTAGCATTAGCTGCTTTTTACAGATTAAGAAAAGGAAAGAAAATAATTTCTCCTAAGAAAAATCTATCTTTTGCAGAAAACTTTTTTTATATGTGTTTTGGCAAAGTTCCTCAAAAAGATATTGTTAAAGCTTTTGACGTTTCTTTAATTCTTTATGCTGAACATAGTTTTAATGTTTCTACTTTTACAGCTAGAACAATTACTAGCAGTCTTTCTGATATTCATGGTGCAATAACTGGAGCAATAGCTAGTCTTAAAGGACCGCTGCATGGAGGCGCAAATGAGGAAGTCATGCATATGATGAACAAAATAAAGAAACCTGAGAATGCATTGAAATGGATTAATAATGCCTTAGAAAAAAAAGCTGTAGTGATGGGTTTCGGGCACAGAGTTTATAAAAGTGGAGATTCAAGAGTGCCTACTATGCGAGAATATTTTGGAAAAGTTGCTAAAATTAAAAAAGATAAAAAATTTGAAAAAATTTATGACATTGTTGAAAAAGTAATGATTGATAGAAAAAATATTCATCCTAATGTTGATTATCCAACAGGGCCCACATATCATTTAATGGGTTTTGATACAGATTTTTTCACCCCAATATTTGTAATATCAAGAATTACAGGATGGTCAGCGCATATTATTGAACAGCATGCTACTAACAAACTTATTCGTCCTTTGGCTGCTTATAATGGAAGTCAATATAGAAAAGTTCCTAGTATTAATAAAAGATAATTATAAGTTTATTTTTACAAATCTCTCTAATAGAATTTCATGCTTACAAGTATTTTCTTTTATAAATTCATCGATTGCTTTCTTAACACCCTCTGCATAAGTTAAATTATAATCATCACACAAGATTGTTCCATTATGTGAAATTATTTTTTTACTAAAATTTAAGTCATTTTTAACTGTATTATAATCGTGACCACCATCAATAAATATCAAATCTATATTTTTAATATTTATATCTTTTAAAGCTGTATTTGAATTGCCCTTTATTAATTTAATGTTATTTTTATAATCTTTTAATAAATCTTCAACAGCTTCAATGCTGTAAGGGTTATATTTTTTTATATATTTAAAATATAATCTTTTTAGAGGATTATTGATTTTTAAAGATGGAGCAATTTCATTTTTATATATTTCATCAGTTTCAAAAATATCTACACCATAATATTTAAAGTTTAAGCCATGATTATTAAACATAAGATCACAGACATTTTTTGCTAAAACTCCCTGAAATATACCTATCTCAAAAAAAGTTTTTGGATTTATATTGTTAATTTCTTTTAGGAATAAATTTCCTTCAGTAATATTTTTAATACTACTTTTTCGGAAATATTTTTTATATTTCAAATTAAGAAAATGCTTCTGTCCAATTTCCTCTGGTTGATGCTTTTGAGTACTCTGTTGCTCTTCCTTCAAAGAAGTTCATGTGTTCAACAGCATTGAGCATTGTGTCTAACCAAGTAAGAGGGTTTTTATCAACTTTATAAATTGGTTCTAGACCTAGTTGAGACAATCTTCTATTACCAATAAACCTAATATAGTCTTTTACCTCTTGGGCAGTAAGTCCTTGCATAGGTCCCATTTCAAATGCTAAATCAATGAAAGCATCTTCGTGTTCAATAATAGTTCTGCAAGCTTCATAAAGTTCTTTTTTAAGTTTTGGTGTCCATACTTCTGGATTTTCTTTTATAAACTCTTTGAAGACTCTAATCATTGAGTTGCAGTGAAGAGTTTCATCTCTAACTGACCAAGTTACGATCTGACCCATACCTTTCATTTTGTTGAACCTTGGAAAATTTAAAAGTATTGCAAAACTTGCAAAAAGTTGGAGCCCTTCAGTGAAAGCGCTAAATACTGCAACAGTTTTCGCAATATCTTCTTTTGAATTAACGTTAAAACCTTGCATGTAGTCGTACTTATCTTTCATCTCTTTATATTTCATAAATGCTGAATATTCTGACTCGGGCATACCAATTGTATCTAATAAGTGCGAGTACGCTGCTATGTGAACAGTTTCCATTGCTGCAAAAGCAGTCATCATCATTAATACTTCGGTAGGTTTAAAAACTGTTGTGTAATGTCTTAAATAGCAGTTATTTACTTCAACATCCGCTTGAGTAAAAAATCTAAAAATTTGTGTTAATAAATTTTTTTCTGCTTGAGATAAGTTTTTTTGCCAATCTCTCACATCATCTCCTAAAGGCACTTCTTCTGGAAGCCAGTGAATTCTTTGTTGTGTTAACCATGCATCATAACACCAAGGATATCTAAATGGTTTATAAACTGGGTTTTCTACTAAAAGACCCATTTTTTTTGGTTGAATAATTTCCTTCTTTTCTTGTTTTATTACTGACATGATAAACACTCCTCGTATTCTGGTTGACTGTCTTGTTGTTTGTTAGATTTATAAACGTTAGCTGTAATATCTGTTGATTTTGCATCATTAACATTTTCAGCACGTTGAATTGATTTTGACCTACAATAATACAAGCTTTTCAATCCTTTTTTCCAAGCTTGAAAGTGAATTTGATGTAGTTCTTTTTTATGCACATCTGCAGGTAAAAATATGTTTATAGATTGTGCTTGAGATATATGAGGCGTTCTATCAGCACTTAATTCTATTATCCATTTTTGATCTAGCTCAAAAGCTGTTTTAAACACATCTTTTTCATTTTGAGTTAGGAAATCTAAATGCGAAACTGAGCCTTGATTAGTTGTAATGCTTGACCAAACTTCGTCATTATCTTTATCATATTTAGCAAGGATTTGTTTTAAGTGTCTATTCCTTACATTAAATGATCCAGATAAAGTTTTATGGGTATAGCTATTAGCAGCAATAGGTTCAACACCTGGTGATGTTCCGCCACAAATAATAGAAATAGATGCTGTTGGAGCAATAGCAGTTTTGTTTGAAAATCTTTCGTTAATCCCATACTCAGCTGCGTCAGGACACGGTCCTCTTTCCTCAGCTAAATCCTTTGATGCTTTATCGACATGTTTATGAATGTGTTCAAAAATCTTTTTATTCCAAGCTTTACTCATAACAGATTCTAACGGAATCATTTTCTTTTGAAAAAATGAATGTAATCCCATTACCCCTAATCCAACACTTCTTTCCTTTAATGCAGAGTATGTTGCGTCACTAAATTGTTCAGGTGCATTTTCAATAAAATCAGTTAGAACGTTATCTAAAAATCTCATAACATCACCAATGAAATTTTCATCATCTTTCCACTCATCATATTTTTCTACGTTTAAAGATGATAAACAACATACCGCGGTTCTATCTCTGCCCTCTTTATCAACACCTGTCGGTAAAGTAATTTCACTACAAAGATTTGATGTCTTAACAGTTAGACCGGCGAGCTTATGATGCTGTGGTATCATTCTGTTAACTGTGTCTATATAAATTATATACGGTTCACCAGTTTCAATTCTAGCTGTTAGAAGTCTAATCCATAAATTTCTTGCTGACACAGTTGCTTGAACAGCTCCATCTTTTGGACTTTTTAAAGCCCACTGTTCATCCATCTCTACTGCTCGCATAAACGCGTCTGATACTAAAACTCCATGATGTAAGTTTAAAGCTTTTCTGTTTGGGTCACCACCTGTAGGTCTTCTCATTTCGATAAACTCTTCAATTTCAGGATGATCAATTGGTAGATAACATGCTGCTGATCCTCTTCTCAAAGAACCTTGGCTTATTGCCATTGTCAAAGAGTCCATTACTTTTATAAATGGAATTATTCCAGAGGTCTTACCTACTCTTCCAATTTTTTCACCAATAGACCTAAGGTTACCCCAATAGCTTCCAATTCCTCCTCCTCTAGCTGCTAGCCAAACGTTTTCACTCCATAAATCTAAAATACCGTTTAGGCTATCTCCTGCTTCGTTGAGAAAACATGAAATAGGAAGGCCTCTTGTTGTTCCTCCGTTAGATAAAACTGGTGTTGCTGGCATGAACCAAAGTTGACTTATATAATTGTATAGTCTTTGTGCATGTAAGTTATCATCTGCATAATGACTAGCAACTCTTGCAAAGAGATCTTGGAATGACTCATTTTCACCCAAATATCTATCGCTTAAAGTAGCTTTGCCAAAATCTGTTAAATTGCTATCCCTAGATCTGTCTATTTTGATAGTTATACCTCTCGAATTTTGGAATAATTCAGTATTGTTATTTAATGAGAATAAATCTGGTCTTTTATCCTTGTTAATCAACTCCTGGTTGTTATAGCTGTATTCTGAGACAGCTTTCTTTATAGCCTGAGATACTAATTTGTTCATAACTCCCTTAAAATTTGTTAAACAACTATATGTTGTATGAAGATATTCTTAATACACTATATCAATTAAAAATCAACAGAACATTTATAGAACATTATAAAAAATTTAGCAATAAAAAATTAAAAAAAATATACAAATATCAACATGTCTAATCTTAAAAAAATAGATCCCTTAGGCTTTAGAGAATATGACGCAAGGTGGTTATTTCCAGAAAGCATTAATGAGGAGGGAATCGATTCAGTTGGAAAGGGATTTGGGACTCAAGTTATTTCTAAAGTAAAAAATCCAACAGTAATAGTTGGGCATGATTATAGATCATATAGTGAAAATGTAAAAAAAAATTTTGTTAAAGGGCTATTGTCAACAGGTTGCAACGTAAAAGATATAGGTTTGTGTCTCTCACCTACGGTATATTTTTCTCAATTTAAATTAAATTCAGATGCAGTAGCAATGATAACTGCAAGTCATAATGAAAACGGATGGACAGGAATAAAAATGGGTATTGAAAAAGGATTAACTCATTGCAAGGATGAAATGTCAGATCTAAAAGATATTGTAATGAATGAAAAATTTTCAAAAGGATCTGGAAAATATGAAGAGGTGAAAGATTTTAATAAAACTTATATACATGAACTATCACAAAACAAAATTAGGAAAAAATTAAAAGTAGTAGCAGCTTGTGGAAACGGCACTGCTGGTATTTTTGCCCCAGATATTTTAAGAGGTATAGGTTGTGATGTAATAGAATTAGATTGTAATTTAGATTATACCTTTCCTAGGTATAATCCTAATCCAGAAGATATGGAGATGCTTCATGAGATCGCTAAATGTGTTAAAAAAAATAAAGCAGATGTTGGTTTTGGATTTGATGGGGATGGAGATAGAGTTGGCGTAATAGACAACAAGGGAAATGAAATTTTTGCAGATAAAATTGGTTTATTAATTGCAAGAGATATTTCTAACGCACATAAAAATTCAAAATTTGTTGTAGATGTTAAATCAACAGGTTTATTTATGAAAGATGAAATTTTGAAAAAAAATAATTGTGAAACTATTTATTGGAAGACAGGCCATTCATATATTAAAAGAAAAGTAAATGAAGATAATGCAATAGCAGGATTTGAAAAAAGTGGTCATTTCTTTTTTAATAAACCACTAGGATATGGGTATGATGATGGTATTAATTCTGCCATTCAAGTATGTAAATTATTAGACAATCAAAATGAATATTTAGATGTTTTAATCAATGCTCTACCAAAAACATATCAAAGTCCTACTATGGGTCCCTTTTGTAAAGATAATGAAAAATATGATGTAATAGATGATATAACTTTAAGAATAAAAAACTTAAAAGAAAAAAACATAAAAATTGAAGGCCAAGAGATAATAGATATTTTGACAGTAAACGGTATAAGATTTACTCTAAAAGATGGGTCTTGGGGATTAATTAGAGCTTCATCAAATAAACCTTCGCTAGTTATAGTTACTGAAAGTCCGACTTCAGATAAAATTAAAAAAGAAATTTTTAATTTTATAGATAATCTTTTACAACAAACTGGTAAGGTTGGTGAATACGATCAAAAAATTTAATTAAATATTAAAATATCTATAAATAAATATTGTACCAACAGTATATAAAAAAACTCCAAACAATCTTTGAGCTTTTAATTTATCCATTTTATAAACTGTATTCGCTCCTACTCTTGCCATAAAACTTGTAATCGGTACAAAGAGAATAAAAGCAGGAATGTTAATAAAACCAATGCTAAAAGGTAAATTTACATCAAAATAAAATCCGGAAATTAAAAAGCCTATTGATCCAGTAAATGATATAAAAAAACCAATAGCAGCAGCGCTTCCAATACATTTGCTAATCGGATATCCCAAATATCTTAATATAGGCACATTCATCATTGCACCAGTAATACCCATTGGTGCTGAAATAAATCCAGACAAAATTCCAAAAATAATACGTGGAGAAAGTGATGGATTAGGTTTAATTTTGTTAATTTTTTCCTGTGCTAACATTAAATAAGCCCCAAAAACATATACAACTATAGAAAAGAACAGAACTAACATCTTGGTTTTCATGATAGATGCAAAAAAAGTGCCTATCAGCACTCCAATAACCACAAATATACCAAAAGTCTTAACCACGCTTAAATCCACTAGTTTGTTTTTGTGGTGGGTTATGACAGAAACTGTTGATGTAAAAATAGTAATAGTAAATGCTGTTCCCACAGTTAAATGCATCAAATAATTTTTATCGAAATTTAACGTTTCAAAGATAAAAAAGAGGCAAGGAACAGAAATTAAACCACCACCAATACCAAATAAACCTGCAAAAAAACCAACAGCAGTTGCTGCAAATATTATTAGTAGTAAGAAGTACCAATATTCATTGATTAAATATGTTAGTGACAGAAAAACCTTTTGATTAAGTTATACTAAAGTATTCAAAGAACGATCTAGCAGATACAATTAATAAAAAACAGCCAAATATTCTACTTAATAATTTTTTGTCGATTTTATACACAACCTTTGCGCCTATTCTTGCCATAACCATTGTTACTGGTACGAATACAGCAAACCCTAAAAGATTTATATAACCAACGCTATATGGTGTATTAACATTATCAATTATATTTCCACCTATTATCATTGTGGTGGTGCCTGTAACTGCTATTAAAAATCCAACTGCTGCAGCAGTGCCGATAGATTTTCTAATATCATATCCAAAGGTTCTCATGAATGGTACCATTAATGAACCGCCACCAATACCTAAAGGCACTGAAATAAAACCAATTAATAAACCTGAAATATTTTTAATTGTATTTGATATTTTTTTTGGACTTTCAACAAGCTTTTCTCTTAGAAAAATAAAAAATAATCCCACAAAACATGAAAAGATCGCAAAGAATAAAACTAATGCTGAAGTTTTTAAATTTACTGCCAAAAATGTTCCGACCAAAACCCCTAGTACAATTAAAATACCGAAAGTTTTAACCATTTTAAAATCTACAGCATCATACTCCATATGTGTTTTTGTTGAAATTATTGAAGTTGGAATAATAATTGCAAGAGAAGTTCCAACAGATAAATGCATTCTTGTAATAATATCAAAGTCAAGAACGCTAAATGCATAATACAGAGCAGGAACCATTATTATACCTCCCCCAACTCCAAGTAATCCTGCCATAAAACCGGCAACAGCTGCTGCAATAGCTAATACTGTTAAAAGATTTATTATTACTCCTGAATCTATATTTTCCATCAGGCAGTTAATTGATTTGTTTTTTCATTATTTTGAGCAATATCCATAATATGTTTTGCTTTTTGGAAATCAGAGTCTCTTGCCATCATATTGTCGCTCAAATATTTTTTCCATTCTTTCGAACCTGGTTGACCATAATAAAGTCCAACAGTATGTCTCATTACTTGATTTACTTTGGTTCCAGTTTTAATTTCTTTTTCAAGATATTCTAAAATATGTTTAACAACATCTTCTCTCGATGATACGTTTGGATTATTGAATATTTCTCTCTCAATATCTTTTAAAAAATATGGATTTTGGTAAATCGCTCTACCAATCATTACACCATCACAGTAATTTAAATGGTTTTTGACTTGATTTATAGAGGTAATTCCTCCATTAATTATAATTTCTAAATCTGGATTTGATTTCTTAATTTCATAAACCATTCCATAGTTTAATTTTGGAATATTTAAATTTTGCTTTGGAGTTAGACCTTTTAATATTGCTTTTCTAGCATGTAAAATTATAGTTTTGCACCCAGTTTGTTTCATTTTATTTACAAACATATTTAAATAATCAAATTCCTCTGTATCATCAAACCCTATTCTAGTTTTGGCAGTAACTGGAATACTGCAGGAATTTTTCATCTCAGCCAAACATTCGGATACAAGGTCTGGTTCTTTCATTAAACAAGCGCCAAAAGAGTTTTTTTGAACCTTTTTACTTGGACAGCCTAAATTGATATTAATCTCATCATAACCATAATCTTCAGCAATTTTAGCTACTTCCGCTAGTTCTTTTTTATCAGAACCACCCACTTGTAAAGCTAAAGGTTTTTCCAAGTCATTAAACATAAGTAATTTATGTTTATCACCGCGTAATACTGCTTTAGTAACAACCATTTCTGAGTAAAGCATTACATTTTTACTTATAAGTCTTAAGAAATATCTATCATGACGGTCGGTACAATCCATCATGGGAGCAACTGAAATTTTTCTATTAATTTTTTTTTTAATATCCAAGAGCTTTACCCATTACTTTATCAGGTAACCATGTAACAATTTCTGGAAAAATACACAGTATTAGGATTGCTAATGCCATTATTATCATAAAAGGCACAGATCCTTTTAGAATTTCCTTTAAACTAACATCGGGTGTTATACCTTTAATTATATAGAGATTTAGACCTACAGGTGGAGTAATCAATCCAATCTCCATATTAATTGTAAATACAATAGCGAACCAATAAGGATCGAAACCGAGAGTAGTAATAACTGGTAATAAAATTGCTGAAGTCATAACAATGACTGCAACTGGAGGTAAAAAGAAACCAGCGATTAATAGAAATATATTTATTAAAATAAATATAACCCATTTGTTTGAGCTGAGCTCTACCATACTCTGAGCTAAAGATTGTGTTACATAGAGTTGTGAAAGAGTAAATGCAAAAAGGTAGGATGCTGCAATGATGAACATTATCATTACACTTTCTTTCATTGAAACTTTAACTATGTTCCATATTTTTTTTGGTTGATAAATTTTATAGACAACTGCTATCATGACAAAAACTAAGAATGCTCCAACGCCTGAAGCTTCAGATGGAGTTGCAACCCCTCCGTATAAAACATATAGAACTCCAGCAATGATTGCTAAAAAAGGAAAAATTCTTGGTAAAACCTCAAGTTTTTCTTTTAATGTAGGACGTTTTCTGTTCTTTAAAGCTTTAGCAGCATCTTTATCAATAAAGTAACTGTGAATTAATGCCCATATTGCAAACATACCTGCAAGCATGAATCCAGGTATTAAGCCACATAAAAATAATCTTCCAATAGAAGTTCCAGTTGCAATACCATAAACTATTAAAACTATGCTTGGTGGAATTAAAACTCCTAAAGTTCCTCCAGCAGCAATAGTTCCCGTAGCAATTTGATCTGAATATCCTCTCTTCCTCATCTCAGGTATACCCATTGTTCCAATTGCTGCACAGGTAGCTGGACTTGAGCCACTTAAAGCAGCGAAAATTGAACATGCGCCTATATTAGAAATAACTAATCCACCTGGTACTCTCCATAACCATCTATCTAAACCAATGTATAAATCCTTACCCGCTGGTGAGTTCGCCACTGCCATTCCCATTAAAATAAACATGGGGATTGAAAGTAGAACAAAAGAATTTAAACCTGCATAAAATGTTTCGGCAAAAACATCAAGCATTTGAAAACCTTCAAAAGAAACCAATAACGCTATCGATACGAAACTCAAACCAAAAGCTATTGGGATACCAGAGAAAAGAACTATCAAAGTAAAAACTGCAACGATCAATGCTATTATTAATGGATCCATTAATTATAATCCTTATCATCAATTAATTTTATAATTTCTGCTATGTATTGGAGTATCATCAAAATGGCTCCTATCATCATTGAAGAATAGGGTATCCAAAGTGGGGGATCCCAAACAGTTCCTGTTGAGTAATTTTTTGTAAATGCTTCTTCAACCATTAAAAAACCAAAATAAAATAGTATTAGGAAGAAAAGTAAACTTAAAAATGATGTAAAAATTTTTAATCTAATAATATTTTTATTAGATAAAAAATCATATATCCATTCCATACTAACATGTGCCTTTTCACTTAGAACATATGCGCTTCCAATAAATGTCGATGCAACTAAAAGCATTGTAACCAATTCTGTTTGCCATGTAATTGCTCTTTGGAAAAAATATCTTTCGAATACTAATTCTACAATAACTAAGATTGATAACAATAATGCTAAAACAGCAAAAGCCCCGCAAGCCTGGGCAACAAGATTACAAAACTTTAAATACTTTTTTTTCATAAAAAAAACCCCTATTTGAAATTAAATAGGGGTTCTTCTTTATATATTTTTTTATTTAACTGATAAAGCCATTTCCATTAGCTTATCGCCACCTGGAACTTTTTCAGCAAATGCTTTGTGAGAAGATTTCTTAGCAATCTCAACCCAAGCTGCATGATCTTTTGCATTCATATATACTAATTTTACACCTGCTGCTTTGTAAGCGTCTTCAAATTTTTTATCTAAATTTTCGACTTGAGCAGTCATATATTTTTCTGCAACTTTTCCAGCTTTCATTAAAGCATCTTGTTGTTTAGAGTTTAATTTATCGAAACTCATTTTTGACATTAAAATTGGCTCATACATAAACCATAATCCAAACTTACCTGGAGGAGTTGCACAAGTTACTTGTTCATAAATCTTATAACTTACAAAACTTCCTGAACTAGTATTTGCACCAGTAAGTACTCCAGTTTGAAGACCAGTATAAATTTCAGATGATGGCATACTTTGTATACCTGCGCCAGCTGCCTCTAACATTTGGTTAAATGCTTTACCAGCTGCTCTCATAACTTGCCCTTTAGCATCACTAGGATTTTTAATGCATTTTGTTTTAGATGCAAAACCTCCGCCTAACCAAGCGTCAGATAATACAACTACACCAGCGTCATTAATAATTTTTTTAATCTCAGTCATCATTGGACCTTTATTAAATCTCAATGCATGATCGTGATTTTTAACTGTTCCTGGCATTAAAGTTGCATCAAATTCTGGATGAAACTTAGATGCATACGCTAATGGAAAAGCAGAAATATCCAATTGACCTGTTGTCATTGGTTTCCACTGTTCTTTTGGTTTATAAAGCGATTTTGCAGGATAAATTCTGATATCGACTCCTACATTTGCTTTTTTCATTTCATCAGCAATTATCTGTACCATTTCATGTCTTGGATCATAAGAACCATCAGCTCTAGGTGTACCAGGCCATTGATGACTCGCCTTTAGAGTAACAGCATAAGCCGATCCAATTGTCGTTAGGATAAATACTAATGAAGTTAAAAATAAAGATATTTTTTTAAACATTTTTTCCCCTTCTTTAGTTATTAAAAAAAGTGTATTAAAGATAAGATATGATTAAGAGTCAAGTTCGCTATTAACTCATATATAACGTTATTAATTTATGGATGGACCTTTAAAAAACTTACTGGTTGTTGATTTAACAAGAGTATTAGTGGGACCTTATTGTACAATGATGCTCTCAGACATGGGTGCAAGAGTAATAAAAGTAGAAGCACCAGGTATAGGTGATGACTCTCGAAAATTTGGTCCTTTTGTCAAAGATAATTCAGCCTATTTCATGTCATTAAACAGAGGAAAAGAAAGTATTGCGTTAAATTTAAAAGATGAAGGAGATAAAGAAATATTTTTAAAAATATTAAGTAAAGCAGATATTCTTGTTGAAAATTTTAAGCCAGGGACATTAGAGAAATGGGGTTTTGGCTGGAAAGATATGTGTAAAAAATTTCCAAAATTAATTTATGCTTCTGCATCTGGTTTTGGTCAAACTGGACCATTAAAAGAACTACCAGCTTACGATATGGTTGTACAGGGAATGGGAGGTTTAATGAGTGTTACCGGACATCCTAATTCTGAACCTACTAGGGTTGGAACGTCTATTGGCGATATTACAGCTGCATTATTTACAACAATTGGAATCAATGCTGCTCTTTATGATAGAGAAAAAACTGGCAAAGGAATGTTTATCGATGTTTCAATGCTCGATTGTCAAATTGCGATTTTAGAAAATGCAATTGCACGTTATTTATCAAAAAATGAAATACCAAAACCAATGGGATCAAGACACCCATCTATTGCGCCATTTGAGGCTTTTAAAACAAAAGATAACTACATAATAATTGCTGCAGGAAATGACAAACTTTTTGAAAAATTATGTAATGTTCTTGAATTAAATGATTTACCCCAGAATGAAAAATTTAAAAGTAATTCTTTACGTTGTGAAAATATGAATGATCTTAAATTAATTATGGAGGAAAAACTCAAATCTTTAAATACTAAAGATTGGATACAAAAAATGGAGAAACAAAAAATTCCATGTGGTCCTATTTTCAATATAAAAGAAGCTGTAGAAAATCCGCAAATAAAATCAAGAAATATGATAGTTGATACTTTTCACAAAGTTGTTGGTGATTTTAAAACAGCAGGTAATCCAATAAAAATGTCCTCTTATAAAGACGAAACAAAAAGAGGAGATATCCCAGATTTAGATGAACATAGAAAAAAAATTATTGAAGAGTTTTGTAATTAGTCTTGATTTGCGTCTTCACTTGGTTCTTTAATCTCTTGGTCTTTTAAATCTTCAACAGATGCATCTTCCGTTTCTCCAGAAGGCTCAGCTTGTTCAGTGGGTTGCGTTGGAGCACTTTGAGCAATATCTTCCTTTGAAAAAACTTGTGTTTTTTCTGGGATCTTTCTAGCTCTTTTTGATGGTAATATTGGTGTTCCACTTTTAGATATTTCACCCTTATATAAGTTTTCAAAATCATCACCTACATCCTCATCTTCTGTTAATGTGTCATCAACTTGTTCCACATGTTTTCTTAGTTTGTAAACACCACTATCTATTAAATCTGAAACTTTTACATTCTCATTTGCAATTTCCCTCAAGGAAATTACTGTGTTCTTATCATTATCAATGCTAACTGTTGGCTCGACACCCGAGTTTAACTGTGTAGTTCTTTCTTTCGCTACTAAAACTAATTCGTAAGGACTTTCTACTTTATCTACACAATCTTCTACTGTTACTCTTGCCATGCGGGGTATTTATACCTGCTTATAAATAAAATCAAGGTATTTTTACACCTTAACAGGATTAAGTTTAGATCTGATAATAAAAAGCATGATCAAAGATATTGATATATAAATGCTTGAAATTACCGCAATTTTTTCAATAGAAAAACCTCGGTCGATCAATATTCCAAAAAAGGCTGTTCCAAAAGCTGTTGAGAATACCATTAATGCTGTTGTCAAAGCTTTAATCGATCCAATATATTTAACACCATATATTTCTGCCCAAGTAGAAGATCCTAGAACGTTTGCGAAACCATTGGAAATACCAATTAAACCCAAAAAAATAAATGCTGTAAAAGGATTATTAAAATAAATTATTACTATTGTTGCTAATAAAAGAGGTAAATTCATATAAACCAATATTTTTCTGCTAGTAAATTTATCAATTAAAAAACCAGATACAAATAATGTGATAACTGACATAATAGAATAAACCATAAAGGACTGAGCTATGATGTATGGTCCCCAATTTTTAGACTCTAATATAAAGGATTGATAAACAAAAGTTCCTGTGGCTATCCAAGGCATAGCAAGCATGTTAGCGCTGATAATGTAGAATCTATAATCTTTTAAAACTTCAATTCTTTTCCAATCTTTAATCTTATTATTACCTTTATTTTCTAAATTGTTGGTTTCTCTAGATTCTAAATTTAAGTTTCTTACTAAAAAAAAAGAAATTATCGGTAAAAATAATATAACGATTAATGAAATTACAATCCAGATATCTCTCCACTCATAAATGGTTAAAAGGTAAATTATTAGTACTGGTAAAATAAATTCTGATGTAGATAAACCAAACCAAGAGGTGCTTAAAGCTTTACCTCTAGATTTTGTAAAAAATCTTGAAATTGTTGTTGATGCGGTATGAGACATCATACCTTGACCTGAAAATCTCATAAAAAGAATTGCCAAAAATAGGTAGTAAACTGATGATATCTTTGAAAAGAAAAAACAAGAAAATGCCAATAAAATTATTACCAAGTAAGAAAATTTGAGAATATTAATATCATCAATTTTTTTTCCAAACCAAACTAGAATTATGCTACTAAGTAAAGTTGCTGATGCATAAATTGAGCCAAATTGTCCATGAGTAATTGAAAGAGCATCCCTTATACTTGAATTAAAAAGACCAAGAAAAAAACTCTGTCCAAAACTTGAAAAAAATGTAAAAATAAATCCAAATAAAATTACTTTTAAACTTAAATTTTTAAACATAAAAAAAAATGACTTGTAATGTTGCTTTCATAGGTCTTGGTGTAATGGGTTATCCAATGGCTGGATATATATCAAAAGGCGGACACAATGTAACTGTTTTTAACAGAACACAATCAAAAGCAGAAAAATGGGTAAAAGAATTTAAAGGCAAAATGGCTAAAACTCCAGCAGAAGCTGCAAATGATGCTGAATATATTTTTACCTGCGTTGGAAATGATGATGATTTAAGAGAGGTCACTTTTGGTGAGAATGGTGTATTCAAAACAATTAAAAAGGGATCAGTTTACATTGATAACACAACAGCATCTGCAACAATTGCTAGAGAAATTTATGAGTATGCAAAGAAAAATGGATTTGGATCTCTTGATGCTCCAGTATCGGGTGGTCAAGCTGGTGCTGAAAATGGTGCTCTTACAGTAATGATTGGTGGAGATCAAAAAGATTTCGATAAAGCAAGAGATAAAATTGACTGCTACAGCAAAAAAATGAAATTGCTTGGAAAAGCTGGCAATGGACAGCTAGCGAAAATGGTAAATCAAATCTGTATCGCAGGCTTAGTTCAGGGACTATCAGAAGCTATTAATTTTGGAATAAAAGCAGAATTAAATATGGAAGACGTAATCGAAGTAATTTCTAAAGGAGCAGCTCAATCTTGGCAAATGGAAAATAGATATAAAACAATGATTGACGACAAATTTGATTTTGGATTTGCGGTTGATTGGATGAGAAAAGATTTAAAAATTGCAATGGAAGAGGCAAAAAACAATGGATCATTATTACCTGTAACGGAACTAGTAGATAAATATTATAGTGAAATTCAAGCAATGGGCGGAAACCGATGGGATACATCAAGTTTAATTAAAAGATTTAGGAAGTAAAAAGTATGCAGCCAGCATACTATGAAAATTTAGAAGAAATTCAAAATAAGTATTGGTCAATGCTGGATGATGCTGTGACCAACAGAAGTTCTCCTTTCAGAATTCCTGTTTTCATGTGCGCAAATCAAGACGAAATAGATGGTAGAATAGTAGTTTTAAGAAAAACAAATAGAAAAAATAATTTATTACAATTTCATACAGATTTAAGGTCACCAAAAGTGAAAATATTAAAAAATAATAATAAAGCATCATTACTTTTTTATGACAAGGAAGAGAAAATACAATTAAGAGTGAAAGTAAATTGTGAAATAAATAATCAGAACTCTATAACAGAAGAATCTTGGAAAAAAACTCAACACATAAGTAGAAGGTGCTATTTAACTGATAGTCCTCCTGGTACAATTTCAGAAAATCCAACCTCAGGAATGATATCTCAGTTAGAGGATTTTGATTACACAATGGAGCAAAGTGAAGAGGGTTATAAAAATTTTACTGTAATTAAGTGTAAAATCAAATCTGCAGAGTGGCTATATCTTGCTGCAAAAGGTCATAGAAGAGCAAAATTTGATTTTGAGAATAGTAAAAATAGCTGGTTAGTACCGTAATGAGCAAATATAAAGCAATGGTTTTATCCTGTATTGATCCGAGATTTCAATCAAAAGTATTTAATTATTTAAAGAGAAAAAAATTAACTGGCAAATATAGCTGTTTTACAATCGCTGGAGGTGGAATTGGAGTAACTGCAAATAGATTCAAAAAATGGCACTCTACATTCTGGGAAAACTTAGCAACTTCAATTAAACTACATAAAATTACCAGTTTAATTGTTATAAATCATAACGATTGTGGTGCAGCTAAAATTGTAAATGGTAAAAAAAAATTTAACTTATCTGTTGAGAATAAAATTCATAAAGAATCATTTATTAAAATTAAAAAAGAATTAAAAAAGAAATATCCTAATTTAAAAGTTAGCTTTAAAATAATGAAATTTTAAAATTAAATTCTTAAAAGAAGTATTTTTTTAATTGTATTAAATACAAATAAGAAAATTGTATATGCTTTATAAAATATCTTATACTTAACAAAGTATTGGAATTTTTTTCCTGTCCTACTTGATTTTTCTAAATACTTCATGTCCTCATAAGAATTATTTATTACCTCTTTACTTTTCAAATCATTTATACCTTTTCTGACAAAAACCATATTATGATAAAATGAAATGTTAGTAATTTTACCATCATATTTCTTTTTGATATAAAAAGGATTAGCTACCTCTTGGTGATTTAAACTATCAGTCAAATGTTTAAAAAAATTCATGTGGGAATTTGAATATTTTAAATCAAAAGGATTTCCGCCAAAAAAATGATTATAACTTGTTTGAATATCTTCAACAATATAAAGACCATCATCTTTTAATGTTGAAAACAATAAATTAAAGCTTTTTTTAACGTCTTTAGATAAATGGCTCCCGTCATCAATAATTATATCAAACTCTTTATATTTAGAAATAATTTTCTGAATAAAAGTTTGATCACTTTGTGAGCCTTGGTGAACTTCAATATTATTTCTATTAAGTTTTTTTTCTACAATATTTATCTTATGAATATCAATTCCAACTATGACTGAGTTTTTAAAATAATCGCTCCATGTTAATAAAGATTTTCCATCTGCTATGCCAATTTCAAGTATTTTTAACTTTTCGTCTCTTATTTTTTCAAAATAACTTTCATAAACCTTAATATATTGATGTTCAATTTTATCTGATTTATAAATCTCTGCAATTGACTTGAGATTTTTAGTTTCGGGCATATTTAAAATATTGATTTAGAATACTTTTTCCAATTATCTTGGTAATGTTTTGTATTTTCAAACACTGCCTTTTTTTCTTCTTCAGTAACTTCTCTAACAACTTTTCCTGGTGAGCCTATTACTAAAGAGTTGTCTGGTATCTCTTTATTCTCTGTTATAAGAGCTTTTGCGCCTATAATACAATTTTTTCCAATCTTAGCATTATTCAAAATAACTGCTCCAATTCCAATTAAACTGTTGTCTCCAATTGAACACCCATGAAGCATAACCAAATGACCAACAGTAACATTTTTTCCTACCATTAAGGGGTAACCAGGATCAGTGTGAAGAACGCATCCATCCTGTACATTAGATCCCTCGCCTATATGAATATTTTCTAAATCACCTCTTAAAGTTGCGTTAAACCATATACTTGTATTTTTTTCTAATGTTACATCCCCTATTATAACTGCATTAGGTGCTACCCAATTTTCGCCAGAGTTTTTTGGTTTTTTATCTTTTAAATCATAAAACATAAATTATATATTGTTCTATCATGGCTCTTACAAAAACTCCAATATGTGATTTTGGAAAAAAAGCAGAAAATTTTAAACTAAAATCTACAGATAACAAAATAATTTCTTTAAATGATATTAAAGGTGAAAAAGGAACACTAATAATGTTTATTTGCAATCACTGTCCGTATGTAAAAGCAATAATTAAAGATTTAGTTCAAGACTGTAAAAGTTTAGAAAAATTTGGGATAAGCTCAGCTGCTATATGTTCTAATGATGTTATAAATTATCCAGAGGATTCTTTTGAGAATATGATTACTTTTTCAAAAGAAAATAATTTTTCTTTTCCATATCTTCATGATGTAACACAAGAAGTAGCGAAAGTATATGATGCTGTTTGCACACCAGATTTTTTTGCATACAACGGAAACTTAGAACTTCAGTACAGAGGTCGAATTAAACAACTGAAAGATTTACAACCTATAGATAATGGTGAAAGTGAGCTATTCAAAGCGTTAAAATTAATTTCAAAAACAGGTGAAGGTCCAAAAGAACAACACCCAAGTATGGGCTGTAATATTAAATGGATAAAGTAAATTAAATGTTTTTAATTATAACTAGAAATTTCCCACCTGATATAGGTGGTATGCAAAACCTAATGCATGGCTTGACTAAATCTTTATCTAAATTAAATCTAGTTAAAGTTTTCGCCGACTATCATGAAAATTATTCAAATTTTGATGATAATGTTAATTTCTCAATCGAGAGGGTTGGAGGTCCAAAATTACTTAGAAAATTTAGAAAATCTTATTTGATTAATGAATTTTTAAAAAATAACAAAAACGTTAGTTGTATAATAGCTGATCATTGGAAGAGTTTAGAGCTCATAAATACTAATAAAAAAAAAATATGCTTAATTCATTCTAAAGAAATAAATCATGAAAAAGGTACAAAACAAAATAAAAAGTTAATAAAAATTTTAAATAATGTTGATTATGTAATATCAAACTCAGTTTTTACGAAAAATTTAGCAATAAATAAAGGAGTAAATGAAAACAAAATAATTGTAATCAATCCGGGAGTTGAAGCTGTGAGTGAGATTTCAGAGAAAGATATAGAAAAAGCTGAAAAAATTTTTAGTGGAAAATCTAATAGATTAATTACTGTTTCCAGATACGACAAAAGAAAAAATCACGAAAAAGTGATTATGGCAATTAGAAATTTAAAAGAATTATACCCAAATATTATTTATGTTTGTATTGGTTATGGAGAAGAAGAAAATAATTTAAAAAATTTAGTCAATGAACTTAATTTAGGTAACAATGTTATTTTCCTAAAAAATATAGATAATGGACTGAAGAATGCTTTAGTATGCAAATCAAATATCTTTGTTATGCCTTCAATAATTCACAATAAATCGGTCGAGGGTTTTGGTATTGCGTATATTGAAGCTGCTCAATATGGGATACCATCAATTGGTGGCAAAGATGGAGGTGCGTCAGATGCTATTGTTCATGATAAAACAGGTTTAATTTGTGATGGAAATAGTATTGAAGAAATATATTCTTCAATAGATAAAATGCTCAAAGATCATAAATACAAGGAATACGGTAAATTGGCTAAAGAATTTTCAAAAAACTTTCATTGGGAACAAATTATTAAAAATTATCAAAAAATTTTATAGTTGAATCTTTTCAAATACTTTACTTGCACTTAATTTATTTAAATCAGAAACTTGGATAGCTTTGAACTGTTCTCTCTCAATGTTTACTTTATATGCTGTCGTATGTGAACCAAAAAGAGCAACACCTTTTGCACCTATATGAGCAGAAATATGCGCTGGTCCTGTATCATTAGAGATTACAAAAGAACTGTTTTTAATAAGAGATGCAAGTTGGGGTATACTTAAAGCTTTACCATTATCCAAGATACATTCTGCATTAAAATTTTTTGCCTCCTGGATTTCATTTGGTCCAGGTGCTATTACAACTTTATAATCATTTTTCAATTCTTCTTTTATTAACTTAATTAGCTCATTGTAATGTGGCCATTTTTTCAAATGGAGATGTGGGGAGCAAAACGGAAATAAAATAATATATTTCTCTAATTTAAATTTAGAATTAATTTTTGATATATCTGCACAAGACCAATCAAAATTTGGTTTTAGAGTATGTTTAGTTTTTAATCCTGAAGTTTTTAATTGGTGGTCAAATCTCTCCAAAACTGAAAGTTTGTCAAATTCTTCCTTAGTTGTATTTGATGGCAATGTGGTTTGGGATGATGACCAAGAATTATAATTTGAATTTGGAAATAATACTTTTTTATAAAATGATGTTCTAGATGAATTTTGTAAATCGAATACTTTTACAAATTTAAGCTTTTTAATTTTTCTCATTAATAGATACAAGTAAATTAGGTTAAATCTAGATAATCTCTTATCCAAGATAATATCTTTTATGAAAGGGCTTTTTTTATACAAATCAATGTAAGGTTTAGAGGTCATTATATATAAGTTATGATCTTTATGATTTTCATAAATATCTTGAATTGCACCGCTTGCTTGGGCTATATCACCTAAAGATCCGTGTTTAATAATTAAAATATTAGACATATTTTAAACAACTTAACATAATATAAAAAATTATGAATAAAATACTTATTGAAGTTTCGGTTGGTGAATTATTAGATAAAATTTCTATTCTTGAAATTAAAAAGGAAAAAATTAAAGATCAACATAAACTAAAATTTATTAATGAAGAGCTTGAATTATTAACAGAACAATTCAAAAAAAATATAAAATCAGACAATAAACTTGATAAACTTTTTCAGTCACTTAAAGAAATAAATAATAAACTTTGGAATATAGAAAATGAAAAAAGATTATGCGAAAAAAATGCAGATTTTGGAGAAGTCTTTATTAAAACATCAAGAGATATACATTTTCTAAATGACGAGAGAGGAAAAATTAAGCTTGAAATGAACAGTCATTCTGGATCTAAGATCAGAGAAATTAAAGAGTATACATCATATTAATAACTGTATTTTTTCTCTAAAAACTTAATGACATTATGAATTATAAAAGTCATGAAAAGATAAATCCCACCAGCAACTATAAATACTTCGATTGGCTTGAATGTTGTGGATATTATGTATTTCGCTACACCTGTGAGATCCATCAAAGTTACGGTGCTTGCTAACGAGGTACCCTTCATCATTAAAATTATTTCATTACCATAAGCTGGTAAAGATTGTCTTATAGCGATGGGAATTTGGATTTTATAAAAAATAATTTTACTGGAAATTCCTAAACTCTGACCTGCTTCAATCATTCCAGGTTTTATTGTTTGAAATGCAGATCGTAATATTTCAGATGTGTAAGCTCCTGTATTCAATGAAAAAGCAATAATTGCGCACCAATAAGGCTCTTTTAAAATAACCCATAACGCTGTTGATCTTAAATATTCTATTTGACCTAGCCCAAAATAAATAATGAATATTTGAACTAAAAGTGGTGTCCCTCTAAACACATAAGAATAAACGTAAGCAAATTTATTTATTATTGGATTTTTATTTAACCTTATAATTGCAAAAAAAAGCCCGATAAATAATCCAAAGATTAATGATGCAGTTAATAATTTAAGAGTTATAAAAGTAGCATTTAACAGTTTAGGTAAACTATTAATCATTAATTCAAAATCCATTAATACCCCCTACTGTATCTAACTTCTAATTTATTGATTAACTTCATGCTAAAATATGTCAGCATTAGATATAATACTGCCGCAAATGAATAAAAAAATAAAGGATCTCTAGTTGATCCAGCAGCAATATAAGATTGTCTCATTATTTCGACTAAACCAGTCACAGAGATAAGTGAGGTATCTTTCAGTGTTATTTGCCAAACATTACTCAAATTAGGAATAGCAAGTCTTAACATTTGGGGCATAATCACTTTAAAAAAATGAACTGGTTTTTTTAAACCTAAAACCTTTGAGGCCTCAAATTGTCCTTTATCAATTGATTGAATTGCTCCTCTAAAAACTTCTGTTGAATAAGCTCCTGAGATGATACCAATTGCAAAAGATCCAGTGATAAATGCGTTGATTTCAATATACTCATTATATCCAAATATAGAAGCAACATACATAACTGCTCCACTTCCGCCAAAGAAAAATAAATAAATAACCAATAATTCAGGAACTCCTCTGATAACTGTGGTGTAAGAGTTTCCTATAAGATTTAAAAATTTACTTTTGGATAATTTAAGTGGGGTAAATATTAAAGCAAAAAGAAAACCTATAAACATAGCTGTTATTGAAACAGCAATTGTCATCATTGTTGCGATTAACAGTTCATCGCCCCAACCAGTTTTTCCGAATGAAAGAAGTTCCATACAGACTGGCGACTATATATTATAGTCGCCAAATCTAAAATTATTTACATAGATGCATCGAAGCCGAACCACTTAGTAGCAATTCTACTAATGTCGCCGTTCTTTCTTGCTTTATCGATTGCTTTATTAAAAGCGTTTAGTAACTCTGTGTCATCTTTTCTTATACCAACACCTACACCATTACCAAATGCACCACCTGAAAAAGTTGGTCCAACTAATACAACTGGTTTACCTGATTTTTCTGCATAATCACTAAAAGCTACAGCGGCAGCTAATGCAGCATCACATCTTCCAGATGCTAAATCTAAGTTAACTTCGTCTTGAGTTTTATATGTTCTCACATTTACTTTTCCAACATCACCAGAGTCTAAAAAGTTTTGGTGAATTGTTGCAGTTTGCACACATACTGTTTTACCTGCTAAAGCAGCAGTCAAAGTTTTAAGAGCTTTTTTTGCTGCAGCATTCGGTTTAGTAAGATTAATTCCAGCCGGTGTATCCATGCCCTCTAAATCTGAACCTTTCATTACAGCTAATGAAGCAACCTCGTCAGCATATCCTTGAGAAAAACTAATTGCTTTTTGTCTTTCAGCAGTAATAGACATTCCAGCCATTATAGCATCAAATTTTCTCATGATTAGAGCTGGTATCATACCATCCCAATCTTGCTCAACTATCTCACATTGCTGACCTATATATCTACAAAGTGTCCAAGCAAGCTCAACCTCAAATCCAATTAGTTTGCCTGAAGCATCTTTTGAATTCCAGGGAGGGTACGCACCTTCTGTTCCAATTTTAATTTTATCAGCGTTAGCAGAAAATGATAAAAATAAAGTAATCAAAACTCCTAAGCTAAATTTTTTTATAATATTCATATCGCCTCCAATATTTTTTTAATAAGTATTTCACAATTTAAAAGATTTAAAAAGAAATTATTTATTTAATGCAGATGCAAAATTCCAAGAACAATCAAAACTTGGTATGTAGATTCTATCTAAGGATGTATTGCCAAAGCTTTTTTCAAATAAACTGAGCCATTTTTTAACTTGTTTAGGTTTTTTATCCTGGCTTCCAACCTGTGCAGTTATTGTTCCATTTGGCTTCAAAATTCTTTTAAGTGAATTTATATTTTTTGCAGCGAGATCAATACAGTACTGATCATCATTAAGGTCTACGAATATTTTATCATATTTATTATCTTCAATTTTTTTAATACTTTCAAATGCATCGCCCCAAACGCACTTAACTGAATTTTTTGTTGTAGCTTTTTTACCTATTTTACTTAAGTGTTTTTCACATACTTCGACCACTTCAGGATCTAACTCAAACCAGTCTATATAATTAAATCCTTGTGATATGCATTCTCTAGCAACACCCCCATCACCACCACCAATAATTGCAGATTTATCTTTTTGAGGATTTAATTTAATACCAGAATTAACGAAAGTTGAACTGTACAAATGCTCATCGCTCTCAGCAACTTGAAGTTCATTATCAATAAATAAAGACTTTCCAAACTGTTCAAGATTTAAAATTTCAATGTGTTGGCCAACTTTGGAGTTAAAGTCTTCCAAAATATCTTTTACCAAATAATACTTTTTTAGTCCTGGCGAACTATAAATGTCATCATAGTAAATAATGTTGTCTCTGTTAAATTCTTTTTTAACAATTTTTTTATATTTAATATCTTTTTTAATAATATCTAAAGCGACGATAGGGTTAACTTTTCCACATGTAAAAAAATCGAAACTTATAATTCCTTTTTCAGGAAAAGTATGAAAACTAATATGACTTTCAGCCAAAAGTGCAACAAGAGTAAATCCCTGGGGTTCAAACTTATACTTTGATATTTCTAATACAGTAACTTTAGCTTTTTTTGCAATTTTGTAGACTAATTTTTCAAAGAATTGTGGCTCATATTCTTTAGTTGTACCTATGATATCTAGTGTTATATGTTCACCAACTTTAGTCATAAAAAATTTAATTTCTTTTATAATTTTTTGTTTTATCTAAGATTTTTTTCATTTCTTCATCTGAAAGAATCTTAGGATTACCTAACTTTATTGTATTTATATATTGATGACAAATATTTTCGATCTCTTCTGCAAGCTCAAACGCTTCACTGAGGGATTTGCCAAATGCAACCTGACCATGATTAGACATAAGACATGCTTTTCTTCCATCTAGGGCCTTAATAATGTTTTGAGATAATTCTTTGGTTCCAAAGGTTGCATATTCTGCACACTTTATGTTATTTCCGCCAGCTAAAGCGACCATGTAATGAAATGCAGGAATATTCTTGCCATGAGCTGAAACAGCTGCAGCATTAGCCGAATGAGCATGGACTATCGCATGAGCATCCCTTTTTTTTATGTAAATATCTTGATGAAAACGCCATTCAGAAGATGGATTAATAACCTTATCTGAAATTTTTTTTATATTATTATTTTCGTTTAATTCTAAAAAAACAATACTATCTGCAGTTAGATCATCGTATTTTACTCCGGAAGGTGTAATGAAGAAACCTTCAACTCCATCATTGAATCCTCTCATTGAAATATTACCAGACCTCAAAGGCGAAAGGTTTTCAGTATTAAGTTTTTTTGCATACTCAATTACTTCTTTCTTTATTTCTAACATTATTTTTTAAGTTTTTTATTAATCTCTCTTTCACAAAAAGATTTGATATCATCAATATTTTTACTCTTATCTAATTTTTTTTGGGCAATAATGCATGCTTTCATAGATTTATCTAAACTATGAGATCCATACTCGATTCTTGATATATAAAGCATAATAAACGCTATAATCAAAAAAAGTATAAAATATAAATTTTTTTTCATTTGAATAAATTTTTAATTCCCTCAATTGATGCATCGCAAACCCCTTTTTCAGTAATCAAACCTGTTATATATTTAGCTGGAGTTACATCAAAAGCTAAGTTCATTGCTTTACTTTTTTTTGGATAAATTTGTACTTTTTTAACATTCCCTTTATCGTCTAATCCTTCAATGTATGATAGTTCCTCAGAATTTCTCTCCTCTATAGGAATATCTTTATGATCTTTGATATTCCAGTCAATTGTAGAACTAGGTAGTGCTACATAAAAAGGAATATTATTATCTTTTGCTGCCAAAGCTTTAAGATAAGTACCAATTTTATTACAAACATCTCCATTTGCTAAAGTTCTGTCTGTTCCAACAATACACATATCAACTTTTCCCCTTTGCATTAATAATCCTCCAGTATTATCTGCAATTACTGTATTTGGGACATACTCTTCATTAAGTTCAAATGATGTAAGATTTGCTCCTTGGTTTCTTGGTCTTGTCTCATCTACCCATACATGCAAGGGAATTCCTTTCTTGTGTGCGTGATATATAGGAGAGGTTGCAGTTCCCCAATTTATTGTTGCAAGCCACCCTGCATTACAATGTGTTAAAATATTAATAGTATCTTTTTTTTTATTATGGATCTCCTCAATTATTTTTAAACCATGTAATCCGATCTTTTCGCAAAATTTTTCATCCTCCTCAGCAATTTCTTTAGCTTCATTTAAAGCGATTTCAAAAATTTTATTTATATTCACTCCTGAAATTTTTTTCATCATTCTGTCGACAGCCCATTTTAAATTTATTGCTGTAGGTCTTGATTTAATTAAGTCATTTGCTGAGTTTTTTAAAAAAGATTGATCTTTATTTTCTAAAATAGATAACACAAGCCCATAAGCAGCTGTGGCTCCTATCAATGGTGCGCCTCTCACCTCCATTACTTTAATTGCATTAACTGCATCTTTTATAGTTTTAATATCCTTAATTACAAATCTATGAGGTAGTTTTGTTTGATCAATTATTTTGACAATATTATTTTCAAACCAAATTGTACGATATTCCTTTTGCTCAATTTTCATTTTATATTCTATCTAAACTTTTTTTTGGCCAAGTTTTATCTCTGTCATAATATTTATCATAACAAATTTTTTTATTACTTATTTCTATCCATGGATCCTTATCTTTCACAAAAATATGAGCTTGTGGGGTAATTGAATTTTCTAGAGTTTGAGTTCTGATTGCAATTCTGCCTTGTGAAATGTTATATTTGCAATAAACGTAAACACCACAAATAATACAAAAATAAGCATTCACTCCTTTCCCACTACCTGTAGGAAGTTCTATAGATGCAACATCACCCTTGACTTCTAAGTCTTTTTCTAAAATCATAGTGTGAATAACAAAAGATGATCCGGTAGAAATTTTACAATCCTTGCAATGACATGCCTGTGTAAATAATGGCTCATCTTTTATGATATATTTTACATTTCCACAACCACATCTACCCTTAAGTTCTTTTTTTTTTGTCACTTTCCCAAAACTCTCCCAGCAATATTTTTTAGTTTTTTTATAGTTTCTTTTGTTCTTTTTTCTGGAGCAGTAATTATTGCTACATCTAAACAGTTATTAGTTGGGTCATTTGGATCAATATACTCTTCATAATTGTCTATTAAATTTTTAATCATTTCTTTCGCTTTAGCTGCATTATCTAAAAGAACTTTTATAACTTTTTGAACATCTACATTTTCATGATCCGGATGCCAACAGTCATAGTCGGTTACCATTGATACTGATGCATATCTAATTTCAGCCTCTCTAGCTAATTTTGCTTCAGGCATATTCGTCATTCCAATGACATCAGCTTTCCAGTCTCTATATAGATTAGATTCTGCAAGTGTTGAAAATTGTGGGCCCTCCATAACAACATATGTACCCCCTCTTTGATAATCTATATTAGATTTTTTAATTGACTCTTCGCAAGCATTCATCAGACCATTAGATGTGGGGTGAGCCATTGAAACATGTGCAACTATTTCATCATCAAAGAAAGTTTTATTTCTTGCAAAAGTACGATCAATAAATTGGTCTACGATGACAAACTTTCCTGGTGGTAAATTTTCCTTCAAAGATCCAACAGCAGATATCGAGACAATATCGGATACTCCTAATTGTTTTAAAGCATCAATATTTGCCCTAAAATTTATTTTAGAAGGTGAAATAAAATGTCCTTTACCGTGCCTTGGTAAGAAATAAACTTCTTTTTCATTATATCTCGTTTTTAATATTTTATCTGATGGATTTCCCCATGCTGTTTTGATTTCTAAAAACTCACGATCTGCAAATTCTTCTACATCATACAAGCCACTTCCACCTATTATTGCTAATTTATTTGTCATATTATTTAAAATGATTTAATTATTTATATCGTAAAAATTTATGGATTTAAAAGATTATATTAGATCAATACCTGATTATCCAAAAAAGGGAATTTTATTTAGAGACATAACAACTCTAATTAAAAATGAAAAAGCATTTGCATATTGTATAGAGCTAATTGAAGAAAAATCTCAAAAGTTTACTTTTAATAAAATTGCAGCAATAGAATCTAGGGGCTTTGTTTTTGCATCAGCAGTTTCATATTTAGTAAAAAAACCATTTATAATGTTAAGAAAAAAAAATAAGCTTCCCGCTGAGACTCACTCTGTAGATTTTAAATTAGAGTATGGGGATGCAACCATTGAAGTACACAAAGATTCTATGAAAAAAAATGATAAAGTTCTTATAATTGACGATCTTATAGCTACTGGAGGTACTGCTGAAGCTGCAGCTAAACTAGTAGATTTATCTGAGGCTTCTGTCGCAGGTTTTATTTTTGTTATAAATTTATATGATTTAGGTGGTTGCAACAATTTAATAAAACAAGGTCATTTAGTTGAAAATTTAATAGAATTTCCTGGTCACTAAAAAATGTTTAAAAAACTATATTATAAAATTTTCAAAAGCGACCAAAAAAATGTTCTCAAACTCCAAAATAAAATAAATTTTTTCAAAGAAAAATATGAAGACAAAATAATTGAAATAAATAATATTATAAAAAATAAGACCCAATTAAACTTTTTTCATTCAGGACCACTTGGAGATTTAATTTATTCTCTCCCGCTAATAAAAAAACTTTCGGAAAGTCATAAATGTAATCTATACGTTAATTTAAATAAAAAATTTACTTATGACTACTATAAACATACTGGAAATGGTTATTATATTGATGAAAGGACATTTAAATTTTTATTTCCTCTTCTTAAAACACAAAAATCGTTAAATATTATTAAAAAATACGAAGATGAGAAAATTGATATTAATTTAGATTTATTTAGAGAAATTCCTATTTCATTTACCTTTAACTCACCAAGATGGTTTTTTGCGATTACAGGAGAACATTTTGATCTAAATAATCCAAGTTTATTTGTGGATGATCATGCAGAAATTAAAAATAAAATTGTAATACTAAGATCATTTAGATTCAGAAATATTTATATTAACTACGATTTTTTAAAAAATTATAATGATTTGCTATATGTGGGCGTTGAGGAGGAATATCAAGATTTAAAAAAAAATATTCCAAATTTAGAAATGTACAACTGCAAAGATTTACTAGAAATGGCACAAATCATTAAATCTTCAAAATTTTTCTTAGGCAACATGTCTGTTGGTTATGCATTATCTGAAACTTTAAAAGTTCCAAGACTTCTTGAGGCCTCTCCTGAGACTCCGTTTGTGCAACCTGTCGGAAATAATGGTTTTGATTTTTTTTTCCAACCGCATTTTGAAAAATTATTTAAATATTTAAATGACAATTTTTAAAAATAAGCAAATTGCTTTAATTGTGGGTGGAAGTGGGCAATTTGGTTTTTCACTTAGTAACTTTCTTCTTAAGGAAAATTATGAGGTAAACATCACTACAAGAAATAAAGAGAAACACAAAAAAAATTGGACAAAAAAAAATATTTTAGCTCATAATTTAAATATTTATAATCTAAAAAGTATTGATAGATTTATTAAAAAAATGAAACCAAATTATATTTTTTATTTTGCAGGTCAAAGTTCTCCAGCAAAGTCATTTTATAAAAAAAAAGAAACATATTTAAGCAATGTTGTAGGTTGTAAAAACTTTTTATCAATATTAAAAAAATATAAAAGCAACTGTAAGTTTGTTAATGCTGCCTCATGTGAAATGTATGGTAAAATGAAAGGGAGAATTAAAATTAATTCTCCAAAAAAACCTGTGAGTCCATATGGCTTTTCAAAAGTCAAATCTTTTAATATTACAAAAGAGTATAGAGAGAAATATAAATTAAAAACTTATAATGCAATAATTTTTAACTCTGAATCTTTTTTAAGACCAAAACATTATTTAATACCAAAAATATGTATTGCAGCATTAAAAGCAAAAAAATATAAAACTAAGACAAAATTTGGTGATTTAAATATATCGAGAGAGTGGAATTGGTGTGATGAACAATCAAAATATTTGATTGAATTTATAAAAAATAAACCACAAGATTTTATTTTATCTAATGGAAAGTCTTTTAGCGCAATACAAATGATAAAGTATGCGTTTGATTACTTAAAACTCGATTACAGAAAATTTGTGTCATCAAATAGTAAATTTTTTAGAGAAAAAGATGTTAGAAAAAAAATTTCTGATTATAAAAAATGCTTAAAAAGAAATAATATTAAAAGAGTAGATAAAATTTATGGAAAATTTTTAATAAAAAAAATTATCAAATATTACTCTAAGAAAATATAGATGAAGTTAAATTATATAAATGAGAAGTATAATTTCCTGGCCCCAATAATAAAAAATAAATTGATAAGACTTGGAAATAAAATGGACGGTGGTTATGTTGTTGATAATGAAATAATTTCTAAATTAGATACATTTATATCTTTTGGTTTGGGTAATGGTTCTAACACAGATAATATACCCTGGTCTTTTGAGAACGATTTAATAAAAACAAACTCAAATATCGATATAAATATTTACGATCATTCGGTATCTTTAAATGATTATTTTTATATTATATTTAAATATTTTAGAAGACTCTTAACTTTTAGAGCAACATTTAAGGAATTTTATAAAAGGGTAAAATATCTTAAAAATTATGTAAATTTTTTAAGATTAAAAAATGTAAAATTTTTTAAAGAAAAAGTAGTTGGTAAATTAAGTAAAAAAAGTAAAGAAGCAGATATAAAAAAAATTTTTACAAGATTAAGTGATAAAAATAGAGTAATAGGTCTTAAATCAGATATTGAGGGTTCAGAGTATGATATTATTGGAGATTTACTAGAATATAGCAAAACAATAAAAATTATGATTATTGAATTTCATTGGACAGATAAAAAAAATATTTTATTTGTAGATTTAGTTAAAAAAATAAAAAAAAAATATCATATAATTCATATTCACGGAAACAATTATAGATCAGTTAACAGTGATGGATTGCCGATAGTTTTGGAAATAACTTTTTTAAATAAGGATGAATTTGATAAGGATGATAAATTAAAATATAATTATAATTTTCCCATAAATAATCTTGATTATCCCTGTGATCCAACAAATAAAGATATAAGTATTTCTTTTAGGGAATTTTAAATCCTAAACCAAGATTTTTTTCCCATAATCGAATTAAAAATACCCTTTATTCTCATTTCATAAACTTTACGTTTATTTTTTTTCATAATTAATAAATAAATTAAATATTTAATTACAGCACTTATAAAATTCAAAGATATATTTTTTAAAGCGATCAAATACCCATAATGTTTTTTATTGAAATAAAACTTAGACCACATCCAATGCCAATTTCTTAATTGTTCAATTTTATCTGTTTTTCCGATGCCACCAGAGTGGTCAATTAATGCTTTTGTTATTACAAAAATTTTTTCACCTTTTTTCTTTGTTCTTAAACACAAGTCGTCATTTTCAAGGTATAAAAAGAAATTTTCATCAAAATAAATATTATCTTGATATTTTGATTTATTTATTAACATTGAAAAACCGTCTATAGTATCAACTGATATAAAGTCATTATAATTAAAATTCTGTTTTTTTGGTTCAATTTTAAAATTTGGATAGTCTTTGTTACTATTTAGTGGGGTTGCTATTGCAAAGTCATCTATTTTTTTTAAATATTTTAATAAAACATCAATTGTGTCTTTTTTAAACCTAACATCTGGATTTAATACATAAGCATATTTTGTCTTACTTTTTTCAATACCTATATTGTTTGACCCACCCATACCAAGGTTTTCTGAAATAACAACCTCAATATTGTCATAATTATGCTCTAATGATTTTTTTAGTTTTAAATTTTGTGAATTTTCGACAATTATTTTTTTTGAATTTTTGGGAAGCGAGTTTAAACAATTTTTAATAACTTGTTCGCTTTGATGTGTAACTATAACAAAAGTAATTTCATCAATGTTGATATTCATGAATAATTAAAACTATACTTAAATAAGTAATTATTGTAAAAAAAAATATGAAGAAAGTTGTAGTTACTGGTGGTTTAGGCTTTATAGGTAGTAATTTAATTAAAATTCTTCTCAAAAAAAAATATTTTGTCATTAACATAGATAAGGTAACATATTCCTCAAACTTTTATAATGTAAAAAACTTTTTAAAACATAAAAATTATAAATTTTTCAGATCAGATATAAATAATAAAAAAAAAATTTTAGAAATTCTCAAAAGATATAAACCTAAGGCTATATTCAATCTTGCGGCAGAGACTCATGTTGACAGATCAATAGATGGTCCTGAAAGTTTTATAAAAAGCAATATTTTAGGTGTTTTTAATTTATTACAGGTTTTTAGGAAATATCATAAGAATAATAAAAATTCCTTATTAATACATATTTCAACAGATGAAGTTTATGGAGATGTCCTGTCCGGTAGATCAAAAGAAGAGGATGCATATAAGCCAAGTTCTCCGTATGCTGCTTCTAAAGCATCTTCTGACCATTTGGTTTATTCGTATATAAGAACATTCAAAATTCCAGCAATAGTTACTAATTGTTCTAATAATTATGGACCAAGACAGCACCCAGAAAAACTAATTCCAAAATTAATTTATAATATTTTAAATAATAAAAACCTACCAATTTATGGCAAAGGTACAAATTCAAGAGAATGGATATTTGTTGATGATCACTGTGAAGCTTTAATTAGAATATTGGAGAAAGGTAAAGCTGGAAATTTTTACAATATTGGATCAAATTTAAACCTAAACAATATAAAAATTTGTAAAAGACTTATAAAAATTGGAAAAAATAAAATTAAAACAGGAAAAAATGTAAAAATTAAATTTGTAAAAGATAGACCAGGTCATGATCTAAGATATGCTCTTAATAGTAATAAATTAATATATAATATAAAGTGGAAACCAAAAACAAATATTGTAAACGGATTAAAAAAAACGTTTGATTGGTATTTAAAAAATCCTGGATATTTTTCAAATATTAAAAAAAAGGATATAACTAAAAGATTGGGAAATAAATTTAAATGATAAAAAAAGGAATTATATTGTCTGGTGGAATGGGTACAAGAATGAGTCCACTTACTAAAGCAGTAAATAAACAATTGCTCCCAATTTACGATAAGCCTTTAATTTTTTATCCGCTCTCAATTTTAATGTTAGCAAAAATAAAGGATATATTAATAATAGTTAATAAAGGACAACTCTCTCAATACAAAAAAATAATTCCTAATGGTAATAACTTTGGAGTAAATATTACTTATAAAGAACAATCTTCTCCTAGAGGTTTACCAGATGCTTTCATATTAGGTGAAAAATTTATTGGTAAAGATAATGTAGCACTAATTCTAGGAGATAATTTTTTTTATGGTCAAAATTTAACTAAACAATTATTAAATTCTGTAAAATTAAAAAAAGGTGCAAAAATAATTTTACATAAAGTAAATAAACCAGAGCTTTATGGGGTTGCTAAAATAGATAAAAGAAATAGAGTTATCAATATAAAAGAAAAACCAAAAAAATTTTTATCGGACCTCGCAATAACTGGTCTTTATTTTTTTGATAATAATGTTGTAAATTATGCAAAAAAACTAAAACCATCAAAAAGAAAAGAATTAGAAATTGTTGATTTAATAAACAAATATAAAAAAAACAACAAATTAACAGCCGATTTAATCGGTAGAGGTGGAGCTTGGCTTGACTCGGGCTCAATAGAAGACTTTTACAAAACAAGCTCTTTTGTGTCAGCAATAGAAAATAGACAAGGTTTTAAGATTGCATGTTTAGAAGAGATAGCGCTGAATTATGGTTGGATTAAAAAGTCTAAATTAAGTGATGCAATAAAATTTTATGGTAATTGTGAATACTCAAATTATTTAAAAAAACTATAAATTTTTAATTAAATTAACTAAGTTAGTATTATTCTTTAGAT
The DNA here is from genome assembly GCA_902582315.1 of uncultured Pelagibacteraceae bacterium. Classification (GTDB taxonomy): domain Bacteria; phylum Pseudomonadota; class Alphaproteobacteria; order Pelagibacterales; family Pelagibacteraceae; genus Pelagibacter. The sequence continues at coordinate 139,919 of CACHRP010000003.1, forward strand.
CGTATTGTTTTAAACAATGGTAGGTCAAATCTGGACTACCATAGATATACGAATATATTGACAATTTTAATATTTGATGATCATCCAAATTTGGAATTGTCTCAATATTTCTTAAATACATTGCATCAGACCACATATGTTGAGTGGAAAAGTTAGGATTATTATTAAGCACTGTTGGTTTCAATGTTCTTCCCTGTAAACTTAAAAATTTATGAAAGTTTATATTATTTTTTTTTAAAAAAGCGCTGACATCTCCAAATAAAGGTTGGTTTTTATAAAGTTGTATAAACTCAACCTCAGTAATTATTGCTAAAACTTTTTTTAAACAACTCAATCCACCTTGAAATACATCTAATTCAGCTCCTTGAATATCTATTTTGATGAAATCTATAAATTTAATTTTTTGCTCTTTGATAAAAAAATCTAAACTAACTGTTTCAATCTCCTCGGTTTTTTTCAGATACGCAAATTCAAGGTTATTGTATAATTTTATTAATTTTTCATTAGGCTCATATAATGATGTGCACATTGGATGATTGGTAATGTGAATTTTTTTTTTCTCTTCTTTTTTACCTAATGCAAAAGGAAAAAAATTAATCCCTTTTGGTGAATTTTGGTTTAATTTTTCACATTCATCTTTATCTAGGTCAAACGCAGAAATTTTAGAATTTGGAAAAAAATTAATTATCTCATGAAAGGGTTCTTTAGAGCCTTCATATGGATGAGCACCTATTTCTAACATTTGAAATTCGATAGAGTCATCAAATTTTGCCAAGGACTCTAAAAACTTTAAAATTTTGCTCATGTAAAATTGGTAGCGGGAAGTGGGATCGAACCACTGACCTCGGGCTTATGAGTCCCGCGCTCTAACCAACTGAGCTACCCCGCCATTAAATTCTCGTTGATGTATACTACTTATTTTTTTTCTTTCAAACAAGAAATTAAGAGATTGGTGTAAAAAAGTTTTTTTGAGTCACATAATTGGACCAAAAAAAAGAGAGTAACTAATAAAAAAATTCTAAAATTTATAATTTAGTGATGCACCTAAAGACTTTGCGTCGTAAAACATGTCATGATCTAAATAAGATACACTTAAATCAAAATTATCATAGCTAGTACTTATACCTATTCCATAATAAGGATCCATTCCAGTATGATCTACAACACTGGTACTTGAGCCTGCTGTTACAGTAGCTTCTGATTGATCCCATCTGTGATAACCAACATTTAAATTCAAAGCCAAGTCTAGACCATTTACTGAATACTCATACTTAGGTTTAATACCAAATGCTGTTGAATAACTCTCAATAACAACTTGAATGCCATCCGAGCCACAAGTTAATGTGTCACCTGGATCGTTTGCACCATTATTGTATCTTCCATCAGTTTTTATTGTATCACCGTTATTGCAACTCAATTGTGATTGATTAAATTGATTAAAAGCAAACTCTAAGTCTATAAAATCCGTTAAACCTGTCCCACTTACTAAACTATAACCATAACCAACCTCTTCATCAATTTTTGCTGTACCTGTTGGTGCATATAAGCCAAGTTCGACCTCAGACTTGAGCAATTGTATTCCAAAATAATAATTATCATCGTTTAAGAAAGTTTTATAATTTGAAACATCTGAAGTATTACTAGTATAAAATGCAGTTTTAAATCTTACACCAATTTCTTTTGTTGTATTTGATGGTTCTTGTGAACTATTTGTAACAGTAGATTCTTCTATACTCATAAACTCATAATAAGGTTCAATTACATAATTAGAAATATTTGCTGCATAGGACACTTTCCATATATAACCATCGTCATTTGTAAATTCTAAATCTTTATTTGCACCACCTAAATATCCGAGGTATGAATTATTTTGTCCTGCAATAACTTGATCAAATTCTATTTTTAAAATTCCATCAACACTTAATTCTGGTATTGGTGCTTTTAATTCCGCTATAATAGGAATGTATGTATAATCTTGTTCTCTGTCATATCCTTTACCACCAGTAGTACTTACTCTGTTTTGCCAATAGTGATATAAATATCTATAACCTAAACCAGATTTTAACATTAATTTATCTGAAATATTAAATCCGTATAGAAGTCTAGAATTAAAAATATCAACGTCTATGTCTTTCATTGTTCCTGTCGTATTACTCCAGTAAGATTGATTCATAAACTGATAGCTGTTATCAAATTCGAATTCTGTAAAATATCCATTATTTAAAAAACTATTCTTATAATTGTAGATGAAGCCTAAATTTTCAAATTTATTACTCTCAGCTTGCGAGCCACCTCTTAAATGCATAAATTGTGTTTCTTCATATTCATAGCTTCCTAATATGCTAAAACCATACTCATGTTGAGATCCAGTTTTTTCATTTGCGGTGAGAGCACCAAAACTCGCAAAAAAACTTATTAATGTAAAAATGAATATTTTTTTCATAACCCCTCGTATCATGGTATTTCGAAAAGGTATATTAAAAATTACTAAAAACTATTAAATAGGAAATTATAGTGTTTTTTATGTTAAATTTAGACATTTTTTATCTTCATCCGATAATAAAATATTAATAGAATTCATTGAGAATCTTAATTCTGATTTATTTTTTTAATTTTATATTTCCAAGATAAAATAAAAGAAAACAGTATTGCAAAAGTGCATATATAGTTATTGGAACTAGATATTGAATTTCAGAAAAAATTAATGCACCAACTACAAACCCCATTGCTCCATTTTGTAATAATGCCTCAATTCTGATTGCTCTTTTTGATGGAATATCATCGATAAATATTTGAGTTATTAAAAAGGAAGATGCAAAAACCATTACTAAAATTAAACTCATAATTACTCCGACATCATCAAAATAATTAACCAAGTTATCTTTCTCTGTATAAATAGCTATAAATACAATAATTAAAAAAATAACAAATGCTAATCTATCAAGAGTAAAAGTTAAATTTTTAAAAAAATTAGAAAATTTTTCTCTACAATATATTCCTATAAAAACGGGCATTGTAATAAATAAAAATGTTTTAATTGAAAATGTAAATAATTGTAAATTAAAATTTTGATTATATAAAAAATTTGAAAATAAATTTAAATATATTGGAACTGTGATAAAAGAAAATAAAGCACATATTGAAGTTAAACATATAGATAAAGGTACATTGCCATCAGCAATTCTTGTAGCGTAGTTGGACATTGCTGCTGAAGGCATAATTAATAAAAGAAACACTCCAATTTGAAATTCTTTATCCATAGGTAATAAACTAATAACTATTAAGCCGATAATTGGGAGGATAGCTATTTGGCAAATCACTCCTACGATAAAATTTTTTGGATTTTTGAATACTCTTAGGAATCTTTTAATACTTAAATTTAAGCCAAGCGCAAACATAATAAAAAAAACACCAAAAGGTCCTACTAATTTGACAAATTCCATAAAATTAATTTACATCTTTTATTTTTATTATTAAGTTAATTATTTATTAAAATTAAAATGTCAAAAGAAATACGTTTAAAATTTTCTACAGAAGTAGACGTAGCTGATGTTTACAATATACTTGCTAAAAATTACATTGATATAATTACAGATTATTTTGAACTTCAGAGAATTTGGTTAAATAATGCTTATATAACATTTAAAGATTTAGATAAATATTTCATCTTAATGAGTTTGGTGAGTAAGACATTTGATAGTTATGCTGAATATTTTATCAAATATAATTTTGATCAATTCTATAATGTTGACCAGTATGAAATTAAAAAATTTAATATAGTTAATATTGCTAAAGATCTTTCAATATCAAAAGAAACAGCAAGAAGAAAAATATTAGAGTTAGAAAAAATCGGCATCATAAAGAAAAATAAAAAAGCGATAATAATAAACAGAAAAGCTTACAACTTACAAAAACCAATTACTTCAATACATATGATATCAAAATTCTTGGCAAATTTATCTAAGCTTCTGTATAAAGCGAATATTATCAATCAACAAATATCTAATTTTGATATGGAGCTGTTAATAAAAAATAATTATACACTTTGCTGGAATTATTTTTTAAAATTTCAAATAGAAATGCTAACTACTTTTAAAAAAAAATTTTTTAATGATTACGAAACTGTTCAAATCTGGGCGATGATTGTTTACAATCAAAATTTATCACTAACAAAAAAATTCAAAGCATCAAATAAATATCCTGATAAAGTAAAAGACACTTATTTAGATGAGCTCCTATCATTAACCGAGACTCTTGGATTGAATGCAATGACAATCTCAGATTTGACAGGAATACCAAGACCAACTGTAATTAGGAAATTGAAATTTTTAGTAGATAAAAAATTTGTAGATAAAAATAAAAACGGTCTATATGTAGTATCTGACTCAAATAGTGTTAAAGAGGTGGATAAATATAGATTGGAGAATGTGAATAAAATTGCAGAGGTTTCTTGTAAATTATTTAATGCAGCAAGGATTCGTAAAAATTAATATTATTTTCTAAAATGATGCGATTGCTCCTGTAATCAAAATTACTGAAGCTATTAAACTTACAAAAATTAGATTTTCTTTTTTCTCTTTTTTTTTTTCTTCTCTAACTCTGTCCATCAGTAAATTTATATCAACTTTGTTATTTTTTTTCTTAGGAATAGTGTGTTCAAATTCATAATCTTCACTATCAATAATAAACGTCTGAGTTGATTTACTGGCAGTTTTTTCTGATGACATGCCTAAATTAATCATGAGAGATTTAGTTTTACAATCTTCAGGTTGTTCAATTTGAGGTTTTAAAATAAATTTAACAGATCAGATTGAGTATTATATTTTATATCGTCTTGAAGTTGTTTTGATTCAAGCTGTTAGCTTGTAATTCTGCAGCGTACTTTTTCTTTGCAACCTCGACATATAATTTGGCTGATTTAAGCTCATCTTTAGAAATGTTACCGTTAACATAACCAAATGTTAAATTTTTATTAAAGCAAAAAGAATAATTTCCTGATGTTGTCCTTCCAATTATTTTATCGTTTATATAAATGGGCTCTTCATGGAGAAGTAGTGGTTCGCCTGGTTTATTTTCTTTTAAGGTGAGCATAATAAATTGTTTTGATATAGGTTGGTCCTTAAGTTTCAATATTGCGCTTCTTCCAATAAAATCTATATTTTTTTTATAACTTATTGCAAAGCTTAGACCTGCTTGATATTGGTTTTCCTCAGCAGAAATATCGTGGCCCCAATGTAAAAAACCACTTTCCATTCTCATAATGTCCATAGCATGCATTCCACAATGGACCATATTAAAGTTTTTACCCTCTGAAAAAATTATATCATATAATTTTTTGGCCTCTGAACTTTTTACATATAATTCGTACCCCAGCTCACCCACATAAGATAATCTTTGAGCCCAGACGTCAATATCTTTAATTTTGATAAATTTCGCAAAACCAAATTTAAAATTTTCATTAGAAAAGTCATCTTTGCTAATTTTACTAATCATTTTCCTACTATTTGGCCCAAATAATCCAAAACAACAATACTCATCAGTGATATCTTTAAATTCAACTTTGGATGACAAATATTTTTTAATATGGGACTTATCGTGTTCTCTTGTAGCAGCAGACGTAACTACTCTAAAATAATTTTTTTCAATACATACAATACTTAGGTCGGTTTCTATGCCCCCCTCTTCATTTAACATTTGAGTATAAGTTGTCTTACCAGTTGCACTTTTTATATTCGCTGTGCAAATTTTTTGCAACTCGTCATGTACATTTTCTCCTTTTAAATCAAATTTTGCAAACGATGATAAATCGAAAAGACCTACATTTTTTCTTGCATTTGTTGTTTCATGTTTTGCAGATGGGTACCAATTTTGAAAACTAAAACTATATTCATATTTTGGTTGTTTTCCGTTTAAAGAATACCACATTGGTCTCTCATAACCAGATGTTGTTCCAAAACAAGCACCAGCTTTTTTTAATTCGTCATGGTAAGGTAGCAGTTTTTGATTTCTTGAAGTAGAGTGCTGTTTGTATGGCCAATGCATACCATATAAATCACCTAAAGTTTCCGTAACTCTTTCCATAATAAATTTTTTTGACGAGTGAAATTTTTGAAATCTTTTTATATCTAAAGAAAATAAATCTTCATTTGTATGCCCATTCATCATCCATTCTGCGGTTGCTTTTCCTGCTCCGCCAGCGCTAGCAATTCCAATACTATTAAATCCACAGCAGGTATATAACTTTTTTACCTCAGCTGTTTCTCCTAAAAGATATTGTGTATCTGGAGTAAAAGACTCTGGACCTGAAAAAAATTTTCTTATTCCAGCGTCTTTAAGCATTGGCAACCTATAAAAAGATTTTTCTAAATATGGTTCGAAATGATCAAAATCATCTGGAAACTCTCCAAAAGAAAAATTTTCTGGGACTCTTCCTGTCTCCTTAAAAGCTGGTTTTGCATTAGGTTCAAATATTCCAATAAGCATTTTTCCTGCATCTTCTTTTAAATAAAGACAGGCGTTGTAATCTCTTAAGACAGGTAAGTCTTTTGGTAGATTTTTAATTGGTTCAGTAATTAGATAAAAATGTTCATTTGGATAAAGTGGTACACTTACGTTTATATCCTCAGCAATTTGTCTAGACCACATTCCCGATGCAAGCACTACGAACTCACAATCTATTTTACCATAAATTGTATCAACTCCTACTACTCTACCTTTGTTAACTAAAATCTTTTTAACCGGCGTTTTTTCAAAAATTTTTACTCCTTCCATTTTTGCTGCCTTGGCTAAAACATTAGTCACGCCCACAGGATCAGCCTGACCATCTTTAGGCATATAAACACTACCTTCAATGTCTCTGTCTTCAATAACTGGATACATTAGTTTTGTTTTTTTTTTATCTAAAACCTGAACTTCAACGTTAGATAATTGAGCTGTGGTTGCTTGTCGTAAAAGTTCTTGCATTCTATCTTTTGTAGAGGCAATAGTTATTGCACCGTTTTGTTTAAATCCGGTGGATAGGCCTGTGATTTTTTCAAGTTCTTTATACAAATCTAATGAATACTTTCTTAATTTTGTAATAGTTTGAGATGCACCTAGTTGTCCAATAAGACCTGCTGCATGCCATGTGGTTCCAGAAGTTAGCTGATCTCTCTCAAGTAAAATAGTATCTTTCCAACCAAATTTAGCAAGATGATATGCGCAAGAACAACCTGCTACACCCCCTCCTATAACTACAACTTTTGTGCTTTTTGGAAGTTGCTTTATCATTTTTATTTTTCTTTAAAATTAATCATCTTGTAAGTCTATAAATTGTTTCAGCAACTTTATCATATCCCTTTACAGTATAGTGTTGTCTTGTTTTAAAAGGAAAAAGGCTCAATTTATCATCTTCTTTTTCAAATACCTCTTTGTTGATATTAATAAATTTTATACCTAATCCGTTTACAATTTGCTCAATTGTTTCTAAATCGTCATTATATTTTTGATTTCTAAATCTTTCTATAGAAGGAAGATATACAAAATATAGTTTTGAATTATTAATTTTAGCTAGGTTATTAGCTTTATTTAAAATTAGCTTAAATTTATTATAATTTAATTCGTTATTCTTTTTTTTCGAAAAAATAGATTTTAACTTATTTTTAGTTTTATCTAACCTTATAAATTTTAGAATTTTATATTTAAGTTTTGAGTCTTTCTTTAAAATTCTAATCTCGTCATCTAAAAAATGGCTCATCATCACATTTCTATTAAATTTATCTATCTGAACTTGTTTATTAATTAGATCCTGTGTGAAAGTATCATCATCTAAATACTTAATTAAAATATTATTGTTAATTTCAACCCCTAAATTAATTAGATCGTTATTTTCTACATATATCCAAATAATATTTTTAACATTTTGAGGCATGTATTCTTTTAAGGTTGCATATTCTAAAAGTGGTCCATTTCCACCATATCCAATATTTATAACAGTTTTATTTGAAAGATTTCTTAGAACAGAACCTATATCATTTGGCCTATTAACACATGCCCCATGAGTAAATGAGTCTCCAACAAGAAGATATTCAATTTTGTTTGAATTCCACTCTATATCTGGATTATTAAAACCATATCTATCACTTTTAAAAATAGTAAAATATCCATTTTCATTACAGTCTAGTGTCTTTGAATTTGAGATTCCTGATAAAGGTAAAAATAAGTCCTTATTTTTCTTTGCTTCAATGTGAAGTGATGGATATACGTTAACAACTAAGTCTTTATCTTTTTTTGCAAGTTCTTTATAAACT